>JBBRDP010000013.1:0-36549 GCA_038203795.1 Gemmatimonadales bacterium
GATGCGCGCCCCGTCATCGGGCATCGCGGCAACCGTGCGCACGCGCCCGAAAACACACTCGCGTCCATGCGCGAGGCCGTGGCGCTCGGCGTTGACGCGCTCGAGTTCGATGTGCACCTGACGCGTGATGGTGTGCCGGTCGTACATCACGACGCCACCCTCGATCGCACCACGAGTGCGTCGGGACCGATCGCGTCGCGCGCACTCGCAGAGCTCGCCGACATCGATGCCGGCTACCACTTCACGAAAGACAACGGTGCGTCGTTCCCCTGGCGCGGGCAGGGCGTTCACATACCCACGCTCGATGCCGTGTTCGACACGTTCCCCACGCTGCCGCTGATCATCGAGATCAAGACGCACACCGCCACGGCAGCGGTGCGGGCCTGCATCGCGCGTCACGCAGCCGAGCGTCGGGTGATTGTGGCCGGATTCGATGCGCGTAGTCTACAGCCACTGGCTGGTGGACCAATCGCGCTCAGCGGCAGCACACGCGAACTTATGCGCATGTTGCCGTTTGCGATGCTCGGTGTGCATGGCCCGGGAGCGTCATTCGTCGCGGCCTGTCTGCCGCCGGTGTACAACGGGATTCCGGTGCCCATTGGCCGGTTCGCGCGCCTCATGCGGCGGCGCGGTGGCGTGGTGCATGTGTGGACTGTGAACACGGCGCGTGAAGCCAGGCAGCTGTGGTCGATTGGCGTGCAGGGCATTATCAGCGATGACCCGGCGCTGATTCTCGAGGCGCGCGCTATTCCCGGTGAGTGAGTCGCGCTGCCGATGCCGCCAGCACACCTGCAACACACACCGACAGCAACATCAGCACTGGCACCGGCACCGGAAATACGCCGCTCACCGCCGCGCTCAACCGTCCGAACGCTGGATGCGAGACTTGCCAGACCAACAAGCTCGTCCACGCGAGCATCGCGCCGAACGCCGCTTCGCTCACCGCGCCCGGTTGCTGTTGCCGAAGCACTGCATACACGGCGCCGCACAACGGTACGGCCCACCAGCCGCCGAACCACGTGCCAATCGCGACAGCGACGGCCACGCCGAGTACTCTGAGAAGTCGCATCATCAGCGGGAAGGCGGTGTGAGAGAGAGCTGCGCACGCCGTTGATTGCCGGGCAACTCGTTGGCCGTGCGGGGAACTCGCAATGCATCAAGGCGGCCGGCCGACCAGGCGGCGAGGCGATCGTCGTACCGCACACTCGCCGGATGACCAGACTGTCCACCCGGATAAATGGCGCGCGCTTCGACGTTCGGGCCAAGCTCTACCACCATGCGCCAGCTCGCCCCGTGTGTACCAGCACCAGTTGAGGGGCTGAGTGTGCCGTTGCCACCCTGCATTGGAATACCGGTTCGGCTCAGCGACGGCATGCGCAACAGATGATTGATCGTGGCCGTGCGATGCGCCGACCAACGCCAGCTGCTCGAGTCGGGTTGGCCCAGACGCGCCGTCAGATCGTCGAACGAGAGTTCAAGCGCATCGGCAATGATCTCGTCACGCGTCTCAACCGCAGACGTACTGCGAAGATCCCACCACGCATTTGTCGGTTCTTTGAGCAGCAGCGCCGTCATCATGTCGGTGGGACGCGGGCCGGTCGTTCCGTCCTGATCTGGTTGCAGTTCGTCGTACAACATGCGCGAAAGATTCGACATCACGGCCTCGAACAACACCGCCACCGTGTTGTCCGTGGTGTAGCGCCGATCCCACGAGGCGAGCAGCTGACCGGCACGCACAATCGACGGCTTGGGCGGCGCGTTGCGCGCGACCTGAGCGAAGACGGGCACAAAGGCGTCAGCGCGTGCACTGCGCGGATCCGTCTGATAATCACGCATGTCGTCGGCCGTGACCTGCGCATTGCCACGCAACAACTCGTTGATGCGAATGGCGCGCCACGGACGCTCCCAATCGGCACCGAGATAGCGCGACTGCACGAGCGGATCGATCGGTTCCTGGTTGGCCGACGCAAGAAATCCCTGTGCCGGTGAAAACGCTTGCGGGTAGTCGGCCATCGCCCAGTCACCGAGCCAGTCGCTTCGGCGCGTGTTTCCCAGTCGCAGTACATCACCGCGCCCGCTGTCGGGACGAATGGGATAGCGTCCCGTGGAACGAATGGCGATCGCGCCGCCACGATCAGCGGCCAGCATGTTCTGCGCCGGTACGCGATAATTCGCGGCCATCTGGTCAAGCAACTCACGCGCCGATGTGGAACGCGCCGCGCGATCGAATACTTCGGTCTCTCGCGCCGCGCCTTCGAGCACAGTCCAGCGGTGCGAAATCCAGCGCTCGTTGATACGGCGCAGCGGACCACGATGCGTATACCGCAGGGTGTCTTCCCGTATCAGCGCACCGTCGGGTTCAAGAAACCGTTCCACCCGTCGTTCGAGCGGTTGCCACGCGCCATCGAGTTGATAGCGGGAAGGGTTGACGGGATCGTCCACCGTTTCGAGATAAAAATCCATTACATCGGCGCCAACATTCGTGAACGTCCACGCTACATCACGATTGAAGCCGATCACGATGCCGGGCAATCCGGGAATCGTGACCCCGTACACATCGAGCGTGTCTGGCACGACGAGATGTGCCTCGTACCAAATCGAGGGAAGCGTGAGCTCGAGATGCGGATCGCCGGCCAACAGCGCGTGTCCGCTCGCCGAACGCGACGGCGACACCGCCCAGTTGTTGCTGCCCACGGCATCCGGACCACGCTCGGGGAGGCCGAGCGCGACGCGCAGATCGTGCGGACCCAGCGCTTCGCGGAGCGCAACGGCCAGCGAGTCCGGCGTACCTGGCGCCGGAATCACCGTTTGTGCCACGCGCGCAACTTGCTGTCCGTTGGGCTGAATGGGTTCCACAATTGGCGCGTGCACCGGAAAGAGCGCGTCGGCGGCGGTGCGGCCAACGGCGGCCGACGCCTGCAGATTCTGGAGCTCGTTGTCAGATGTGGACAGCGTGTAGCCCATGCGGTTGAGCAGGTGCATCATATCCACCACGCCGTACTCGCGCGGCTCACGACCGAGCAACTTGTATTCCAGCGGCAGCGCGCGCCGTGACACACTCCGCCTCCACGCGTTGACTCCCGCCGCATACGACGACGCCATACGCCACGTTTCAGTGCTCGTGTCCATCGTTGCCACACGCTGTTCGGCGGCCCGCGGCATACCGAGTGCGCGGGTCGTCTGGTCGAGCGGCAGCGCGCGAGCGCCCACCAACTCCGTGAGTGTACCCGCACCGGCGCGCGTTTGCATTTCGATCTGGAACAGCCGGTCACGCGCGACCACGTAGCCAAGCGCGCGATACGCATCGGTCGTGTTCGCGGCAAAAATGTGCGGAACGCCGCGGTCGTCATACGTCACGCTCACGGGCGCTCGCAGACCGGGAATCGTCCCGTCCGCCATCGCCGGCAACTCGGCGCTCTGCACCGTGGCAAACAGGCCATTGGCCGGATCGATGAGCGGACCGAGTGGCGGCAGTGGGCCCGCTGGCCGGAAGCAGATGTAGCCGACCACACCGAGCACGAGCAGGGCCGAGAGCGTGCCGAACCGGGATTGGGCCATGAGCAGAGGTTCGAGGAGAGATGAATCGCGACGCGCGTAGCGCCCGAGGGAAGAATGCCACACGCGACGCAAACGTGCTCAACGGCAGCCGCCAACGCGGG
Organism: Gemmatimonadales bacterium; assembly: GCA_038203795.1. Lineage (GTDB taxonomy): Bacteria > Gemmatimonadota > Gemmatimonadetes > Gemmatimonadales > Gemmatimonadaceae > JAABRT01. Next base: position 3,660 of record JBBRDP010000013.1, read on the forward strand.
CGAGACGCCCCCTGCATGGTTTTGGGTGTGCCTGGCGAAAATTGGTGACGAACTCCACCGACGGCTGCGTTATTCTCGCGGCATGACAAAAGCACGGCAGGCACTCGGGCTCCTCGGGGAGCGAATCGCGGCGCGGTGGTTACGCCGCGACGGCTGGGAGATCGTGGCGCACCGCTTCCGGAGCGGGCATCGGGATGTCGACCTCATCGTGCGGCGAGGGCCACTGGTGGCCTTTGTGGAGGTCAAGGCGAGGCGTGGGGAGGCCTTCGGGTCTCCGGTGGAAGCCGTGCACGCCCGCAAGCGACGGGAGTTGTCCCGGTCAGCGCAGGTGTGGGTCGACCGGCACGGCGAGCCGGAGAGCCAGTACCGCTTCGATGTGGTGGGTGTGCTGCTGGATGGCGAGCGCGTCCGGATCCGGCACGTGCCCGATGCTTTTTCGCTTGTCAGTGGGTAAGGCAGTATTGTGGATAACTCGGGGGTTGTCCACGGAAGGAATCCTTCGTACTTTGTTCGGGTCTTGGCCGAGTTCTGGAGCGCGGTAGATTCCGCATTGTCAGGGCGTGGCACCTTACCATCAACACGGGTGGAATCATGGCCGTCACCACATCGCACGACGACAAGCGCAAAGCCCTGGCGCTCGCAATTGCGCAGATCGAAAAGTCGTATGGCAAAGGTTCGATCATGCGTCTTGGCACCGACTCCAAAGTGCGTGTCGAGTGCATTCCCACCGGCGCCATTAACCTCGACGCGGCCATCGGCATTGGCGGTATTCCGCGCGGTCGCGTGACGGAGATCTACGGCCCGGAATCAAGCGGCAAGACCACGCTCTGTCTGCATGTGGTCGCCAACGCGCAGAAGGCGGGCGGCGTGGCGGCGTTCATCGATGCGGAGCATGCACTCGATACGGAATACGCCAAAAAGCTTGGCGTCGACATCGAGAACTTGTTGATCTCGCAGCCCGATACGGGCGAGCAGGCGCTGGAAATCTGCGAGGTGTTGGTGCGCTCGGGTGCCGTTGACGTCATCATCATCGACTCGGTGGCGGCACTCGTGCCCAAGGCCGAAATCGAAGGGGACATGGGCGACATGCAAATGGGTTTGCAGGCGCGCCTCATGAGTCAGGCGCTGCGCAAGCTCACTGGTGCGATCGCCCGTTCCAAGACGTCGGTGGTGTTCATCAATCAGCTTCGCGAAAAAATCGGCGTCATGTTCGGCAGCCCCGAAACCACCACCGGCGGCAAGGCGCTCAAGTTCTATTCGTCGGTTCGCCTCGACATTCGTCGCATCGGTCCGGTCAAGGACAAAGACGAAGTTGTGGGCTCGCATGTGCGCGTCAAGGTGGTGAAGAACAAGGTCGCGCCGCCATTCAAGCAGGCGGAGTTCGACATCATGTACTCCGAAGGTATCTCGCATGTCTCGCTGCTCGTCGACATCGGCGCCGAAGCGGGCATCATCGAGAAGTCGGGTGCGTGGTACAGCTACGGCACCCAGCGTATTGGGCAGGGTCGTGAGAACGCCAAGTTGTTCCTCAAGGACAACCCGGTGCTTATGGCCGAGATCGAGGAAAAGGTGAAAGTGTTGTTGGGGGTGAAGGCTGGTCAGCCTGAAGAGCCGCCCGCGCCCGAGGCGGAGGAATAAGGCGAGCCGCGCGCTTCATGCGCGAGGCATGGAAGAAACGAGGGCCGAGGGGTCGCTCGCGGTGTGAAGTGGTGCCCGGATCACCACGGCTCATTGTGAGTAGCCCCTCGGCTCTTTTTCCGTCCGGGACTCCCGGCGTCGTGGAGCGGGTGGCCGAGCACGCGCGCAAACCCGGGCGCTATCGGGTGCGGCTGGTCGACGGCCGACAGTGGCTTGTGAACGCCGACGCGGTCACGTCCGCCGCCGCGTTTCGAGAAGGCGTTGAGCTCGACGAGGCGGCTGTGCTGTGCCTCGAAGACTCACACCGACTTGTGGCCTGCTTTGACCGCGCCCTGGGCATGATCGCGAGGGCTCGACGCACACGCCGCGAGCTTGAACAGCGGCTGCGCAAGGTGGAGCCGGACCCGCGATTCATCGAGCGGGCGATCGTTCGCCTCGAAGAACTCGGGTTGCTCAACGACGAAGACGTGGCGCGTGCCGAGGCGGCCTCGCGATTTCGTCGCGGCGAGGGTGCCGGCCGGATACGTCAGTCGCTCATGCGAAAAGGCGTCTCCGGCGCGATCGTGGACGCCGCCGTTCGCGACGTCGCGCAGGAAGAGCAGATCGACGATGAAGCGCTCTGTCGCGCCGCCGCCGAAAAGCGAATGCGTTCGCTGGCCTCACATCCCGCCGATGTGCAGTACCGCCGTCTCACCGGCTTCCTGCTGCGGCGCGGTTTTCCCGGTCGGGTGGTGAGTGACGTGGTGCGAGGCCTCGTTCCACGAACCCGCCGCGAATACGAGTAACATTGTGCGGTCAGACGGGCATATATTTCATGGCTTATGCTCTCGACTGAGATCCGCTCCCGCTTCCTCGCGTTCTTCGAACGCCATGGCCACGTCATCCGACCGTCGGCCTCCCTCGTCCCCGGCGACGACCCCACGCTGCTCTTTACGAACGCCGGCATGGTGCCGTTCAAGAAGGTGTTCCTCGGCCTCGAGGATCCCTCGTTCGGACGGCGCGCCACCACCTCGCAGAAGTGCGTGCGCGCCGGTGGCAAGCACAACGACCTCGAACAGGTTGGCCACACCGCGCGTCATCACACCTTCTTCGAGATGCTCGGCAACTTTTCGTTTGGCGACTACTTCAAGCGCGAAGCGATCACGTTTGCCTGGCAGTTTGTCACGGAAGAACTGGGGTTGCCGCCGGAGCATCTGCGCGTGACGGTGTTCTACGAGGACGACGAAGCGCGGCAGATGTGGCGCGAGATCTCAGGACTACCGGAGTCGCGCATTTACGGACTCGGTCATAAAGACAACTTCTGGCAGATGGCCGACACCGGTCCGTGCGGCCCGTGTTCCGAGATCTACGTTGACCTGGCCGCGATGGCCCGCGATTGGGCGGTGCCGCAGGGCGCCGAGGGTGAGTGGACGCGCACGGACGTTAACGACTTCTCACAGGATGATTTTGTGGAAGGCGCGGAGGCCGGCCGATTCCTCGAGATCTGGAATCTGGTGTTCATGCAGTTCGACCGGCAGGCCGACGGCACTCTCGTGCCCTTGCCCAAGCCGAGCGTTGATACCGGCGCCGGCCTCGAGCGAATCGCGGCGGTGAAGCAGGGCGTGTCGAACAACTTTCACACCGATCTGTTTCTGCCGTACATCGCGAAGGTCGAAGAGATCGTAGGCATTCCGTATCCCTGGCGTCCCGGCGCCGGTGACGGCACCGCGCATACGCCCGACGGTCGGGTGATTGACTCGGCGTCGTACCGCGTGATTGCCGACCACGCTCGTGCAGTGGCATTTTTGCTCGCCGATGGTGTGTTCCCCAGCAACGAAGGCCGCGGTTACGTGTTGCGCCGCATTCTGCGTCGTGCGGTTCGGCATGCCTGGCTGCTCGGACGCCGCGAACCAACGCTTGTGCATGTGGTGGAAGTGGTAATTGATACGATGCGTGAACTGTATCCCGATCTGCAGCAGCGTCGGTCGCATCTGCTCGCCACCACGCGTGCCGAAGAAGAGCGTTTCCTCGACACCATCGATGGGGGCATGGATCGATTTGACCAGCTCGCACCGATTGGTTCAACGCAAGGATCGAGCGCCGTGCGCGGTACGATTGCGGGCGACGATGTGTTTCGCCTGTACGACACGTACGGATTCCCCGTCGACCTCACGGAACTCATGGCGCGCGAACGTGGGTATCTCGTGGACTTTGCCGGTTTCGAGGCCGCACTCGGCGCGCAGCGCAAGCAGTCGCAGGACGATCGCAAGTCGCGCGGTCTCACGGTGTCCGCCGACGACTTCGCCGATCCCGCAGCGTGGTCCACGGCGGGGAAGGGACAGCCCGATGGTGCTTTCGTGGGGTACGCCACGACCGAGACACAAACGGTGGTGACGGCCGTGCGCACGCTCGACGGTGGTCGCGTGGCTGTGATGCTGCGCGAGTCGCCGTTCTACGCCGAGTCCGGTGGTCAGGTATCGGATCACGGCGAAATTATTGGTGATGGGTGGCGTGTGGACGTGGTTGACGTGAAGAAGGCCGACGGTCGCATCGCCGCCATTGGCTCGGTCACCGGTACGATCGCGTTTGGGCCCGCCGTGGCGCGTGTGCCGGCCGACCGTCGACGCGACATCGAACGCAATCATACCGCCACGCATCTGCTGCAGGCGGCGCTGCGCGAGCAGCTCGGTGAACACGTGCACCAGGCCGGCTCGCTTGTCTCGCCGGAGCGTTTGCGGTTTGACTTCACGCATCATGGCCCGCTCACGAGCGAACAGCTCGCCATCATCGAGCAACAGGTGAACACGGGCATCTGGCACGCGGCGCCGGTCGACATCACCGAGCGCGTGTACGCCGATGCCGTCGCGGCCGGCGCGATGGCGCTCTTTGGCGAGAAGTACGGCGACGTGGTGCGCGTCGTGAACATTCCGTCGCTGAGCGTTGAGCTCTGCGGTGGTACACACGTGCGCAACACCGCCGAAATCGGACTCTTCCGTATCGTCAGCGAAGGTGGCGTGGCGGCGGGCGTTCGTCGTATTGAGGCCGTCACCGGCCGTCGGGCGTTCGCGTTGTTGGCCGAACGCGATCAGACGCTCGTTTCGATTGCTCAACGTTTGAAAGTGCAGCTGGGCGGTGGCACCGCATCGCTGGACACGCTCGATCGCAAGGTCGAGTCGCTGGTCGACGAGCGAAAGAGCCTTGAGAAGAAGCTCGACGAGGCGCTCAAGAGCGGTGGTGGCGCTGGCGATCTCGCGGCGCGGCTCATCGCCGGAAAGCGCGATGTGAGCGGTGTGCCCATGATCGCCAGCCGCGTTGATTTGCCCGATGCCAAGGCTCTGCAGGCACTGGGTGACACCATCCGTGAGGGACTGGGCAGCGGCGTGGGCGTACTGGGCGCGGACTTCGGCGATGGCAAGGCGGCGCTGCTCGTGGTGGTGACCGACGATCTTCGTGAGCGCGGGCTGCGCGCCGACGCCATCGTGCGGGACATCGCGGCGGTGGTTGGTGGGCGCGGCGGCGGCAAGCCGCACATGGCGCAGGCCGGTCTTCCCGACGCCGCCCGACTCGACGAGGCGCTCGCGGCGTCCGAACAGGTCGTGCGAACTGCGGCGGGCGGGTAGCGTGATGCCGATGCCCGACTCGCAATCGGCGACCGAAGTGTCGGCGGCGGACCACGGTACCGTGGCCGACTGGCTCGACCGCGTCTCCCCACCGCCGCCGCCCGCGCTGCGTCAACGGCTGCACGAGCTGCTGGCGCCGTACGCGCAACGTCCAGCGCGCGAGGCGGCTTCGGCGTGTCTGCAGGCCGGTGAAACGCAGCTGGCCAGCATGTTGAGCTCGCGGGCGACCGATCGCGGCTCGGCGCTCGACTTGCTCGCGGTCGACGCGCTCGTCACGTACGCGTTTGAGGCCGCCGCAAAGACGCCGGAACTGCTTGAACGCCTGGCGAACGATGCGATGACGCGTATTGCGGAGATCCCGGAGGCGTCCTGATCGACCTCCACTCGCATCTCCTGCCGGGCGTGGACGATGGCTCGCCGTCGGTCGACGTCAGTGTGCCGATCCTTCAGCGTTTTCACGCGGAAGGTATCAGCCTGCTCGTGTGTACGCCGCATCTGAACGCGTCGCAGGCCGCCGCCGCGCCGTGGGAACGGCATCTGGAGATCCTTGCGGAGTTGTGCGCCGCTGCAGGAAGCGCGGCCCCAGCGTTGGCGCTGGGTTGGGAGATCATGCTGGATCAGCCCGGCGCGGACCTCACCGACATGTCACTGACTTTGGGCGACTCCAGAGCGCTGCTCGTGGAGTTCACGATTGGAGGCATGCCGCGGGGCGCGACCGGCGAGCTGCGCCGAATTGCGCGATCCGGACGAACACCAGTGCTCGCGCATCCGGAGCGATACTACGGCTGCACTGTGGATCTTGTCCGGGAGTTCCGGAAGGTCGGCGTGGTCATTCAGACGGATGTCTCGGTGCTGATGGGCCGAGGGGCGCCCAGCGATCTCGCCCGGGACCTGTTGGCGGCGGGACTCGTGGATATCCTCGCGTCCGACAATCACGGAGATCGACGCTCGCTGTCGTCCGGTGCGAAATGGCTTGAAGAACAAGGCGCCAACGCGGCTCAGATCAACCTGCTGACCCACGAAAACGCACGTCTTGTCTTGGCCGACGAAGACCCGGAGCCGGTTGCCCCACTGGCGACAGGCGGTGCGCTGGACCGTGTTCGCCGTCTGTTTTCGCGGTAAGACAAAGTCTGACCGCGCCTCCCATCCTACTGAGTACAATCATGAATCGTCCCCTGACCGACGCGCTGTACGAGCTTGCGGAGACGGCGAAACGCACGGCCGATCAGCTCGGCGTACAGATTGAGCAGGCCGCTGCCATGGTACGGTCCACGCTGGAGCATGGCGGCACGCTGCTGTTCTGTGGCAACGGCGGGTCGGCGGCAGACGCACAGCACATGGCCACGGAGTATGTCGTACGCTACATGAAGAACCGTCGAGCCTACGCGGCGATCGCGCTGACAACAGACACCTCGCTTCTCACGGCGGCCGGCAACGACCTTGGCTTTGATCACATTTTTTCCAGGCAAGTAGAAGCGCTTGGAAAGCCTGGGGATCTGTTGATAATTCATTCCACATCAGGCAGCTCTCCAAACGTGATCGAGGCCGCGAAAACAGCGCGAGAGAAAGGACTCAAAGTGCTCTCGCTATCGGCGCGTGACGGCGGGGATCTCGTGGCCGTGAGTGATCTCACGCTCATCGTTCCCACCACACGAACGGACCGAGCGCAGGAAGTGCATCTCTGTCTTCAGCATTTGATCTGCGAATCGGTGGAAGGATCGATCTGAGTGAGACTTCACGTGAGATTGTGCAAGTGATTGTACGACAGAGTATTACGCCATACCATTAAAGTGATAGATACTATGGACGTCGGGTTACTGAATCTCTCTGGAAGGCGCGCCGTCGTCACCGGCGCCTCACGCGGCATCGGCGCGGCCACCGCTCGCTTACTGGCTAAGGCCGGTGCGGATGTCGTGGTGGGGTACCGGACTCGGGCCGAGGAAGCGCAGGCCGTCGCCGAATCCTGCTTGGCGCTAGGTGTAAGATCTTTTCCACATGCAGCTGACTTATCCACACGCAGTGGTAATCAAACATTGATGGATCGCGCTGTGGAAGAGCTCGGTGGTGTGGATATCTATGTGGGAAACTCCGGCGTGTGGCCTGATCTGCCAGTCCCAGTGGCCGACCTTCAAGACGACCGCTGGCGCTCCACGATGGCGACTAACCTCGACGGCATTTTCTACGGGTGTCGAGCCGCCGCACGGGTGCTCACCGATGGCGGCCGCATCGTTCTCGTGTCCAGCACCGCCGGACAGCGCGGCGAGGCGTTCCACGCCGACTACGCTGCCACCAAGGGTGCCGTGATAGCCTTTGTCAAGTCGCTTGCCGTCGAGCTCGCACCGCGAGGCATTACCGTGAACACCGTCGCCCCGGGATGGGTCGATACCGACGCCGTCTCGCGTCCCTTCGCCGGTGACGGACGGCGCCTGATCGAGGCGGCTATTCCGCTCGGACGAGTCGCGGCCCCTGAAGACATCGCCGGACCCATCGCGTTTTTGTGCAGCCACCTCGCTCGGCACGTGACCGGCGAAGTGCTCAACGTGAACGGCGGGAGCGTCCTCTGCGGATAGACCGCGCTTCCGTGCCCACGCCGCCATCGGCCGTGCTCGAACTCGCCCGCACCCTTGTCGGGGCGGGCTTCGAGACCTGGTGCGTGGGTGGCGCGGTGCGCGACGCGTTTTTGGGTATCAGCCATCTCGATTGGGACCTCGCCACATCTGCACGTCCGGAGGTCATCCAGCGACTTTTCCGCCGGACGGTGCCCGTCGGTCTCAAGTTCGGCACCGTCGGCGTGCTCGACCGGAACGGGCTCATGCATGAAGTCACCACCTTTCGTCGGGATTTCAACAGCGATGGCCGACACGCGGAGGTCGAGTTCGGCGTCTCGCTCCACGACGACCTGGCCCGGCGTGACTTTACGATCAACGCGATGGCGTGGCATCCGCTGGAGCAGCGTCTCGAGGATCCCTTCAACGGACGCGACGATCTCGAACGCGGGCTCGTGCGCGCCGTCGGGGTGGCCGAGGAACGGTTTCACGAAGACCGGCTACGTGCGCTCCGGGCCATTCGATTTGCGTCCCGCTTCGGCTTCACGATTGCAGCGGACACCTGGTCGGCGATCAAGGGTTCCGCGCCGCACATGGGTCGATTGTCAGCCGAACGGGTCAAGCAGGAGCTCGAGAAGACGATGGAGCAGGTGGTCCGACCATCGCATGCCTTGCGACTCTGGCAGCTGAGCGGGGCGTTCAATACGCTGGTGCCGGCGTTGGTGGAAGTGGCCGAGCATGACCTGTTGGCCACCGACGCACTCGCGCTCCCCGGCCCTCCGTCGCGGCCGCTCCGACGTACACTGCGTTTCGCCGCGCTGTTCGCGGGCATCGACGCGCACGCGTTGCCTGGCGTCTTGAAGAACCTCAAGTTCTCCAACGCGGAGACGACGGCCATCATGTCACTGGCCGGAAGCTGGAACGCAATCGGCGAGGCCATCGGCGCGCGGTTGCTCGCCGCCGCCAACATTCCCGACCTCGAGGTCCGGCGCTGGGTCGCGCGCGTGGGACGGTTGCGCGTGGCGGCGTTCGGCCGGCTCGCTGCCGCCATGTGGTGGGCTGATCGCGAGCTGGGAAACCCGGCCCCATCGCTGCGGGCCGCTCGTGCCCTGCATCGACAGATGCTGACGATCGCCTTTCGGGACCCACTTGAATCCGGTGATCTCGCGATCGACGGTGACGACCTGCGACGCCTCGGCGTGCCGCCGGGTCCCGTGATGGGGAAAGTGCTGCACGCGCTCACCACCTTTGTGCTCGACGACCCCGCCCGGAACGCCGTTCACACGCTCACGCTCGAAGCGCGTCGGTTGGCCACCGAGTTGTCGGCCTGACGCATGCGAGAGTCCGATCGCGATCCGCTCGAGCTGCGCGTGCCCCGGTTTCGTCGGGTCCAGGATTGGTTCATGGTCCGTCGTCGCGGTGCCGTCCTCGAGATGTTTGCGTGGGCGAACGCCGAACGAATTGTGGACGTGTTGCACGCGCTGGCGGCTCAACTCGATCCGGCGGTTGACGTGTGTATTGAATCGCGTCGTACCGGTGGGGTGTGGCAGGGTGAGTTGTTGCCGCTCCCCGACGTGCGCGAGGCGCTCGGTCGACTGCAAATGCCACTGGCGACCTACGGCGGCGTCGAGTTCTCGGTGTATACTCCGGATGATCAGCTCACGCTGACCGCCTCCTTGGCACTCGTTATTTACGCGCGCTCCGATCGATGGGTGTATCTGCTCGAAGGTATGGGCTTCGAGGAGCGACACGAGGCGCCGACGCCAGCCTGGGACGCCGACTCGGCACCGCTTGGCTTGGCACCGGAACTCGAGCGCGCTTTGGAGTTCGCCGTGGAGCGGCTCGGTCTCGCGCCCGCCTGACGTCGGAGTCACCGCTTATGTCCTCGTTGTTCTCGGCCCAGGTTGCGGAGCCGCTTGCGTCTCGGTTGCGACCACGCGTACTCGAAGAGTTCGTGGGGCAAGCACATTTGCTGGCTCCCGGTGCGCCACTGCGTGTGGCGATCGATCGACGGGCGATCGATTCGTTGATTCTGTGGGGCCCGCCGGGCGTGGGAAAAACGACGCTTGCGCGGTTGCTGGCGCAGGCGACCGATGCGGAATTCGTGTCGTTCTCCGCCGTGAGCGACGGTGTGGCGCGGGTGCGCGAAGTGGTGACCGATGCGGCTCGGCGGCGGGAGTTCGGTCGCGGTACGCTGCTCTTCGTTGACGAGATCCATCGTTTCAATCGCGCGCAACAAGATGCGTTTTTGCCGCATGTGGAAGCGGGCACGGTAGTGCTCGTGGGCGCGACCACGGAGAACCCGTCGTTCGCCCTTACCGGCGCGCTGCTGTCGCGGGCTCGCGTGGTTGTGCTTGAGCCATTGTCGCCAACGGACCTCGAGCTGCTCGTACGTCGCGCGCTGACCGATCGCGATCGTGGCCTCGGCGCACGCGCGCTCAGCATGGGCGATGATGCGATCGCGCAGTTGTGCACGATCTCCGACGGTGATGCGCGTCGCACGCTGGGGGTGCTCGAGGCTGCAGCGTCGCTGGTGGCCGACGGTGCCGAGCTCACGATCGCGCACGTGATGCAAGCCGCACAGCGACGCATGCCACGGTACGATAAAGGCGGCGAAGAGCACTTCAATCTCATTTCCGCGCTGCACAAATCGTTGCGCGGCAGTGACCCGCAAGGTGCACTGTACTGGCTCGCGCGCATGATCGAGGGCGGGGAAGACCCTCGTTACATCGCGCGCCGCATGATCCGCATGGCGACTGAAGATATCGGGCTGGCCGATCCGCAGGCCCTGCCGATCGCGATGACGGCCGCGCAGACCTTCGAGCGACTCGGCTCACCAGAAGGTGAGCTCGCGATCGCCGAAGCGGCCGTGTATCTGGCCACGGCGCCCAAGTCCAATCGGGTGTACGTGGCGTGGAAAGCGGCGCTCGAGGCGGCCCGTGACACACCGGCGGCCCCGGTGCCAATGCACCTGCGCAATGCGCCCACAAAACTCATGAAGGAACTCGGGTATGGCACAGGGTACCAGTACGCATTCGAGGTACCCGATGCCTACTTGCCGCAGGACTATCTGCCGCCGGAGCTGGCATCGCGTACTTTTTATGAAGCGGGTCCGTTCGGATTCGAGCGTGACATTGCCAAGCGAATGGCCTGGTGGAAGACTATGCGTGACCGCACGGTAGACGGTCCGCTGCCGGTTGCGCCGGTCGATTCGCCTCAACCTGTTGGAGACGGAACCCATGATGGACTCGACGCCAGGTAACGCCCGCTCGCCCACAAGGCGAGGCCGTACTCTCAAGCGCGCCGCATTCGGTGCACTCGCCGTTGCCACAATGGCCGGCTGCGCCACGCTGGGGCGTGCCACGTTCGCCGAGCCTCTGGTGGAGCTGCGTGACGTACGCATTGTCGGCTTGGGTATCGATGGTGGCAATGTCGATGTCGTGCTCTCCGTGTACAATCCCAATCGGTACAGCCTCGACGCCACACGCATGACGTATCGCGTGGATGTCGATTCCGTGCAGCTCGGCAACGGTGCGCTCGATTCGCGTTTTGTGGTGCCCAGCGGCGACACGTCGATGGTGCGGCTGCCGATTCGATTCACGTATCGTGGGCTCGGCGAAGCCGGCCGTCAGCTTCTGTCCACGGGCAGCGTCAACTACCGCGTGCGCGGGGACTTCACGGTGGTGACACCCATCGGGAATTTCACGCGCCCGTACGATCGTACCGGCCGGTTCAACACTGCGTCGCGTCCCGGGCCGTAATCGCGCCCGCACTCCAGGAGCCATCCCATTTCGAAAGACATCATCTCTCTCGCTCGTCCCGTCGAGAAGGCGGTCCTCGTTGGTGCGCCTCGCAAGCGTGGTAACGAGCGCTACCAGATGGACGAGCATCTGCAGGAACTTGCGCGCCTCGTCGATACGGCGGGTGCCGAGGCGGTGGGCACACTCACGCAGATCATCGATCGACCGCACCCGGGCACCTACCTGGGGAAAGGGAAGCTCGAGGAGCTCACGCTGCGTATTCAGGAGCTTGGCGCCTCGCTCATTGTGTTCGACGACGAGCTATCGCCCGCACAGGCGCGCAACATCGAAGCGGCCACGAACACACGCGTGATGGATCGTGCGGAATTGATTCTCGATATCTTCGCCACGCGCGCACGTTCGTCGGAAGCACGATTTCAGGTTGAACTCGCGCAGCTCGAGTACACGCTGCCACGCCTCACGCGTATGTGGACGCACCTTGATACGATGAAGGGTGGTATCGGTATGCGCGGTCCGGGTGAAACGCAGCTCGAAACCGACCGGCGTCTCATTCAGCATCGCATCAAGGTGGTGAAAGAGCGGCTGCTCGATGTCGAGCGCGCGCGGGAAGTGCAGCGTCAGCAGCGCCAATCGCAATTCAAGGTGGCGTTGGTGGGCTACACCAACGCGGGCAAGTCGAGCATTCTGCGCTCGCTCGCAAACGACGCCGATGTGTTCGTCGAAGACCGCTTGTTTGCCACACTCGATCCACTCACGCGTGAGATCGATGTTGGGGACGGTTATACGGTGTTGCTCACCGACACCGTGGGGTTCATTCGTAAGCTGCCTCACCATCTGGTGGCGTCATTCCGGGCCACGCTGGCCGAAGCGCGTGAAGCCGACCTGTTGCTGCACGTGGTGGACGTGAGCCATCCGGCGTGGGAAGAGCAGCGGGCCGTGGTGGACGATGTGCTGGCCGATCTGGGATTGCAGGCCAAGCCTACGCGTCTGGTGTGCAACAAGATGGATGCGCTGCCCGACGATGAACGCGCCGGCTTCGAGGAACGGTTACACAATCTCGTTCCCGAGGCGCTGTTCGTGTCCGCGCACGCGCCACACGGCTTGGAGCCGCTCCGCGCTGAACTGGTGAACGCGATTCGTCGCTTGCGGCCGCTCATGGAGGTGCGCGTAGGTGCGCATCAGGGGGCCGTGCTCGCGTCGTTGCACCGCGACGGCGAAGTGCTGGGCCAGCGCTCGGATGGCTCCGACTTGCTGGTGATGGTCAGAGTCGACGACATCCTCGCCGGCCGACTGCGTCAGGCCGGGGTGGAAATGTCGAGCGCGGGTGGATAGCCGAAGCATCCACCCGCGCTGGGCAAATCGGACACGATTGTAGTGGGCGTGCAGGGACTCGAACCCCGGACCTCTGCTGTGTGAAAGCAGCGCTCTAACCAGCTGAGCTACACGCCCAAATGCCGGGGAAGCCCGGCAGAAAGGTAGGTTAAACGAGTATGCGAACGCGCGCCAGTGGGCTGGCGCGTTGGCGTGCAACGCTGCATGTGTTAGTGGCCAACGCGATCGGCCTCCCGTGCCTCTGGCGAAGCGCGTCTTTCCACGCCCTCCTGGTTTCTCACGTGCCCGCAACCGTGCGCCGCGGTGACTCCGGTCCCGATATATACACCCTGCAAACGCTGCTCAACCGGCAGGTCAGTCCGGTGCCATCGCTGCCGATCACGGGGGCGTTCGAAGCGGAAACGGAGCGCCTCGTGCTGCGCTTTCAGATAGCGCGGCGACTCGAACCCGACGGCGTCGTGGGGCGCGCGACATGGCGGGCGCTCGAGCGTGCGCCGCGTTCCCGCACGGCAGCCGACGACGAGAGCGTTCCGCGCGTCGACGACGCACCGTGGCTCACGATTGCGGCCGCCGAAATCGGGCAGCGGGAGATAGTCGGTGAACGACACAATGCACGCATCATCGAGTACCACGGCAGCACAGGCCTGCGGGCAACGACCGACGAGGTGCCCTGGTGTGCCTCGTTCGTGAACTGGTGCGTGCGACAGGCTGGGCTGCGTGGCTCCAATTCCGCGTTGGCATCGAGGTGGCTGTCGTGGGGCGAGGAGTGCACTGAGCCCCGCGCCGGCGCCGTCGCCGTGATCTATAACGCGAGCGCGGCCAACTCGGCCCTGTCGCGGACCGGCAACCACGTGGGATTCCTGCTGCGTCAAACCGAGCAGCACTTTGTCTTGCTCGGCGGCAATCAGAGCAATCGTGTTCGCGTGAGCAGCTTTGCGCGCGCGCAATGGACGCTACGCGGCTATCGCTGGGCTTCCGAGTGACCTGACCTCGCGCGTTCGCCGTGAATGCGCGCGAGGTACTGCTCACGAGACACTGCGCGCGACGCGTTGCTCGAGAGCAGTCGCGCACACGACCGAGCGCTTCGCCCAGGCGTGTTACGGTCTCGCCGGCCCACGCATGGCCTCGAGGCGATCCAACACGGCGCCGAGCAAACGCTGTTCCTCGCCGTACCGTGCCCAGTCGCCTTCACGCTGCGCATCGATCGCGGCCTGATAGTGTCGGCGCGCCTCGACAATCATGCTCTGGATGGTCGCGTCGACGACGACCGTGTTGACCGGCGCTGCCGGGTCTGCGCCAACATCCACGATCATCGGCGCACGTGCGTCCGCTTGCTCGCCGAACATCGCACCGAGGGCGGCGTCAAAGGTTTCGCGCATGATCACTTGATCATCGTACGCCACCACCACGCGCTTGAGCTCGGGAATCCGTCCGCCGTCCGCCTGCAGATAGATCGGCTGCACGTACAGCAGCGAGGTCTCAATCGGAATCACCAGCAGATCGCCCTTGATCACCTGCGAACCGCGCTGATCCCAGAGCGAAATCTGTCGTGAAATCTCGGTGTTCTGACTGATGCGGTTCTCGATCTGTCGTGGGCCGTACACGAGACTCTGCCGCGGGAACCGGTACACCCGCAGTTTCCCGTAGTTGTCCCCGTCGTTTCGCGCGATCATCCACGCGGCCAGGTTATCCTTGCCCCGCGGTGTGAACGGCGCCATGTAGATGAACTCCGCGTCCTTCTCGTCCGGCAGGCGCATGATGATGTGACGCATGAACGGGACGGAACCATCAGTGCGCTCGATGACCGGGATCTGCCACTGATCTTCGCGGTTGTAGAACTTGGCCGGTGTGTCCATGTGGTAAATGGTGTACAGCGACGTTTGCAACCGGAACAGGTCGTCGGGATACCGAATGTGCGCGAAGAGGTCACGTGGCATGTCGGCGATCGGCTTGATCAAACCCGGAAAGGTCTTCGACCACGCCATCAGAATGGGATCGTCCGGAATGGCGGCATAGGCCGACACCGAGCCGTTGTATGCGTCGATGACAATCTTGACGCTATTCCGCATGTAGTTCATACCATCGCTGGTCCGATAGGCGTACGGGTAGCGGGTGCTCGAAGTAAAGGCATCCTGAATCCAATGCAGCGTGCCATCATCGGCCACGACCATGTACGGATCGCGGTCCAGGGTGAGAAACGGCAGCGCCTTGCCCGCCCGCTCGGCGATGTTGCGGTTGTAGAGAATACGGCTTTCCGACGTGATGTCGCCGGAGAGCAGGATCTTGCTCGAACCGAAACGCAGCGCAAGCAGCGATCGCCGCAGTACGCCACCAACCGGAACGCCGCCGCTGCCGGTATACGCCCGGAACACGTTGGCCTCACCAGACGGGTAGTCAAACTCCTTCTGGTTGGTGTTGACGAACACGTGCGACGTGGTGAGCTCGCCGAAATACATTTGCGGGCGGGTCACCTTGAGCGAGCCGGTGGTGCGGGGCGGAAGATCCTGGATGAACAACACCGGCAACCCCTCTGGGGTCACCTCGTTGACCGGGCTCATCGTGAGTCCCATGCCGTGCGTGAACGTCAGGTGCTCATTGATGAACGTGCGTGTTGGCAGGGACGCCGTGTTCAGCTCACGCGGCGACAGCAACACCTGACGATACTTCCCATCGATCCAATAGCGATCGTCGTCGACGGAGACGAAATCGTAGTACGTGCGGATTTCCTGCAACTGTTTGAACGTGCGCAGCAAGGGCGCGCGGTCCCACAGTCGCACATTGTCGATCGTGGGCCCGTTGTTGCGAATGTCGTTGACCGTGAGACGCGCATCGCTCGTCAACTCGCGCACCTCAACGCCATCGAGTTGCCAGGCGCGTCGCGTAAACTCGATGTGGTGCGCCAGATACGGCGTTTCCTTGGTGAGCTCGGTTGGTGCCACCACAAACTTCTGCACCAATCCCGGCACCACACCGCGTCCGATGACACCCACCGCTGCGTAACTGCCGATGGCGAGAAACGCGTACCAGCCCAGCTGCGCGCGCATCGCACCAACCAACACGAGCAGCGCACCGATCACCGCGACGGCGGCCGAGATGCGAAGCGCCGGCAACGTCGCGTGCAGGTCGGAGTAGCTCGCCCCAACCAACGGTCCGGTGGACGAATAGAGCAGGTTCGCACTGTCGACAAACCACAAGCTCACCGCCGTGAGCACCAGCCACGACGCGAGCAAGACGCCCAGATGACGACCGGCACTGGCTTCGACGCGAAGCCCACGCGGCAGCAGCACCACGTCACCACGGAAGAAGTACACCGGGATGAGCAACACGAGGCTCAGCGTCAGCAGACTCCGCACGATGCCAAGCAGTGCCGACAGGGCCGGTAGTGAGAAGACGTACCAGCCGATGTCACGGGCGAAGATTGGATCGGCGGTGCCGAACGACGCACGATTGAAGTAGAGCAACACGGTTTCCCACATCCCCGTGGCGCCGAGCGCGATCATGAACGTCAGTACAAGCACGACGGGCTTTGAGAATCGGCGCAACACACCGGTGAGATCGACGGTTTGCATCGCGTCGCCGATGCGCACCAGCACGGGTTCGGGAATCGCGCCGCGCTGTGCGAACCACAGGTTACCCGCGAGCACCGCCGCAGCCACACCGGCGACCACGGCAAACAGCGTGAGCTTGGTGACCAGCGTCGTGGTGAAGACCGCCTGATAGCCAACTTCCTGAAACCACCAGTAGTCGATCAGCAGGTTGCTCACAGTGGGGAGCAGAAAAATCGCGAGTGGAATCGCGAGGAGTAATAGAATTCGTGGGAACTTGGCGCTCGACACGTCAGACCTCGACAAGGAGATTGAGGGTGGTTTGATCCCACCCCTCACCGGGAGCAGCGAATCAGTGCAAGTTAGCCGTATGCAACGGTTCGCTGTTCACCGCGCCTGGAATCTTTCCTTTCGCCCCGCCTTCAATTGACTCTTCCTACTGGCGATTTCATGATGACGCGCAGCCGCGTGGCCCGCAGTGCCGCGTGGTCTCGGACGCTGCTGGTCGCCCTCGCACTGACCGTCGCCATGCCGCTTGCGGCCAGCGCGCAGCGAGGATCGCTCTACATCGTGGGAGGCGGACCGCAGACGCCGGCGATGGTCGAGGAGTTCGTGCAGCTCGCCGGCGGGTCGGGGAGGGCGAAAATCATCGTGATGGCAATGGCTTCCGCGAGTGGCGAACGCAGCGGCGAAGCCAAGGCCGATGATTTGCGCAAGCTTGGTGCGACCGCAATCAATGTGTGGGTCAATCGCTCGCAGGCCGATCTCGACAGTGTCGCGCGACTGCTCGACGGCGCGACCGGTATCTGGTTCGGCGGCGGCAGTCAGACTCGCCTCGCCGATGTCGTACGCGGCACGGCGCTGGAACGCGCCATCAAATCCCGGTATGAGGCCGGTGCCGTCGTGGGGGGCACCAGCGCCGGTGCGGCCGTGTTGTCATCGCGCATGATCACGGGGAGCGAGCGGCGCTACGGCGGTGATCGGCCGCCCGGCGATAGCAGCGACGCAAACATCACGATCGATCGCAACAACGTGGTCACCAGTGACGGGTTCGCACTGGTTGGCAACGCGGTAATCGATCAACACTTCGTGCGGCGCAAGCGACACAATCGACTCATCAGTCTCGTACTGGAGGAGCCGCCGTATCTGGGCGTGGGCATCGATGAGTCTACGGCCCTGGTGATTGCGCCGGATGGCACGTGGCGTGTGTCCGGACAAAGCGTGGTGGTGATTTACGACGCCCGCACCGCTTCGAAAACGCCTGTCGATGCGAAGGTGCTTGGCGCGTCTGGCGTCACGATGCATGTCCTGCCGGCCGGCTCCACGTTTCATCCTGCCACCAACCAAGTCCGTATCCCCTGAGTGTGCGTGAGGGACGCCGCATGCTGCGTGCAGCGTCCCTCGCGTCCCTCGCGTCCCTCCGCGTCCCTCCGCGTCCGCGTACCCCGATGCGCCAGATTACAGCGCGTCGCCCACCTCGCGCGCCGCAAAAATCGCCGCCGTGTTGTGCCCGCCAAATCCAAAGGCGTTGCTCACCGCCACGCGCACCGCGCGATGCTCCGCGACATTCGCGGCCACGCGAACGCCGCATTCCGGATCCATCGATTCGAGATTGATCACGGGCGGCACGATGCCGTGCACGATACTCTGGATCGAAAACATCGCCTCCACTGCACCGGCCGCGCCAAGCATGTGTCCCGTCATGCTCTTGGTCGCGGTGGCGGTGGCCACATCGGCGTGATCGCCGAAGACGGCGCGTACGGCAATGCACTCGGCGACATCGCCCAGTCCGGTGCTGGTGGCGTGCATGTTGACGGTATCCACGTCGGTGGGCGCGATGCGCGCTTCGGCGAATGCGCCTTCCATCGCCAATCGCGCCCCAATGCCATCGGGATGCGGCGCTGTGAGATGATACGCATCACACGCAGCACCAACGGCCAGTACTTCCGCGTAAATCGTCGCGCCGCGTGACTCGGCCGACTCGAGTGACTCCATGACCAGCACGCCGGACCCTTCGCCGATGACAAAACCGTCACGCGCGGTGTCGAACGGTCGGCTCGCACGCTCCGGTTCGTCGTTGCGCGTCGAGAGCGCGCGCGCGGCACCAAATCCGCCCACGCCGAGTGCCGTGATCGCACACTCCGCGCCACCGGCGAGAATGATGTCGGCTCGTCCGGCGCGAATGGAATCGAGCGCACTCATGATGCAATCGTTGCCGGTGGCGCAGGCCGACACGACCGCGTGATTGGGACCGCGCAAGCCGTGTTGCATCGCCACCCACGCACCGGCAATGTCGCAGATGATCATCGGGACAAAAAACGGTGACAACCGCCCCGGGCCACTCGTGTGCCACGTAACGGCCTGATTCTGGAAGGTTTCCATCCCACCCTGACCGCTGCCGATAATCACGCCAATGCGTGCACGTTGTGCATCGGTGAGGGTGTTGGTATCGATGCCGGCATGCGCAATCGCTTCGTTTGCGGCGGCCACGGCGTAGTGCGCGTAGACGTCCATCCGCTTGGCAAGTTTCCGATCCACGTAGTTGAGCGGATCGAAGCCTTTCAGCTCGCACGCGAACCGTGTCGAGTGTGCCGACGCGTCAAAGCGCGTAATGAGCGCGGCGCCGCTCACACCGCGAACCGCCGAATCCCACGACGTGGCGGCGGTGAGCCCGAGCGGTGTGACGGCACCGAAACCCGTAACGACAACACGGCGCGGCGAAGGTCGCTGTGAGGACATGCAGAAAAACGCTGAATGTGAGCGGTTGGCGAAACCGCCGTCCAACGCGTGCGGCACCGCGACTGCGAAGGCAACGGCAAAAGACGAAGTCGAGTACGACTACAAATACGAAGACGAGTGGGGGCGGTGGGGCTCGAACCCACGCCTTCCAGTTTATGAGACCGGCGCTCTAACCACCTGAGCTACACCCCCGCAGGAACTGATGCTTCCCAACGGTGAACATACCGTATTGCCTCGGCCCTGAGAACAGGGGCGGCGCGCAAGCCGTGCGACTTGCTACCGAGTCAGCGGCAGGCTGAGCATGAAGACCTGGCTGCGGCTTCGCGCGCTATTGCCACCGGTGAGCAGATTCGTCAGCCCCTCCTGATGCCGCGCCACGAACGCCACGCCACTCCACTGCGGAACGGCCAACCGGACACCAAGCACTGCCGACGTCTCGTAGCGAGCCGTGCCGATCGTACCCACGGGCCGTCCGTTCGCTGCGTCGTACAGCAGGCTTTGTCGGATAAGGCTGACTCCGGCACCGGCGTCGAGCGCAGGACAGATGAACGACACGCACCTGCCCACCAGACTGACACCACTGGTGACCGTCCACCAACGCGTGCGATACTCCGCGTCGGGTGCGCCCGGAGCCTGGACCCGGGCTCCACGCTGCGCAGCGCCTGCTTCAACGAATCCAACGAGTGGTCCGAGCACATTGTGCGTCATGCGCAACGAGTACGCGGTGCCACGAAGGCGCGAGAACTGCTCGATGCCGACGGGCTCGACCTGCGCAACGGTCGACCAGGCGAATCCGGCCTGAGCCGCAAATTGAAACCCTTCGGGCAGCGGGTTGTAGCCCTGCGCACGTGCCGTCGCGAGTGGCACGGCGAGTGGCAAAGCGAGTCCGATAACCGACGCAATCGCAGCCGCTCTCAGGGCGCCCGGCATTCCGGATCGCGACCTCATGCGCTCGCACTCACATGCGCATCGTACGCGGCGATCACCTCGTCCGCCGACACAGTAGCAGCTCCCAGTTTTCCCACTTCCACTCCGGCGGCAAAGTTGGCAACAATCGCGGCTTCAAGCGCCGACGCACCGGCGCCGAGCATGGCCGCAAGATACGCGGTGACGGTGTCGCCGGCACCGACCACATCGTACACCTCGCGCGCCGTGGTCGGCACCCGATGCACCAGGCCACTCGCGTCAACGAGCGCCATGCCACGTTCGCCCAGCGTCAACAGCAAATAGTCGACGCCGAGCCGCGCAAATGTTTCCGGGAGTGCTTCCGGATGCTCAAGATCCACGGCTGCGCCAAGCGCACTCTCCAGCTCGCGTCGATTCGGCTTGAACACCGTCGCGCCGCGATACGCGAAGAAGTTGCGGTACTTGGGATCGACAATGATCGGAATGCCTTTGCTGCGCGCCATCGCCACGGCGCCTTCGATCACGGCGGGCACCAGCACGCCCTTGTTATAGTCCTCAAACACGAGCGCGGTCGCGTGCGGCAACGCCGCTTCGATCGACTCAAGCACGCGTGCCACTTCGTCGGCACTCAGGTCCGCGTCGTCTTCCTCGTCAAAGCGCACCAGCTGCTGTGCGCGCGCCATGACACGCGTCTTTGTGGTCGTGGGTCGCGCCGCCATCACCAGGGACCGCGATTGCATGCCACCACCGACCAGCATCTCACGGAGCGTGGTGCCGGCAATGTCGTCGCCGACCACCGCTACCAGATCGCAGCCGGCACCGAGCGCCGAAACGTTCTGCGCTACGTTGGCAGCGCCGCCCAGGGCCTGTCGTCGTTCGCGCACGCGCACCACCGGTACCGGTGCTTCCGGCGAGATGCGGTCCACATCGCCGCGAAGATACAAGTCGAGCATCGCGTCACCCACGATGCACACGTGTTGTGTGGTCGCGGCCGCGAGCAGAGCGAGCAGGCGCTCACGCGCGATCAGTGGTGCGGCGAGGTCCAGCGGAGCAGGGATCATGAGGGCGAAAGGTAGCGCGACGGCGCACGTCCGCACATCATCCCCGCGTGCGCTCTCCTTCTCCGCTGCTCGTGCTGACGCTGGCCCTGCTGGGCATCTCGATGGCGGCACCGCTCATCAAACTGAGCGACGCGCATCCGATTGCCATTGCCGCCTGGCGGTTGGCGTTCTCGTTGGTGCCGATTGTCCTGCTGGGCTGGCGCAACAATAGCTTCCGCGCGTATCGCACCCTCGATCGATCACTCGTCATCGCCTCGGTGGGTGCCGGTGTGCTACTCGCCCTGCATTTCTGGAGCTGGAACGCGTCGCTGCGCTATACCAGCGTGGCCGCGTCGGTCACACTGGTCAATCTGCAACCGGTGATCATCGCCGTGGTCTCCGCCCGGTTCCTCGGCGAGCGCCCGTCGCGACGGCAGTGGGTGGGCATCCTCATTGCGATGACGGGCGCGATTGCGCTGGCTTGGGTCGACGCGCCGGCCGGTGCCGCCGAGGGCAGCAATGCTCTGCTCGGCGACGCACTCGCGGTGGTCGGCGCGATCACGGCCGCTGGCTACTATCTGCTGGGTCGCACGGTGCGAAAAGTGCTCGATACGTGGGCCTATGTGCTGCTCGCGTACGGCGCTGCCCTGGTGACGCTTCTCATACTCGCCGTGCCAGCCGGCGCGTCGCTGTGGCCGCAGCCCCCGCAGGAAATGGCCATATTCCTGGGCCTGGCGCTCGGTCCGATGTTGCTCGGGCACACGGGCATGAACTGGGCCTTGGGCCGCTTGCCGGCGTACATCGTCAATCTGACCGTACTCGGTGAGCCGATCGGCGCGACGCTCCTGGCGGCCGCGCTCCCCTTTATCGGCGAGGTGCCGAGCGTGGGCACGCTGCTGTGCGGCGTCGTGGTGCTGGCCGGTGTGGTGATCGCGGCTAAACGATAGCGGTGCGCCACACATCCCCGGAACGGGCTTCGGTCAAGCCTCAGCGACGCCCGGGGGCGGTTACCTTTCAGGACTTATGTCTGATGCCCTCGAAATGACCTCGCCGCCTCCGACTGGCGCCCCGCACGCCCATGCGGCACCGCTCGGGGGACCGGAACTGTTGACACTTGACGTGGCCGTCACCCGAGCGGGCCTCGTGGAATCGACGCACCGCGTGCATGCTGCAGTCGTGCGCGCCGATGGCCATCGCGTGGCGCAGGCCCGCAACCCCGAGCTACACACGTGGTGGCGCTCCTGCGCCAAGCCGTTTCAGCTGATGCCGATGCTCGAAGACGGCACGTTCGATCAGCTGGGATGGGGCGACGAAGAGCTCGCGCTCGCGTGCGCATCACACGGCAGCGAACCGGAACATGTGGCGGTCGTCGAGCGGATGTTGGCGCGTCTCGGACTCACCGAAGACGCGCTGGCCTGTGGACCGCATGATCCATTGACAGAGCGCGGGGCCCGTCTGCTGCGCGAAGCACAGGCACAGCCCACGCGTATTCATTCCAACTGCTCCGGCAAGCACGCCGCCATGCTCGGGCGCGCGGTCGCGCATGGCTGGCCGACGGACGGGTATCAGCGGGCCGAACATCCCGTGCAGGACGCCGCGTGGCACGCCGTGGCATCGTGGGCCGGCATTCCTACCACCGACATTCCGCGCGGGGTCGATGGCTGCGGGGTTCCGGTATTCGCATTGTCCTTGCACAACATGGCGCTGGCCTACGCGCGATTGTCGTTGGCCGCGCACGAGGGACAGGTGGTCCCTGCTCGTATCGTACGCGCCATGACGCGGCACCCGCATCTGGTGGGCGGCACGGATCGCTTTGACACGTTGCTCATGCAGGCCGGTGCCGGGCGTCTTATTGCCAAGGTCGGCGCCGAGGGTGTGCATTCGATAGGCGTCATTGATCAAGGCATCGGCATCGCCATCAAGGTGGAAGACGGTGCGCCGCGTGCGCAGTATCCGGCGGTTCTGGCGTGCTTGCAGGCCATCGGGGCACTACCCGCGCGTCTGCCCGAATCACTCCGCTCGATCGCGCATCACCCGATTGTGAACACCCGCGATGACATGGTGGGTGCCGTGTTCGTTCCCGGTCACGAGGTGGTCGAGCATGGGTGAGCGCCCGGTGCAGACTCACGATGCGACACGCACGGATTCGATGACGGCTTTCGGAGCCGCATCGCATACTCTACCGTCGTCGCTCGAGCAGCATCCTGAGCGACTCGACGTCCCCACGATCAAACTCGTTCGGTTGGCGGCCGTGCTCGCGGGTGGGAGCGAAGCCGAGGTCCGTTCCGCACTGTCGGCGGTGGTGACCAACGTCGATGCGATATGGGTGGAAGAAGTGATTCTCCAAACGTATTTGTTCGCCGGATTTCCACGGGCGCTCAACGCCGCGCGTGAATGGCGACGCCTCTCGGGGAGGCCGGCGCCGGAAACCGACGACGACACAACGTTCGAGGCCTCGCAGCTGACGGAGCGGGGAGAAGCAACGTGCGCCAAAGTGTATGGCCGGTTCTACGAACCACTTCGCCATAACATCAAAGCGCTGCATCCGGCACTCGATGCCTGGATGGTGACGGAAGGGTACGGCAAGGTGCTGGGTCGTCCGCAGCTCGATCTTGCACGACGTGAACTTTGCGTAGTGGCCGCCTGTGCCATTGCGCGTCAGGACCGGCAGTTGCATTCGCATCTGCACGGCGCGCTCCACGCGGGCGCTTCGCCGGCACAGGTCGACGCGGCATTGCTCGCGATCGCCGATCTGCTGGATCCGGATGATGTCAAACGATACGTCGGCCTCTGGGCCCGCGTGCAAGGGAAATAGCACATGTTCATTGATCGCGTCGTCGTGAAGGTCGAAGCTGGTACCGGAGGTTCGGGCGCCTGCTCGTTCCGTCGCGAGAAGTACTATCCCATGGGTGGCCCCGATGGCGGCGACGGTGGGCGCGGCGGCGATGTGATCATTCGCGGCGACAGCAATCTCGCCACACTGCTCGACTTTACGTATCGTGACTCGTGGATCGCCGAACGCGGTGACCACGGCATGGGCTCCAACATGACCGGGCGCTCCGGCAAGGATGTCATCTTGCCGGTGCCGCCAGGCACGATTGTGCGCGACAAAGAGAGCGGCGATTTCATCTGCGAAGTCATGGGCGATGGCGAAGAACACATCATTGCCAAAGGAGGACGCGGTGGCAAAGGCAACGCGTTCTTCGTGACGTCCACCCAGCAGGCGCCGCGCAAGTGGCAGCCCGGCGAGGAGGGCGAAGCACACGTCCTTGAGCTTGAGCTCAAGCTCATTGCTGACATCGGTCTCGTCGGACAGCCAAACGCAGGAAAGAGCACGCTGCTCTCCGTCGTCTCGGCCGCGCGCCCGAAAATCGCGAACTATCCGTTCACCACGCTGTCCCCCAATCTCGGCGTTGTTCCGCTCAGTGATCATCGCACGTTTGTGGTGGCCGACATTCCGGGCATCATCGAAGGAGCGCACGAAGGCAAGGGACTCGGCCTGCAGTTCCTGCGGCACATCGAGCGCACGCGCGTGCTTGCATTCATGATTTCCATCGAATCGGAAGACTGGCAAGCGGAGTTCGATCAGCTGCGGCACGAGATCAAGGAATATTCCGAGGAGCTGGCCACGAAGCCATTCTGCGTGGTATTCACCAAGTGCGATCTGCTCGGCGAGCTGTTCGTGCCGGAGATCGAGGCGCCCGGTGCATTCGGCATGTACGCCGTGAGCGCGCCCGGCCGGCTAGGCCTCGACGTACTGCTCGATGCATGGTGGCGGCGGCTGTTGGAACTGCGCAAAGCCGAGGAGGCGGCGGCGCCCGCGCGGAACGACGCCGTTACTCCGTAATGGTGCCGCACGCGCATCGCGACGCGCTCGCGCTCTCGCTCATGCCGGGCGTTGGCGCACTGGAGTATGCGCGGCGCATAGACGACGCGGGCAGCGCGACCGATGCGCTGCGCGGGTGCGTGAACGGCGCGGTGGCAGACGCGCGTGAGAAAGCCGATGCGCTGCTCGAGCGCGCCACCGAACTGGGGGCGCTGTGTACCGTGCCCGGGAACGCGCAGTATCCGTCAGGGCTTCATGCGCTCCGCACGCTGCCACCGGTCATCTGGATGCAGGGAACACCGGCCTTCGCCGCGCAGCGCAGTGTGGCGATTGTGGGCACGCGCACCGCTTCACCCGGCGGCTTGCGGTTTGCCCGCGAGCTGGCCGAAGCGTGCGCCGGCGCCGGCCTGTGTGTTGTGAGTGACCTCGCCCGCGGCATTGATGGTGCCGCCCATCTCGGTGCCCTCGAGGCGCGAGGCAGCACGGTCGCCGTGCTTGGCACCGGACTCGACATTCCGTATCCTCCGCGACATCGCGCCTTGCAGGCGCGCATCGCACACGAAGGACTCTTGCTCAGCGAGGTGCCGCTTGGCGAGCGTGGACACGCCGGTACGTTCCCGCAGCGCAACCGTCTTATTGCGGCGCTTGCGGAAGTCACCGTGGTTGTCGAGGCCGGTCGCGAAAGCGGTGCGCTCATCACGGCGCGCGTGGCGCACGAACTCGATCGAACCGTGTGTGCCGTGCCGGGTTCCGTGCACGCGCCGGAGTGCGTCGGTTCGAACGCCTTGATTCAGTCCGGCGCGCAGGTCATCTGCACGCCTGACGATCTCCTGCGTGAGTTCAAGCTCGAACGCGAGCGGTCGGCACCGCCGCAACTCGAGGGCGATGCCGCCTCCTGCTGGCATGCGTTGCAGCAGGGCACCACCGACGTCAGCGCGTTGGCCTCGCGAGCCGGTCTCGACATTCGGCGAGCCAACATCGCGCTGGCGGCGCTCGAGCTGCACGGTCTCGTGGAGATCGACGCCGGAGGAACCGTTCGTCCGCTCGTGTCGGTGGGCGTGTAGTGCGCGAAAGTCGGCACGTGTACGTGCACGTTCCGTTTTGCGCGAGACGCTGCAGCTACTGTGACTTCGCGATCGCGGTGCGGCGCCGAGTCCCGGTGCGTGAGTTTGTGCGAGGCATTGTTGGAGAGCTCGCGGCGCGCGCCATCGCGCCACACGGAGTGGACAGCATCTATCTTGGCGGGGGCACGCCGTCACGGTTGGGTGGAGATGGCGTCGCGGCGTTACTCGATGTCGTGCGTGAGACCTGCGAACCACGATCCGGCGCGGAAATCACGATTGAAGTGAACCCGGAAGACGTCTCGCTCGCCGACGCCCGAACGTGGGTCGCGGCTGGCGTGAACCGCGTCTCACTTGGCGTGCAGTCGTTCAACGATGCCGTACTCGCGTGGATGCACCGGGTTCACGATGCCGCGGCCGCTGTTCGCGCCATGGCGGTGTTGCGAGAGGCCGGGCTGCAGGATGTATCGGTGGATCTCATCTTCGCCGTTCCGTCCACGCTGGAACGTGACTGGGCGCGTGATGTGGAGCAGGCCTTGGCGCTCGCCCCAACGCACATTTCTCTGTACGGTCTCACTGTCGAATCCGGAACTCCGCTCGGTCGCTGGACCGATCGCGGCACGGTGCACGAGGCGCCCGAAGAATCGTACGAACTCGAGTTTCTGCACGCGCATCGAGCGCTCACCAGTGCCGGATTCGAGCATTACGAGGTGTCCAACTACGGGCTGCCCGGGCACCGGGCGCGCCACAACAGCGCGTACTGGCGCGGCGTGCCCTATCTCGGACTGGGTCCGTCGGCGCATGGGTACGACGGCCGGGAGCGGCGCTGGAATAAGTCGGCCTACGCCGATTGGCAGCGCCTCGTCGATGCCGGAGAGGATCCGCTTGGTGGTGCGGAGCTCCTCTCGGACGCCAATCGACAGGCCGAAGCGGTGTATCTCGGCCTGCGTACCAACGGCGGCCTCGAAATCAGCGATGCCGAGCGGCGGCTGGCGCGCCCGTGGGAAGACGCCGATTGGGTGAGCGTGAGCCGGGAAGGGGTGCTCCGGTGCACCGCCCAGGGCTGGCTTCGGCTCGACAGTCTCGCCGCCATATTGACAGCGCACCGAAGTCCTTAGTACACTTAGGGTTATGGCATTTCAAGAGCTCAGCGACCGGGAACGTCATGTTCTCGAGGCCGTCATTCAGGCGTACGTGGCCACCGCCGAGCCCGCCGGATCGCGTGTGTTGTCGCGCCGGTTCGATCTCGGAGTGTCGCCAGCCACCATTCGCAACACGATGAGCGACCTCGAAGAAAAGGGGTTTCTCTATCATCCGCACACGTCGGCCGGGCGGATTCCCACCGATAAGGCGTATCGTGTGTACGTCGACTCGCTGATGCGTGTCGAAGCCATCTCCGCGCAGGATCGCGATCAGCTGGCCATGCAAATCAGTGCCGGCGGCTCCGCCATCGAGGCCATCTTGCGTTGTGCGGCACAGTCACTCGGTGTGCTCACACAGGAACTCGGCATCGCCATGGGTCCGCGTTTCGATCGCGCGATTCTGCAGCGCCTTGAGCTGGTGCGTGTCACGTCGGAGCGTATTCTCATGGTGCTCACGCTCGGCGGCGGCTCGGTGCGCACGATCTTCGTCGAAGTGCCCGGCACGATCGCCGATGAGGCGCTTGTCGAAGTCACGATTGTGCTGAACGAGCGACTCTCCGGGCTCACGCTCGAGGAGGTGCGCACGTCGTTGAGCAGTCGGCTGCGTGATGTTCCCGGCTCCGCGAACGCAGCGGCACTGCTCAACATCTTTGTGCAGGAAGGCGAGCAAGTGTTCGCGCGCGCCGTTGAACCCGCCGATCACGTCGTGCTCGGCCAAGCGTCATTGCTCGCCGAGCAGCCTGAGTTCTCCACTGGGGAACGCATGCGACAGCTCATCGAGTTGACTGAGCGTCGGCAACAGTTGGCCACCTTGCTGCAGGCGCGCGCCGGCTCGTCGGGGCTCAGCATCACGATCGGTAACGAACACGGCGACCCCGGCATGGACGCGTTTACCGTGGTCACCGCCGAGTACCACGCGGGCACGCTATCGGGCGTGATCGGGGTGATTGGACCGACGCGCATGCCGTATCACAAGGTGGTCGCGCTCGTATCGCATACCTCGCAGCTCGTTTCCGAGCTGCTCAGTTAAGCACCATAACGGACCGAACATGGCTGATTTTTTCGCGACGTTGGGCGTGGCCCGCGATGCGTCGGACGACGATATCAAGAAATCCTACCGCAAGCTCGCGATGCAGTGGCATCCCGATCGGAATGGTGGGTCGAAGGATGCTGAGGAGAAATTCAAGAGCATCACGGAAGCGTACGACGTGCTGCGCGATCCGCAGAAGCGCGCCGCGTACGATCGCTACGGCGAGGCTGGCTTGCGTGGAGGCGGCGGAGGCGGGTTCGAACACGTAGACCTGTCCGATGCGCTCAACATCTTCATGCGGGACTTCGGTGGCTTTGGTGACATGTTCGGAGGTGGGGGCGGTCGTCGTGGCGGTGGTCCGCGGGCCGGCAGCGACCTCAAGCTCCCGCTGCAGCTGACGTTGGAAGAAGTCGCCATCGGTGTTGAGAAAACCGTGGTGGTGAAGGTGCTTGATCCGTGTGACAAGTGCGAAGGCAGCGGTGCGGAGCCCGGCTCAAAGCCCACAACGTGCAACACCTGCGCGGGTGCCGGTGAAGTACGGCGCGCGCAGCGATCGTTCTTTGGACAGTTCGTCAGCGTGGCACCGTGTCCCACCTGCGCAGGCGAAGGCGTCGTGGTCGCAAGTCCGTGCCGTAACTGTCGCGGCGAAGGTCGTGTGCGTGGCGAGAAGACGGTACGCGTGCAGGTGCCAGCCGGCGTGGCAACTGGTCAGTACATGACATTGCGCGGTGCCGGAAATATCGGGCCGCGCAGCGGGCCGCGCGGTGACATCCTGGTGGTGTTCGACGTGCTTGAAGACGAGCGGTTCGAACGCGACGGCGAGGATCTGTTTTGCGAATCACTCGTCACCTATCCGCAGCTAGTGTTTGGCGCTGACGTCATGGTGCCCGGTGTCACGGGCGAGTTGTCGCTTCGTGTACCGGAAGGAACGCAGAGTGGTACGGTGTTTCACTTGCGCGGCCGCGGACTGCCGCGTGTGAATGCGTCGGGGACGGGCGACCTGCACGTGCGCGTGCAACTCTGGACGCCGCAGGAGCCGTCTCAGGAAGAAGTGGTGTTGCTGAAACAACTCGCCGAGTTGCTGGGCAGCGCGCCACCGCAGCGTGAGAAAAGCATCTGGTCGAAGATGAAGGAAGCGTTGGGTGCGTGAGGTCCCGTGGACGGCGGTGCGGGTGAGGCCAAGTGTACAGGCCATTTCCGTGCGCAGTGCGCTCATGCAAGCGTTCTTCGATGCCGGCGCGCAGGGACTGCACGAAGATGGCGAACAGTTGGTGACACATTTTCCGCCCCTCACCGACCTCGAACACGTGCGGCGAATGCTGCTGGCGGCCGATCCTGACGTGGTGATTGACGTCGCCGATGTGCCGCCGATCGACTGGAGCGAGTCGTGGAAAGACGGGCTTGACGCGCATCAGGTGGGTGAGCTCGTGGTCACGCCGCCGTGGCTGGCCGATCAGTACGACGCCGCACGGACTATTGTGATCGATCCGGGGATGGCGTTCGGCACCGGTGAACACGCTACTACACGCGGTGTCATGCGTTTGCTCGGTGACGTCATGACGCGTGGTGATACGGTGGCTGATCTTGGCGCGGGCAGTGCCGTGTTGGCCATTGCCGCCGCCAAACTCGGTGCCTCGCGCGTGTACGCCATTGAACTCGACCCGGAAGCGATCCCGAACGCGCACGCCAACGTGGAACGCAACGGTGTTTCGGAGGTCGTGCACGTGTTTCAGGGTGGCGCGGAAGGACTGCTGCCGCTCGTCGCCCCAGTGCACATCATTCTGGCCAACATTATTTCCTCGGTGCTCGAGGAACTCCTGCCGTCGATTGCCGCGTCGCTTGTGCCCGGCGGTGCAGTCATCCTCAGTGGCATTCTGCAAGACGAGCGCGCGCATATGATGGATGTGCTCAGCGCTTCAGGCTGGCGCATCACGGCTGAGGACGCGGAGGACATCTGGTGGAGCGTCGCGATAGCACGGGCCTAGCCGTCTTCGTGACGGCCGAGCCCATCGTACTCGGCGCGACGTGCACGCTGGGCGACGATGAGGCACGACACCTCAAGGTGCGGCGCATTGACGTTGGCACCGTGATCGGTTTGCGCAACGGTGAAGGGGTCGTGGCCGAGGGTACGCTGGTGCGACTGTCGAAACAAGGCGCGCAGGTTGAGGTGTCGTACGTGGAACACGTTGCGCCACCGTCGCCGCTGCATCTGCTCGTGCCCGTCGCCGACCGCGACCGATTGTTGTGGTTAGCCGAGAAAGTCGCGGAGTTGGCATGCACCAGTTGGCGTCCGGTGCTATGGAAGCGATCGCGCAGCGTCTCGCCGCGCGGCGAAGGCGTCACGTTTCAGGCGAAAGTGCGTGCGCGCATGCAGAGTGCACTGGCGCAATCGCACGGGGCGTGGCTGCCGCAGTTATTTCCCGAAGCCACAATTGATCGCGCCATTCAGGCCGCGCCGGAAGGTACTCGACTGGTGCTCGATGCGAGCGGGGTTCCGATGGCTGGCCGCGATACCTCGGCGCGACAATCGCCCGTCGTGATCGCCGTGGGGCCCGAGGGTGGATTCGAAGCCGATGAGTTGGAAGCACTGCACGCGTCCGGATTCGTGTCGGTGGGGCTCGGTGAGACGATCCTTCGGTTCGAGACGGCGGCAGTGGTGGCTGCGGGGATTGTGCGGGCGTCGTAGGGCGCGTGGTACCGCGTGCTGTTGTGCGTGCGATAGCCCTCGCTGTCCCGCGCGCCGTCATGCGTGGCAGGTCGGTTGTCGCGCGCCGATTTACGGTAGTAAAAACAACACCGCGAGCAATCCTGAGATCGACAGCGTGATGGAGTACGGCAACGCCATCCACACCATACGGCCGTACGACAGGCGAATCAGCGGAGCCAATGTGGACGTCAGCAGGAAAAGAAATGCGGCCTGTCCGTTTGGTGTCGACACACTCGCCAGATTTGTGCCGGCGTTGATCGCCACGGCCAGTCGTTCAAACTGTTCGCGGCTGAGTTCACCGGCGGTGAACGCGGCGTGTACCTCCGTGATGTACACCGTGGCCACGAACACATTGTCGCTGATCGCCGAGAGCGCCCCGTTGGCGAGATACAGCGCGCCGGTCTGCGTCGTGCCCTCGAGGGACAGCACGGACCGAACGAGCGGCTGAAACAGATGCTGATCGTGAATCACAGCCACAATGCCGAAAAAGACCACAAGCAGCGCGGTGAACGGCATGGCTTCGGTGAAGGCCCGGCCAAGGCGGTGCTCCTCGGTGACACCGTTGAGCGCGGTGGCCAACACAATCACGGTCAGTCCGATCAACCCCACTTCGCCAAAATGGAAGCCGAGTGCGGTGATGAGCAGCAGGGCAATGATGCCCTGGACCCACAGCATCGCGACGTCCTGCGTTGTACGTTTGCTCAACTGATGTTCGTCGTACGCGTTGAGGATCTGGCGCACATTGTCGGGTAGTTCATCGCCAAAACTGAACCATCGCATTTTCTCGACCACGAAGCACGTAAGCAGTCCGACGCACAACACGGGCAGGGAGACCGGTGCGGCCGCGAGGAAGAACTGCTGGAAGTCCCAGCCCATGACCTTGGCAATCAGCAAATTCTGCGGTTCGCCAACCATGGTGCTCACGCCACCGAGCGCGGTGCCGACGGCGGCGTGCATCATCAAGCTGCGCAGGAATCCCCGAAACATGTCGAGGTCCGAACGATGGAGCTCGCCGATTTCATCATCGCCGTTCACGTCGTGCTCGTGATGATACTGTTTGCCCGACGCAACCTTGTGATAAATGAGGTAGAAGCCGTGCGCGACCGTGATGACCACGGCGGTCACCGTCAGGGCGTCAAGAAAGGCAGACAGCACCGCCGCGACCGCGCAAAAGAGCAGCGACAACAGGGGCTTTGATTGCACGCGCAACAGCAGCTTGGTGAAACCGAACAGCAGCAGCTCTTTCAGGAAATAGATCGCAGCCACCATGAACATCAGCAGCAGCAACACCGGAAAGTTTTGCACCACCTCTGCGTACACTGTTTCTGCGGTCGTCAGCCCCATCATCACGGCTTCGATCGCCAGCAAGCCGCCCGGCTGCAGCGGATAACACTTGAGCGCCATCGCCAGGCAGAAGATGAACTCCAGGATCAGCACCCATCCCGTGATGAACGGACCGGCAGTCATCATGAGCAGTGGATTGGCGATCAGGAAACCGACAATGGTGAGCTTGTACCAGTCCGGCGAGCGCCCGAGAAAGTTCTCCGTCAGCGCACCTGCCAAGGTGATGTTGGGCATTCAGAAGGATCTGAACATGGTCAATCGATCCGACGTGAGCATGCGGATGGTCGGCAAGGGGGTGGTGCGGCACGCGGCCGCTCGGTCGTCTGGGGGAGGCGCTGGCTGAACGCTAGCGCCCAGCTCGGTCCGCCGTGAGGGGCCGCGCGACTACGGCCTGTTAACGCCGAACAGAATGCCACCAGTGCGATGCAGTCGTCCCGCGCGGAATGTCCGGCTGCTGTACGCCTGAAAGAACTCCACGAAGCGCGAGTCGGAACGGTAGACCAGGCCCACGTAGTGCCGATAGACACCGCGTGAGACATCGCGTGACGCAATGGTGTACGGACTGGATCGATTGAGTACGCCGCCCTGCAGCGTGGCGTCGTAGCCCACGAACTGCAGCTGCGGTTTGGCGTAGGCGTACAACGCGCGGGAGGCGCCTCGCGACCGCTGTGGCA
>JBBRDP010000014.1:0-34632 GCA_038203795.1 Gemmatimonadales bacterium
GATGCCACGCGGTGCGCGCGTGGTGAGCCACCACGCAAAACCGACGCACACCGTAAACAGCACAATTAGCCGATCAAATCGTCGATGAGACATCGGCAGGCTTGCAAAGTGTTCAGAACCATCGAACGAACTACAGCGTGCTGTGCTCCTCGTCCTCATCCTTCGCGCCCGGTCCGTTCAGCTTGTTGCGCAGCGTCCGCACCGAAATCCCAAGCAGGTCAGCCGCCTTCGTGCGGTTATTCTCACTGGCCGTGAGCGCGTGTTGAATCAACACGCGCTCCGCATCGGCCACGTTGAGCGACTCCAGCGCGATCGTCCCCGATCGGTTCCCGGTGGGCGCGACGGCCACACCAGTCGGCGGCGTCATCACACCGGCAGTGCCCACCGACGCAAGGCGACCTACGCGCGATGTCGTGGCACTGAGCGAATGTGCGAGACCAAACCGCGTGCCCTCGAGACAGTGCGGCTGAATTATCGGATCCGGCGTGAGAATCACCGCGCGCTCCATGACATGCTGCAGCTCGCGCACATTGCCGGGCCAGCTGTACGCCTGCAGCGCCGCCAACGCGTCGGGCGACACGCCTTCAATCTTCTTGCCGAGTTCGTGCGCGACTTTCATGGCGAAACGCAGTGCGAGCACCGGCACATCGTCCGGCCGGTCGCGCAGCGGTGGAATCTGAATGGGAATCGTGGACAACCGATAGTAGAGGTCCTGACGAAACGTGCCGGCTTCCACTTCCGCCGCGAGATCGCGGTTGGTGGTGGCGATGATGCGCACGTCCACCTTGATCGGCGACGTGCCGCCCACGCGCTCAAACTCCTGCTCCTGCAGCACACGCAGCAGTTTGGCTTGCAGGTCGAGCCGCATTTCGCTGATTTCGTCCAGCAACAACGTGCCGCGATGCGCCCGCTCAAAGGCGCCTTCCACTCTCTTGATCGCGCCGGTGAACGCACCTTTTTCATGACCGAACAGCGAGCTCTCGATCAGTCCTTCGGGGAGCGCGGCGCAGTTGAGCTGAATGAACGCCTTTTCCCGACGGTCGCTCTGGTCGTGCAGCGCGCGTGCAAAGAGCTCCTTCCCGGTACCGGACTCGCCTTGCAGCAGCACCGTGGCGCGCGTGGGCGCGGCCATGGCCACTGTCTGCATGATGCGGCGAATCGGCGGCGAGTCGCCGATGATCTGTCGCTCGTTGCGGTATTGCAGCACTTCCTTGCGCAGCGCCTCATTTTCTCGGCGCAGGCGCACGAACTCCAGCGCCTGGTCCACCGCGAGCTCCATCTGCTGCGGGCGCACCGGCTTGGTGATGTAGTCAATCGCCCCGGCCTTGATGGCGGCCACGGCATGCTCAATCGAGGCGTAGCCTGTGAGCATGATGAGCGGAATGTCGTACCCTTCGCGCGCCAGCATCGCCAGAAACTCGAGCCCGGTGAGGCCCGGCATGCGATAATCGCTGATGATGAGGTCAATATCGCCGCGCGGCAAAAGCTGCAGCGCTTCGGGGACATTGCGAGCGCCGATGGCGGTGTGGCCGGCCCGCTCGAGCGTATCCTGAAGTATCAGGCCAACGCTTGGTTCGTCATCGACATAGAGAATCGTGGCCATGCGCGGGAATCGGGGGCGGAATAGGACATTCTGGCCGACGCTCAAGATCCTGCAAAACGCGCCGACACTGAAATAGACGTGCGCTCCCTGTGACGTGCAACCCTGCAGGTGCGTGATCCCGTCCACAGTCCCCCGCGATCGATGCGAGTCACCAACCAAACGGTCCTACGCAACAGCATCAGCCGCCTGCAGCAGAACCTGCAGTCGGTGGAACGTGCCCGTGAGGACATCTCATCGGGCCTGAGACTCCGCAAGATGTCACAGGACCCGACGTCGGGCGCAGAAGTGGTGCGGGTGGGCAGTTCCATGCGTGCGATTGAGCAGTTTCGTCGGAATATCCGCACGGGCATGGCACGAGCAGAAGCCGAAGAAAATGTGCTCAACAGCGTGACCAATGTCCTCGGTCGTGGCGCTGAGCTGGCAATCTCGCAAGCCTCCGCCACGGCCACCGCCGAAACCCGATTGGTGGTCAAGGCCGAAGTGGACGCGCTGATCAGCTTTGCGGTGGGGCTTTCCAATACTCGCCTGGGTGATGATTTCCTCTTTGGCGGCACACGCGGTGGCGAGGCGCCCTTCCGGTATCCGCCAGTGGCCAACGACTTCCGCGCTTTGCAGGATACGGGGGGCAACCCGGTGGATCCGAGCGGCAGCATTCCGCTCGAAATCGGTGATGGTCGGCTTGCGATCAGCAATCACAACGGCACCGAGATCTTCCTGGATACCAACGCGCTCGAAAGCCTCCGCGCCCTCTCGGAAGCGCTGGGCGCGAACGACGTCGCAGGCATCACGGCCTCAATCGATGCGCTGCGCAGCTCGTCGTCGGATGTCCAGACGCTGATCGGCCGACAGGGTGCACGAACCAACGAAATGATGGATGCTGAAATCAGTCTGGGTGATCTCGAACTCACACTGAAGACGTTCCGCTCCGAACTGCGTGACACTGAGATCGACAAGGCGATGGTCGAACTCGTGGGACGCCAGACGTTGTACGAGGCCGCGATGTCGGCCACCTCGCGAGTGCTTGGATTGAGCCTCGCCAACTATCTATGACGATTGGCTTCGACGGATCGAACGCCCACGTCACACCTTCTCCCGCAATGCTCGCTGCACCAACCAACACGCCGTCCCTCGCCTCTGGGCCGGCTGGGCGCACGATCGAGTCACACGTTCTCGGTGACACGATCATTCCTGCCGATAGCTTCTTCGCCTTTCCTGAAGGACTGCACGGGTTCGAATCACACACGGAGTTCGCATTGCTTGCCTGCGACCGCGCCGGCTTATGGTGGCTGCAAGCGACTGAGGAACCGGGACTCGCCTTTCTGCTGGTGGATCCGTTCACCGTCCACGTGGGTTACGAGGTGGACCTTGGCGTGGGAGACGAGCGCTTTCTCGGCCTCGCGACGCCCAGCGACGCGCTGGTGCTCACGGTCGTGACACTGCCGTCGTCGAAAGACGGCCAGGCGACGACGAATCTGCGGGGACCCCTCGTCTTCAACACGCGTGCGCAACGTGGCCGCCAGATCGTGAGTGCGGTCGCCGATTACGGCTTTCAGGTTCCCGTCGCGCTGACGTAGGTCCCGCACGAGGCAACCAGCGCGCGGGAGCACCGCAGCGCTCAATCACGTTTGTTGCACGCTGTGTGACAACCTGTTCCAACACGGTGAGAGCGTCGAAAAAAGTTGTGTCAGGTCGCTCAAGTTCTCCGCCGATGTGTCGATAAAACACTCTGACCGCGATCCACTTCCCGGATCCGGACGAGGCACGGATGCCTCAATCGACCATCACGGAGGATTATCACCATGAAGATCAACACGAATGTCGGCGCGCTCGGCGCCTCCCGCAACCTGTTCATGAATACGCTGGCCGCTGAAAGCAGCATGCGTAAGCTGAGCTCGGGCCTTCGCATCAGCCGCGCGGCCGACGACGCCGCCGGTCTCTCGATCGCGAATCGGTTGCGCACGCAGAGCCGCTCGCTCGTGCAGGCGTCGAACAACGCCCAGCAGGGCAACGCGATGCTCCAGATCGCGGAAGGTGCAGCCAACGTTGTACAGAACATCGTCGAACGTCAGAAGGAACTGCTCGTGCAGGCCGCGTCAACGGGCAATAACGGCTCCGTGACAGCGACACTGACCGCGGAAGTCGCGACCCTCGGGGCAGAAGCGACGCGTATCATCGCGTCGACCAACTTCCAGGGTACGAGCGTGTTCGGGACACTGGCCTTCCAGGTCACGGATGCGGCAGGTGGAACGGTATCCGTAGGTGCGGCCCTGACCTACACGTCGCCGACCGACATTGCGGGTGCGGACACCGCGCTGGCGGCTGTCAACTCGACGCTGGCGACGATCGGTGCCGGACAGAACGTGCTCGACTACACGGTGGCCAACCTCAAGAACGCCGTCGTGAACCTTCGTGCTGCAGAATCGTCGATTCGCGACGTCGACATGGCCGACGAAATGGCGAACTACACGAAGAACAGCGTGCTGCAGCAGGCCGCGACCGCAATGCTGGGTCAGGCGAACCAGTCGAGCCAGGGCATTCTCTCGCTCCTGCGCTAAGCCGCGTAGCTCGACCGTAACGCTTACCCCGGGGCCGGCATTTGCCGGTCCCGGGGTTAAGGCCTAAAGGGAGGAACGTGAGATGACCACACCGATCGCGAATTTCAGCGGATTGCAGAGCGGCATTCAGTGGAACGACGTCGTCGATTCCATCATGAGGGCCGACGAAGCGCGCCTGGTCACACCGATTACGCAGCAGCGCGAGCAGCGCACTGCTGAGCGTGCGGCATGGACCAAGTTTCAATCGCTCGTGCTCAGTCTCAACGAGAGCTCGCGCGCGCTGCGTGTGTCCGGCTTTGGAGGATTTCTTGCGACTGCGCCCAAGAGCCCGGTCTCCGGACAGTCGCTGTTCGGCGCGTTGGCATCGAATCTGGCAGAACCCGGACGCTATCGGGTGGAGGTGGTGCAGCTGGCCGAAACGGCCAAGCTTGGCGGCAAGGTCGTGTCCGATCGCGCCGCAGCACTCAACCTCACCGGTGATTTCGCGATCAATGGGACGTCGATCTCCATCGACGCCGCCGATTCCTTGCAGGCGATTCGGGATAAGGTCAACGCCGCGAACACGGGCGCAACACCCACCGGTGTGAGCGCCAGTATTCTGAACGACGGCACAACCGGCGGACGCCTGGTGCTGACGCGTTCCACGGCCGGTTCTGCGGGCATCGAACTCACCGACGGCACGGGTGGAATCGCCCGCGAACTCGGGTTTCTCGATTCCCGCACGAGGCCGGTTTCTTCGACCACCGATGCGATTGCCGCTGCGCTTGGGATCGCCGTGTATCCGCCGCCGGCATCGATTCGTGTTGGTGGCAAACTGATCACGGTCGATCTCGGAACCGATTCGATCGCGTCAATCGTCGCAAAGATTCAGGCCGCCGGTGGACAAGCGTCCGCCGAATCCATCCAGTTCGGTGACGAAACGCGCTATCGCCTCGTTACCGACGGAAATGTGCAGGCCATTGCCGGTGATGCCGACAGCGAAACGATCGTGACGGCACTCGGTTTCGCCGCGGGCTCGACCAGCGCCGTGCGGCAGGTGAGCGCGAGCGGGGTATTGAGCGACGCCGGTGGCATGCTCGCCACCACCTCGACCTCGCTGGCCGGACTTCGGCTCAATGGGGTCGACGCCGGGCTCGCCAACGGCGACGCCATCAACATCCGTGGTACGCGAGGCGATGGGAGCGAAGTCAGCATCGGGATCGCGATTGACCCGGGCGAAACGGTGCAGGACCTGCTCAACAAGATCAACGATGCCACGAGCGGATTCGGCGCGGGAACGCGCACCGCCACGGCATCGCTTGGCCCCGACGGCAAGATTCGCCTCGTGGATGCGACCGGTGGATCTTCGCGGTTGTCATTCACGATGAACATTGCCCGCGCCGATGGCACCTCCGGGTCGCTCGGCGCATCAACCGCGGAAACGGCGGGACGCGCGCGCGAACTGCAAGCTGGCCGGGATGCGATCATTGTGGTTGACGGCACCGAGTACGTGCGCAACACCAACTCGATCACCGATGCTATTGCGAACGTTACACTTTCGCTCGGTGCTGCCGAAGCTGGTACTACAGTCGACCTCGACATCTCGCGCAATGTGGACGGGGCGTCGGATGCGACGAAGAAGCTGGTGGATGCATATAACGCGGTACGCACGTTCTTCGATGAGCAGCGCCAAGTCGACGCGCCGCTGTACGCCAACTCACTGCTTCGCGGGGTCGTGGAGAGCTTCACCGCATCGTTGCGCGTTGAAGTCGCCAGCAACGCCTCGTTCTCCCGTCCCACGTTGGTGGGCATGACGCTCGATCGGAACGGCCGCCTTATGTACGATGCGACCAAGTTCAAGGAAGCGCTCAACTCTGCGCCGCAGGAAATCGAGTCACTCTTCGGCTTCACCGGATTGGGAGGGGCGTTCGTCAGCTCAACCGACAAGGCCACCAGCTTCAGTGATGGTACGATCAGCACGCAGTTGCGCAATCTGTCGGAGTCGTCAACGCGGCTGACGTCGCGTGAAGCCGATGCCAAGCAGCGCCTCGAGCTTCGCCGAACAGCGCTCGTGGCGCAGTTCACACGCATGGAGAGTGCGTTGAGCAGGCTGAATGCGCAGGGTAGTGCGTTACGGGGACTGCTCGGCAGAACGGAGTCCACCTGACGCGGTACGAAGCACCGATTTTCACTCGCTGTTCACTCAGACCCACAGCAGGGAACACATGTCGTACGCGAGTCAGGCCGCAAATTATCGTGAACTAGAGATTTTGAGTGCCTCGCCGGAGCGTCTGGTGGTGATCGTGTTCGACGCGCTCGTGGTGCAACTGGAGCGGGCGCGCATTGGCACAGAACGCAATGATCTGGAACTCCAAGTCGCGGGGCTTACCAAAGCCCGCGCGATTCTCGGCGAGTTGCTGGCGACGCTGGATTTCGAGAAAGGTGGTGACGTCGCCGATCGACTGGCCGAGCTCTATCAGTTCATGCTCGTGGAGTTGATGGACGTGGGGCAGCGCGGGGATCTTGCAATGATGCGGCGACTCGCCAGCATCGCGAGCCAGCTCCGTGACGGATTCACCGGCGCGGCCGAACAACTGCAGCCGCGCAGGATGTCAGCATGACGGCCAAGAGAGACACGATGGATACCCGGAGGTGGACAGCCATGGCAGAGTCGTTCGAAGCGCTGGGACGTGACGTCGATCGCGCACTCGACGAAGATGACGGGCGCGTTGCGGCATTGCTGGCGGAGCGTGATGCCCTGCTGGCACAGCTCACGACCGCGTTGCTCGCTCGGGCACCGAACACGCCGCCGAGTGAGTCGGTCCGGCCGGTTGCTGAGGCGCTTGAGAGCGCGTCGGCCAGTACAGCCACGCTGATCACGAAGGTTGCCGAGCGCACCGATGCGCTGCGAAGCGCACTGCGCGAGGCTAGCCGCGGCGCCAGCGCGACCCGCGCGTATCAGATGGGGCCGGGCACCAGCGAGTTTGTCAATGCGCGACGCTGAGCGCCTTCACGCGCGCGCGCAGATGGCGAGCCCTGAACTCGCGATGCGCCCGGAAGGCGAGCCGCATCTCACCTTCGAGACGCTGCTCGCGGATACGCTGCACGAGATGCAAGTCGATGAAGAGCGCGCCGCCGACGCACCGGATTCCGCTGCGCGACTCTGCGACGATGCCGTGGCCGCGCTGCGGGCCGCGGGGACCACACCGCTGAGTCGTCCGTTTCATCATGCCTATCTCACACCGATCGGGACACCCACGTTGCCGTCTCGACCGACTCGCCTCGATGTGCTGTACTGACTGCCACCGACTACGAAGAGCGCACGCCGGTCAAACTGACCGGTTAAAGTTACTCGGCAAACGTGCCGATAGTCTGTAGTCAGAGGAGGAACCTACCAATGAAAATTTTCGGAAGTTACGACCCGATTCGTTCTGACCGTCCGGTCAGTCCGGTGGCACCAACGAGTACTCAGGGAGTGGCCGCGACGACCCCCGTCGCGCCGGTCCCCAAGACCGATTCGGTGCAGTTGTCCGAGTCGGGGAAGTCGATGGCGCGCAAGCTGGACGCGGAGCAACGCGATACGCTTGATCCCGAGCGGACGGCGGAGCTGCGCCGCAAGGTCTTTGAAGGCGCGTACAACACGCTCGACGTGGTGGACCAGGTGGCCCGCCGAATTCTGCAGCGCGGCGACCTCTGAGTCGCTGTGCGCCACGTGAACGATCCATAGCCGGAGACACCGCGTCATGAAGTTTCTTGTTGTCGATGATTCCGCGACCATGCGGCGGATTGTCGTGAACTCACTGCAGCGCAT
The DNA here is from genome assembly GCA_038203795.1 of Gemmatimonadales bacterium. Classification (GTDB taxonomy): domain Bacteria; phylum Gemmatimonadota; class Gemmatimonadetes; order Gemmatimonadales; family Gemmatimonadaceae; genus JAABRT01. Next base: position 7,949 of record JBBRDP010000014.1, read on the forward strand.
CGGCTTCACCAACACGGTGGAAGCCGGCGATGGTCAGGAGGCACTCGCCCGCTTCGATGCGTCGGTCACGTTTGTCATCACCGACTGGAACATGCCGAACATGAGCGGTACCGACTTTACGCGAGCGCTTCGGGCGCGTCCGGATGGCGCGACGGTGCCGGTACTCATGGTGACCGCGCGCAGTGTGAAGGACGACATTCTCACGGCGATGGAAGCGGGTGTGAACAACTACATCGTCAAGCCGTTTACCCCGCAAGTGCTGAAGGAGAAGATCGAGGCGCTTCTTCCAGCGGCTGCGGCCTGACTCACGGACACACGATGAGCACTCACCGCACACAGGAAGTTCTGTACGAAACGGAGGCGGCGCTGCGTTTGGTCGACCACGGATTGCGTGGACTTCGCGACGACGCGCCGGACAGCGACGCCGCCCCGTGCACGCGCACCAACCACGAGGGACTGTCGGAGCTGCCGGCGATTCTTGAACGGGCCAACCTGCAGATTCTCGCGGTGTTGTCCCGGTTGCGCGAGACGCGCGCCGCGATCAGATCCACGGCGCTTGAAAAGCTCGCGTCAACGCACGAGAAAATCCGTGAAGTCACGTCGGCAACAGAAGACGCGGCGATCAACATCATGGACGCGTGCGATCGCGCCGCGCAGATGGTCGACGAACTCGATCGCATCGACGCGGAGCCAACGCCGGATCGTGCACGGGCGACGGGTGTTCGCGTGGGGTTGCGCGACGAGTTGTTCGTGATGATGGGCGCATTGCAGTTTCAGGACATCACGTCACAGCAACTCGCGCACGCCTCAGCGGTCCTGGTGGAAATGGAAGAACGGCTGATGGAAGTCGCGCATCTGTTCGACGCCAATGTGGATCTGACGGCCGCGTATCCGCCGGAACACGGCGCGTCGGATGCGACAACGTATGATCCGAACGCCAGCACGCGCAACTCGGAATCACGTCAGGCACTGGCTGACGAAATCTTCACTGCGGTGCGCGCTCCGGCGGCGTAGCGCGAACCGATCACGCGGACGAAGACTCGGCTTGTCCACTGAAACGTGATCGAAGGCGGGGCGGATCTCGTGAAGAGAGTCGCCCCGCCTTCGTTCGCGCTCAATAAATCGCCAGATCGGCCGATACTTGCACCGGAAGGCGCGCGCCGTCACGACACGCGCGACGAGTCTCTCCATCCACGCGACGCACGCCACGTGTCCCATCTCTCGCTCGACGACGCTGCAACGCTACTGCTCCAGCTGGAAGCCGGCGACCTGGACGATCTGGGTCGGCTCCGCGAAGCGCTGACCACGCTGGTGTTCGACAACAAAGTGCCGATCGGCGCGCAGTCGCATGTTGCCCGTGCCGCACGATTGCTCGGCACGCTGCTTGATCGCAGCGCCACTGATCCCGATGCGGTGTTCACCGATGTGAGTCGCTCGCTGGAAACTGCCGTCGCGGTGGCCGATGCTGCCGCGCTGGCTTCGCCGGCCGCGCCTCTCGCTCCGGTGATGGTCAGGATGGTCGCACCGATCGTGGCACCGATCGCTGTCGTCGAGCCTGAGCCGACCGTCGATACGCTGCCCAACGACACCGATCTTGATTTGTTGGGTGACTTCATCACCGAGAGCCGGGAATGTCTGGCTGGTGCCGAAGCGGCGTTACTCCAGCTTGAGGCCGACCCAGGGCACGAAGAGGCGATCAACACGGTCTTCCGCGCCTTCCACACGGTGAAAGGGACGTCGGCATTCCTCGGCCTGGACCGCGTGGCAGCCTTCGCGCACGAAGCCGAATCACTGCTGAGTCGCGTGCGCGACAAAGAGATCGCGTATACGAGCACGTGCGCGGAACTCGCGCTGCAATCGAGCGACATGCTGAAGGCGTTGCTCGACATGGTGAAGGACGCGGCTGCGGGATCAGGCGTGATCGGGCTGCCTGACAACTACAACGCGCTCCTGAAAGTGCTGGCGATGTATGATCCGTCACGCGTCACACCCGCGCCGGTCGCAGCTAGAGACACGGTGGCTGATCCCGCGATAGCGGTGGCCTCGGGCGTCCCGACGCACACACCGGCAAATCATCCCGCGCGCCGTCGCACGGACGTGACACCGGACCCCACAATTCGCGTTCGCACCGACCGCCTCGATCGGCTGATCGATATGGTCGGCGAACTCGTCATCGCACAAACCATGATCGCCGGCGACGAGGAACTCGATCGCACACGACCGCATGAGCTGGTGCGCAAGGTAACGCACGCCGGAAAGATTGTGCGTGAGTTGCAGGAACTGTCGATGTCCATGCGCATGATCGAGCTGCGGCCGACCTTCCAGAAGCTCACACGCGTCGTGCGCGATACCGCCATGAAAGGCAGCAAGGAAGTTGTGTTTACGGTGACCGGCGAGGAGGTCGAAATCGATCGTCACCTGGCCGACTTGCTCGGCGATCCGCTGGTGCACATGGTGCGCAACGCGGTCGACCACGGCGTGGAGGGTCCGGAGGAACGACTGGCCAACGGCAAGACGCGCGCGGGCGCCGTACGACTGCGTGCGTACCACGCCTCCGGAAACGTTGTGGTGGAACTCGTGGACGACGGCCGCGGATTGCACCGCGAGAAGATTGTCGCGAAGGCCATCGAGAAGGGATTGATCGAGACGGACAAGGGAATGACGGACAGTGATGTCTTCAACCTCATCTTCGCACCGGGCTTCTCTACCGCCGAAAAAGTCACGGACATCTCGGGGCGTGGTGTTGGCATGGATGTCGTGCGACGAAATCTGGAAATCATTCGTGGTCGCATCGACATCAGCTCGGTGCCGGGCAAGGGCACCACGTTTGCCATTCGGTTGCCGCTCACACTGGCAGTCACTGATGGTATGCTGGTGCGCGTCGGTCAGGAACGCTTTGTGGTGCCCACCACGCACATTCACATGAGCTTCCGGCCGGAACCGTCGATGCTCTTCACCGTTGTTGGCCGTGGCGAAGTGGTCTTGCTGCGCGGCGAGTTGATGCCGATCGCGCGTCTGCACATGCTCTTCGACGTACCAGAGGCGGTACAGAGTCCGCTCGAGGGGCTCCTCATGATTGTGGGCGACGGCGAAAAACGCACGGCGCTGCTGGTGGACGAGTTGCTGGGACAGCAACAAGTGGTGGCCAAGACACTCGGTGATTCGCTCGGCAAAGTGCCGGGAGTGAGCGGCGGCGCGATTCTGGGTGATGGACGCGTTGGACTCATTCTCGACGTGACGGAGACCGTGGCGCTGGCGCAGAGTCATGGATCGTCACCGCTGCGGGACGGCGCCGAACATACACGCACGGCGAACGCTGCCTGAGTACTCCCTCACCGCTCCACCGAATCCATTACGTCGCGTTGTGCCGAGCGTCTCCCCTGCGCCGCAGGACGACAGCGCACGTGTCATCTTGAACGTCTGAGTATCGCTCATGAACAACACGAACGCACCCATCACGTCGACAGACCGCCGGTCGGGCAAGTATCTCACGTTTTTCCTCGGCGACGAGGAGTACGGCCTCGAAATCCTGAAGGTGAGTGAGATCATCGGGATGCAGCCGATCACCCGCGTGCCTCGGGTGCCGGCGTTCGTTCGCGGCGTGATCAACCTGCGGGGGAAGGTCATCCCGATCACGGACTTGCGGATCAAGTTCGATCTGGTGGTCGCCGAGGGGCGCGATGCCTGCATCATCGTCGTGCAGATGAACGGCGTACAGACCGGTCTCATCGTAGACCGTGTCAGTGAGGTGGTGGCGATTGCCGCTCACGAGGTGGAAGACGCACCAAGCTTCGGCGCGGGCATTTGCACCGAGTTTCTGCTCGGTATCGGCAAGACAGGCGGGTGCGTGAAGCTGCTCGTCGATATCGACAAGGTGCTGGAGTCGGCCGAGTTGGCGGCCATTGAGCACGTCGCCAGCACAGGCGCTGCGTGACGCTGGCCGTGAAGGCTTCTGTGGAGCCAACCATGTTTGCGACGTTGCTCACGCCCGCTCAAACGGGTGAGGCCTCACTGTCGGCTGCCCAGTTCGAGCGCATCATCACGATGTTGCACGATCACTGTGGCATCCGGATGCGCGCCGGGAAAGAAAGTCTCGTGCGTGCGCGTCTGACAAAGCGGATGCGCGTGCTGGGACTCGATAATTTCGAGCACTACCTCCATCTCGTGGTCAGTGATTCGTCGAGACGTGAGTTCACGGAAATGGTCGACGTGCTCACCACCAACAAGACCAGCTTCTTCCGCGAGGAGGCGCACTTCGATTTTCTGCAGGAGACCGTGCTGCCTGCGTGCACGCACCCGGTACGACTGTGGAGCGCCGGTTGCTCAACCGGTGAAGAGGCGTATACGCTCGCGATGCTGCTCATCGAAACGCTTGCGCTGCCCGCCGCTCGCGCGGCACGCATTCTGGCCACGGATATCAGCCATCGTGTGCTCGCCACCGCGAAGGCCGGCGTGTATGGCGCGGACGGGCTGTGTGAGGTGCCGCGTACGCTGCGAGCCAAATACTGGCGCCCGACACCGGACTCAGATGGCGCGCGATTCGAAGCGCTGCCGGTGCTCCGCGAGCGGATCCAATTCGGCCGACTGAATCTCATGGAGACGTGGCCGATGCGTGGACCATTCGACGCGATTTTCTGCCGCAACGTGATGATCTATTTCGACAAGGCCACACAGCAGGCGCTGGTGGAGCGCTATTGGGCGATGCTGCGCCCGGGCGGATATCTGTTTGTCGGACACTCCGAAAGTTTGACCGGACTCACACACCGATTCCACTACGTGCAACCCGCCGTGTATGTTCGCTAACCGTCTTGCCGACAGCGCGCCGGCCTCCGCCGCACGTGCCCGGGTGACAAACGCTGTGGTTGGCGTTGCCGACGTCAAAGTCTCCAACGACCCCGCCTTGCGACTCATTACCTACGCGCTCGGCAGTTGCCTGGGTATCTCGGTGCACGATCCAGTGGCCGGTGTCGGCGGCCTGCTGCACGTGATGCTGCCCACAGGCACGATCGATCCCGCCAAGATGCAAGCCAAGCCGGCGATGTTCGTCGACTCCGGCGTGCCGCTGCTCTTCAAGGAGTGCTATCGGCTGGGTGCCAGGAAAGAACGCATGATTGTGAGGGTGGCCGGCGGTGCGCATGCCGGTGCCACCGAAGACGGTGACCGATTCCAGATCGGCAAGCGCAACATGATCGCGTTGCGCAAGCTGTTGTGGAAGAACGGCGTGCTCGTGCACGCGCAGGACACGGGCGGTATTCAGACCTCCCGTACCATGTGGCTCGACGTCGCCACCGGAGCGGTCACGCTCAAGGTGAATGGCATCGAGTCTCCGCTCTGACCCCTACGCCCATGGCTTTCAACGTACTGATCGTCGACGATAGCGCTGTCATGCGCGCCATGATCGGGCGCACGCTCAAGCTGAGCGGGCTGCCGATCGCGTCCATCCTCGAAGCGCCGAACGGTGAGGTCGGACTGCGGATCATCCACGACGAGTGGGTGGACCTGGTGCTGCTCGACGTCAACATGCCGGTGATGAACGGCGAAGAGATGCTGCGACACCTCCGCGCTGACGAACGCACACGCGATCTCGCGGTGATCATTGTTTCCACTGAGGGCAGCGGTACGCGGCTCGCCGCACTGCAGGAGCTGGGCGCTGCCATTGTCCACAAGCCGTTCCCGCCCGAAACCTTGCGCGATACCATTCTGCGCGTCACCGGAGTGACCGATGTCGAATACTACGGAACAACTGCTGCGACAGGCGACCATCTCGACTTTTGAGAACCTGGCGTTTCTTTTTCTCGAAGTCGACGGCGCCATGGCAGCTGACGAGGCGCCACTCGATGCGGCCGTGGCCGTAGACTTTCACGGCCCGATGCGCGGACGGTTGGTGCTCCGCACCTCATCGAACCTGTTGCCCGTGATCGCCTCCAACATGATGGGCGAAGATGAGGCGCAGCACATGCCGATGCAGCGCGATGCACTCGGCGAAATTGCCAATGTCGTATGCGGGAATCTGTTGCCGATGCTCGTCGGTGTGGAAGCAGTCTTTCGCCTCGACGCGCCGCACTGGCGGACGGACACGGCGGATGCGCGCAGCGGTGATGCTCCCGTGTCACGCGTCAGCTTCGACGTGGAAGATGGTCGTGCGCAGGCCGAGCTGTACGTGTTCACCGGCCGTGACTGGCTCGATGCCGCGCGACTGGCGCACGCGACCGCATGACCGCCATCGTGCCCACCGAACGCTCGCGGCCCGGGGTGATTCGCGTGCTCGTCGTGGATGACTCCGCACTCGTGCGGCGCATTCTCACCGAGGCGCTGGCGCGGCATCCGGATATTGAGGTGGTAGGCACGGCCGCAGATCCCTACGTCGCGCGTGAGCGCATTGTCGCACTGCGCCCCGATGTGGTCACGCTCGATGTCGAAATGCCGCGTATGGATGGCCTCTCCTTTCTGGCCAAGCTCATGCGTCACTTCCCGCTGCCGGTCATCGTGGTGAGTTCCGTCACGCCGCAGCACTCCGACGCCGCGCTCCGTGCCCTCACGTTGGGCGCCGTGGAGGTGATCGCCAAACCCGGCGCGATGCAAGCCACATCCGATGTGACAGACGCGCTGGTGCGCGCGGTGCGCACGGCCGCGCGCGCACGCGTGCGCAAACTGGTGGAACCCGTCCTCGAATCGCCCTGTCGCGTTCCCACCATCGCGTCGCTCGACGCAACGCACAAGGTCGTCGCGATCGGCGCCAGTACCGGCGGCACACAGGCCATCGAATCGGTGCTGCGGCGCTTCCCCGTTGATGCGCCCGCCACCGTGATTGTGCAGCATATGCCTGAACACTTCACCCTGTCCTTCGCGAAGCGGCTCGACTCCGTTTGCGCGATGACGGTGCGTGAGGCACGCGACGGGGATGTGCTCGCCAGCGGTCTCGCGTTGGTGGCGCCAGGCGGAAAACACCTGGTGATTCAGGCCAGTGGTGCCCGTTGGGTGGCGCGTGTAAAAGATGGACCGAAGGTGCATCATCAGCGCCCGGCGGTGGATGTCACGTTTCACAGTCTGGCCCGCTGTGCCGGACGGAATGTCGTGGCCGCGCTGCTCACGGGCATGGGCGCCGATGGCGCGAAGGGGATGCTGGCACTGCGTGAGGCAGGGGCGCATACGATCGCGCAGGATGACGCCACATCGGTGGTGTGGGGCATGCCGCGCGAAGCGATCAAGCTCGAGGCCGTGAATGAAGTCCTGCCGCTGCACGAGGTGGCGTACGGACTCTTGCACGCGCTGGGCCGCGAAGCGGCGCTCGTCTGACGCTCGTCTGACGCTCGTCTGACGCTCGGCGGTAACGGGCGGCGCCGCACGTGCGCCGTGCCACCGTTCCTCTCAGACCGACATGCGATCGCCCGTGCGCACAGGCAAATACAGGCGCGCCGTTGTCATGCCGTCGGTATGGCCGAGCGTCAGCGCACCGCCGCCGGCCCACGCCGCCGCCCGCGCAATGGTGAGGCCGAAGCCGGCACCACGCACGCCCGACTTGCTGGTCACGAACGGGTCGAATGCGTTGGACGCGACCGACGCGGCGATGCCGCCACCATGGTCGATGATCTCCACGATGGCCCATGTTCCCGCAGCAATCGGTACGCCGTAGTCGATCGTGTCTTCCGTGGTGGAGTGAACACGCGAGCGAACCTCGGTCGGCGCGGCCGCCGAGCTGGCCTCGCGCGCATTTACAAGCAGCTCGGTCACCGCGTCCGCCAACACGGCGGCATTGCTCGACACCGAGACGCCGCTGGAAAGCGCGAGCATGATTGGGCCGTGCCCTGCGTGTTCCGCCTGCTGCACCACATCCCGCAGCAACGCGTCGAGGTCCAGCGTCGACGATTGGATACTCGCGGCTCGACCAAACGACGACAAACGCTGTACGTAGGCGACGGTGGTGTCGGCGGCCTGCGCAATCTCCAACAGATCAGCCCGACTCGCGTGACCGCTCGGGAGGTCGCCGAGCACCAGTTCGCCATACGTGCGGATCACCGTGAGAAAGTTGCTCAGATCATGCGCCATGCGACGGGCGAACAGCGCCAGCGCGTCGGCGCGACGATGCGCTTCAGCGAGTTCCTGGCGTGCCGCGATCTGTTCTGGATCTTCGCTTGACATCGGGAGGCAGGTAGATGGCGAATCGGGTCGCACGAATGGCGGAAGCAGATGACCTGTCGCCGCCTCCAGCTATCAATCAATCCTCCCGTACGGCGTTCGCGCGAGGTCCCCACGGAACGCGGCTGCCTCTCAGGTGTTCGTCCTTTGTGACTACTCATCAGTTTACGCGTTCCGTGCGTGTGCCCGTTCCCGTGGCGTCGCTGTTCACCTGGCATGAACGCGACGGCGCGTTTGAGCGCTTGTCTCCACCGTGGCAAGACGTGCGTGTGGTCGCGCGCTCGGGCGGCATTCGCGATGGTGCGACGGTCTCGCTGGACGTCAAGACACTCGGCATCACCACGCGCTGGCGCGTGGAACATCGCGACTATCAAAAAGACGTGCAATTTGTAGACGAAATGCGTGGTGGGCCGTTTGCAAAATGGATCCACACCCACGCCTTTGCGGCCGACGGTGAGCAGGCCAGCCGCCTCGATGATCGCATCGAGTACGCGCTGCCGCTGAACGGACTCGGTGACATCGCGGCCGGTTGGTTTGTGCGCGATACATTGGAGCGCACGTTCCGATACCGGCATGCGGTGATGTCGCACGATTTGGCGCGGCACGCCGCGTTTGCCACGCGCGATCGGATGCGTATTGCCGTGACCGGTGCCACCGGATTCGTGGGGCGCGCGCTGTGCTCGTTTCTCACGACCGGTGGTCACACGGTACTGCGTATTGGACGCGGTGCGGTGCGTGCCGGCGAGATCGACATCACGTGGGACCCGATGCGCGGGCAACTCGACGCCGCATCGCTTGAAGGTGTGGACGCGGTGATTCACCTCGCCGGTGCGCCCATTGCAGAGCGGTGGACCGAGGAACATCGCCGGGCGATCCGTGAGAGCCGGGTGCTTGGAACGCAACTCATCGCGCGCACGATTGCGTCGTTGTCCCGCAAGCCGCGCGTGTTGCTCTCCGGCAGTGCGATCGGCGCCTATGGGGCGCATCGCGGCGACACGGTGCTCGATGAAACCAGCGCGCTCGGCGACGATTTTCTGGCCGACGTGGTGCGCGAATGGGAAGCGGCCACCGCGCCGGCTGCAGAGGCCGGCGTGCGCGTGGTACATTTGCGCACGGGAATTGTCACGGGTGTGGCTGGTGGCGCGCTGGCGAAACAGTGGCCCCTCTTTCAACTCGGGCTCGGCGGCCCGCTCGGGAGCGGCGACCACTACATGAGTTGTATCGCGCTCGACGACGAAGTGGGTGCCATTCATCACTGCCTGATGGATGACCGAATTGCCGGACCGGTGAATCTTGTCGCGCCGGATGCCGTGACGAACTCAGAGTATGCGCGACAGGTGGGCGCCGCGATTGGCCGACCGGCGATTTTGCCGGCACCGGTGTTCGCCATGTCGCTGTTATTCGGAAGCGAAATGGTGCAGGCCACGGCGCTGGCCAGTCAACGTGTGCGGCCGGCCGTGCTCGCCGCGCACGATTTCACCTGGGCGTGGCCCACCGTGGAGCGCATGGTGGCGTTCGAGACCGGACGAGCGGACTACCAGCCGCGCTGAGTGAAACCGGCCATCGGGACGGGTACTAGTTTGCCCTGATGCTCGATGCCATCACCTCCTCCCACGCCATCGCACTGGCCCTCTTCGGGCTGTTGTTGTTGTTGAGTGTGGTGTCGAGCCGTGCGGCCGAGCGTACCGGGCTCCCGCTCTCGTTGTTGTTTTTGGGCGTGGGCATGCTGGCCGGCTCCGAGGGATTCGGGTCGATCGCGTTTGAAGACTATGAGCTCGCCTATCGACTCGGCTCGCTCGCGCTCGCGCTGATTTTATTCGATGGTGGACTGAACACGCCCGTCAGCGCGGTGCGTCGTGTACTCGGGCCGGCGGGTACGCTGGCCACGGCTGGTGTGTTGCTCACGGCGGGGCTACTCGCGCTGGGTGCGTATCTGCTCGGCTTGCCGCTGCCGATTGCGTTGCTGGTGGGAGCGGTGGTGTCGTCCACCGACGCGGCGGCCGTGTTTTCCGTGCTGCGCGGTGCCGGCATCAACCTGCGGCGTCGCGTGGGCATGACGCTTGAGCTTGAGTCGGGACTCAACGATCCGCTGGCGGTGATTCTCACGCTCACCGTGGCGCACTGGGCGGTGCAGCGCGGACCGCTGAATATCGCCGGCCTCATTATTGACATCATCGCGCAAACGGCGATCGGCGCCGCACTTGGCATTGGCATGGGACTGCTGGCCAGCCTGCTGTTGCCGAAACTGGCGCTGCGTGCGGCCGGATTGTATCCCGCGTTCACGCTGGCGATTGCCTGTCTCGCCTACGCGATTCCCACGATGCTCGGGGCCAGCGGATTTCTGGCGGTGTATCTCGCCGGGCTCGCGATCGGTCACGGCACTGTGCCATTCCGCGCCAGCGTGGTACGCGTGCATGACGCCGTGGCTTGGCTGGCGCAGATCGTGATGTTCCTGATGCTCGGCCTGCTCGTGTTTCCGAGTCGGCTGCTGACGGCGGCTCCGATCGGGCTGGCGGTGGCGGCGCTGCTCGCACTGGTGGCGCGTCCGATCGCGGTGGCGCTGTGCCTGCTGCCGTTTCGGTACTCGGCGAAGGAAGTGGGGTATATCGGCTGGGTGGGATTGCGCGGGGCCGTCCCGATCATTTTGGCGGTCGTCCCAATTCTCGCCGGCGTCCCGGACGCCTCGCTCGTCTTCGATGTGGTATTTTTCGTAGTGGTGGTCAGCGCACTGGCGCAGGGCGCGACCGTGCCATGGCTGACGCGCCGCCTCGACCTTGAGGCGGCCGATCCACCGTCGCCGGAGGCGGTGCTCAACATTGAAGCGCGTGAGCCGTTTACCAGTGATCTGCATTCCTACTACGTCGATGAGGTGTTGCCGGTGGCCGGTTGTCGGCTGGCCGATCTGCCACTTCCGGTCACGACGAGTGTCATGCTGGTCGTGCGAAACCGCGATTTGATTGCCCCGCGTGGCGACACGGTGTTTGAACTGGGCGATCACGTGTATGTGCTGTCGCGTCCGGAGGATCAGGGGATGGTTCAGATCCTCTTCGGGCGGGCCGAAACTGAATAAGGGGTGTCGCGTCGCGCAGTCGGTGTGTACGCGACCTCCGATTCCTGAGAGAATTCCATGCCACAGGTTGAGTGCAGCGCGCTTCCCGATGAAGCGCGCGTATGGGTATTTGCCGCGACCGATGTGCTGTCGGCAGCAGCTGAACGGGCGCTGCTGGAGCGCGTCGATGCGTTTCTCGCCGAGTGGCGTGCGCATGGTGCGCCGCTGTCCAGCGCACGCGAGTTGCGCGACGGTCGTTTTTTGTGTGTCAGCGTGGACCAGCGGCCGGCGTCCGCGTCGGGGTGCTCCATAGACGGACTGTTTCGCGAACTACGAGCAACTGAGCCGGCGCTGGGCACCACGATGCTGGCCAACGGCCTCGTCTACTGGCGTGATGCCGACGGTCTCGTGCAGCGTGGCACGCGTGAGCAGTTCGCCGCGCACGCGGTGGCGGGCCACGTAACGGGTGCGACGCGCGTGTTCGACCTGACCGTAACGACCCTCGGAGATTGGCGGCGCGCCTTCGAACGGCCGATGCTCGACTCGTGGCACGGGCGCTTCCTGCCGACGCGCGGGCGCTGAACGAATGCTTGCGCGCGCGCAGTTCTGGTCGAACGAGTTCGCGCACCTGAACCGTCGTCGCTTTGCCCTCATCGGTGCAGGGTTGGCGATCAATGCGGTGATGTTCGCGGCGAGTCTCGCCTGGTCCTCGTCGGCGGTGCTCTTCGGGAACGTGTGGTGGCTACTCAGCGTCGGAACCCTCGAGACGATTCGTCGTCGACTGGTTGATCGCGGCGCCGTACTCTTCTGGAGCACCGCCGCGTGTGTCATGGACTCGGCGTTCATCACGCTGCAGATGCACAACTGGGGCGGCGGTTGGTGGCTGGGCGTGCCGTTCTTTGGCCTGATCGTCGCTCTGGGCGCGACGTCGCTGCCGCTGATTCATGGACGCATTGTCTTTGCCTCCACGCTGATCGGCTGGACGGTCGTGCTCACCCTGCCGTCGCTGGGCATCGTGTCGCCGAGGCAATGGGAGGGGATGCCGCGCGCGACCGATAACTACGAATTGCTGGTCACGCAGTATGTGTTTGGGTTGCTCTCCATTGTGGGCATGTGGGTGATGCTGCGGACGCAAGTCGGACGGTCGCGCCGCACGCTCAACTCGTATCGGCGCATGGTCGAAGCGTCGCCCTACGCTACTTTCACGCTCGGTGCCGACGGCAACGTGCGGGAAGCGAACCCGGCGTCGTTGCACATCACGGGGTATCGCGCCGATGATGTGATCGGCAAGAAAATTTTTGGCCACGCGCCGCTAGAAATGCGCCCACGAATACTCGAGGCGTTCGATCGTTCGCTCGGCGGCGAGGTGGTGAACTTCGAACATAGTTTCACCTGCGCAGACGGCGCAGTGCGCTGGTTTCACGTCACCTATTCGCCCATCGATTCGGGGTTGAAAGACCGAACCGTGCTGGCGATCGCCCGCGATATCACGCGCGAGCGCGCGGCAGCGCTGGCCAACGACGCGCTCCAACGCGAACTGGCCGAGTCGCGGCGGATGCAGCTCGTGGGGCGTCTGGTTTCCGGCGTCGCGCACGAGCTGAATAATCCGCTGGCGGCCGTCATGTCGTTCACGGAGCAGCTGTTGCACGAGGGGCACGATGCCGAAACGCGGGAAGTCCTGGACGTGGTCCATGCGCAGGCTGGCCGCGCGCGCGCCATTGTGCGTGACCTGCTGCAGGTCGTGCGGGATCGCGGCGAGCGAGAGCGCACGCCTACTGATCTGGCGTCGCTGGTATCGGCCTCGATTGAGGCGCTGCGTCCCGCGTGTGTGGAGGCCGGAGTGCGTGTCGTGCAGCTGCGCGACAACGGTGGACCGCGCGCGATCGTCGATCCGATCGGGATGGCGCAGGTGGTCGACAATATTTTGCGCAACGCCTTGCTGGCGTCCCCGCGCGGCGGTGCCGTGTTGACGCGTCTCGAATGGAACGCGCTCGGATGGAGCATCACGATCGTCGACCAGGGCCTCGGTGTGCCTGACACGGCGCGGGCGCACCTCTTCGATCCGTTTTTCACGACGCGCGCGCCTGGTGAGGGAACCGGGCTCGGGCTCGCCGTCTCGCAAGGCATCGTGGACCAGCATGGCGGCTCGCTTGTACTCAACGAGGCAGTGGGCAATGAGCCGACGGGCGCGAGCTTCACGGTATGGCTGCCGGCGGCGCTTGCCGTTGCGTCGGACGACCACAGCGCACCCGTCATCGATTCAATCTTCGGCATCGCTGATGTCGACACGTCAGCGCGCTCGACGCCTGACGTGACACACTCCCCATGTCTGCTGCTCATCGACGACGAACCGGCAATCCGCATGGCGCTGCAACGGTTTCTGACGCGCCGCGGATGGCTCGTGGAAACCTGTGCCACCGGACTCGAAGCGCGTGACCGTCTGATGGACGCGGACGTTGCGAATCGCTACAACGCGATCGTGTGTGACCTGAAGATGCCCGGCATGACCGGCATTGCGCTGTATCAGCATTTGGAGATCCATCAACCGGAACTCCTTGATCGATGGATCTTCGCCACGGGCGATGTCGCCTCGCAGGATGTCGCGGGCTTCCTCGAAACTGTGCGCTGTCCGGTGTTGGAAAAGCCCTTCTCGCTGGCGAGCCTTGCGGACCTGCTCGACACACTGCGCGAACGCCCCGCCAGGCTTACGCCCTGAGCCAGTCGTCCCGTCGCTCCGCGACCCACGCATCATCGGTGAGTTCGGGAAATTGCGCGGCGACGCGCGCGATCATCTCCGACTGACCGGGGCTCAGTCGTTCGTGTGGCTCCAATGTCCAACAGCCACGCACCAATCCCTGACCACGCAGCACGTCGAGGATACCGGGCAGACAGCCGGCAAAGCCGTGCGCGACATCGAAGACGGCGGCGTTCGCGGACGTGAGCGTTGCGCCGTAGGACAGCAACGCACACGGCACATCGGCACCGCTGGCTCGCCACTGTTTGATGGTCGCGAGCATCTCTACGGCGCGGCGCGTCCACACCGCCCATTGGCCGAGTAACCCGCCGACAAAATGGAGCTCGGAGGCTGCGCCACCGACGCGCACCGGAATGTCCGTGACAAGATCCGCGACGATGCTGTCATCGTTTCCGGTGTAGAGCGCAATGTCACACCGTCCGCTGTCGGCGATCGCGCGCACCACATCGAGTGTGGCGTAGCGATCGAACGGCGCCACTTTGATCGCCACGACACCCACAATTTCGGCGAACTCGCGCCAGAATCGGTACGACAGCATGCGCCCACCAACAGCGGGTTGCAGATAAAACCCGAACAGCGGGATCGCCTCGGCAACGCGCGTGCAGTGCGCCAGAATCGCGTGGTCCGTGGCGTCGCGCCACGCACCGAGCGACAACAGACCGCAGTGATATCCGAGTTCGCGCGCGATAGCCGCTTCGCGCAGCGCCTGATCCGTGTGGCCAACGAGTCCCGCCACACGCACAAACGGACGGTCGCCGCTGCGGGCCAGCCAGTCATCGGCCGAACGCGCGGCCAGCTCGAGCACCGGTCGATACAGCCCGACCTCTGCATCGTGGATGCGAAAGCCAGTGGTGTGCACGCCCACGGCCATGCCGCCGGCGCCGGATTCCACGTAGTAGCGCGTGAGCGCCACCTGATGTTGTTCGTCGAGCGAGCGCGACGGAGACAGGGCGAGCGGATGCGCCGGAATCACCTGCCCGTCGAGCAAATGGGCGCGCACGTTCACCCTAATAGGCTCCGCTGCGCAGGTCGAATTTTGTGGGCTTGCCGAGGAGTCGGCCACCGCGCTGCACCCAGGAGGCGCTCCAATCCACGAGCATGCCGAGCGGCATGGGCTCGTCGGGGAGTCGGGAGCCCAGGGCGTCGATATTGACGACCAGTGCATCGGCTGCTTCGATGCCGCTGAACTGCGCCGTCACGCCCAGTCGCTGCGCGAGCATCTCGCCGAGCGCACGCACGGAGACGATTGGCCCGGAAAGATTGAGTGCCGGTGCGTCCGTGCTGGCGAGCGTGAGCGCACGCAGTGCACACGCATTCGCATCGCCTTGCCAGATCACATTCACGTACCCGTTGGCGAGTGGGACGGGCTGGCCGGCGTAGATGCGCGTGGCGAGATCCGTGAGCACACCGTAGCGGAGATCACACGCGTAGCACAATCGCAGGATCACTACGCGCGCGCCGTGGCGGGCGGCCGCATGTTGAAAGACGCGCTCGCGGCCGATGCAACTCGCCGCGTATTCACCGTCGGCCACGAGTGCGTGCGATTCACGCGCCCCACCGTCGCGTACGAGCGTGCGTGGATACACGTTGCCCGTTGAGAACGCGACAATACGCGAGGACGCGTACCGTTCGGCACAGTGCACGGCGGCCACGACGTTTTGTGTCCACGTGCTCACGGGATCGGCGTGTGTTCCGAATTTTTGTCCCACGAGATACAACACGTTCTCCGCGTCGGGCAGTTGCGCAAGCGCGGCCCGATCGGTGAGGTCGGCACGAATCGGAATCACGCCGTCGGCGCGCAGCATGTCGGGCAATGTGGTGTCGGTGAAGCGTGCGACCGCGTACACGCGACGCGCCCCGTCGCCGTCACGCGGTACACCGGCGCCATCGAGCGCACGGCGCGCCATTCGGGCGAGTGAGGGCCCCATCTTGCCGCCCGCGCCCAGGATCATGATGTCGCCCGTGAGCGACATCAGCGCATTGCGTGCGGCCGACCGCGGACGCGACAGCGCCCGTTCGAGCGCCGCCTCGTCGGCTGGTGCGGTTTGCACTAGCGAGCGTCCGCAGCGATCGTGCCGTCGCGCGGTTCGCCGTCGCGCGGTTCGCCGTCGCGCGATTCGTCGTCGCGCGATTCGTCGTCGCGCGATTCGTCGTCGCGCGATTCGTCGTCGCGCGATTCGTCGTCGCGCGATTCGTCGTCGCGCGGTCGCGGTAACTCACCGCTGTCGAGTGGTGGTGGCGCGTCGAGGCCGAGTTCGCGCGCGAGCTCGCGTCGTGCCGCATCGATGCGCTGACGTACGTCTTCGCGCAGGCGGGCCGTATCCTTGAGCGTGAGTCCTTCCGTCGACACCGGCTCGAGCACCACCGCGAGTGCGCGCGCTCGGCGAAAACGAAAACTCCCTTTGGCCATCGCGTGGCGCGTCCCCGCGACCGCAATCGGAAGAATGGGCACGCGCTCCTTGATGGCCAGGCGGAACGCGCCCTCCTTGAACGGCAGCATCGCACCGTCGCGCGAACGCGTGCCTTCCGGGAAAATCATCACGGAGACGCGCTTGTCGAGGCGGTCCCGACACTGCGCAAGCGCCTGGACCGCGCTGTCGCGATTCCCGCGTGTGAGTTTGATGTCGCCCGCCATCTGCATCATCCAACCCATCAACGGAATCTTGAACATCGTGTCTTTGCTCAGCCATTTCATTTCCCACGGAAACTTGCTGATGAGAAACACGTCGGCGTACGATTCATGATTCGCCACTACGACGTACGGACGCCGCGGGTCAGCCGGGGCTGTGCCGCGCGTCGAAAAGCGCCAGAACGGATTGAACGCGAGCGTGGTCACGGCCACGAGACGAAACGCGCGTCCCGCCGCGTACCGACCGGCATCAAAAGGGCGCGTGAGCGCGTACGTGAGCGCCACGATCGGGGTGCCCAACAGCACGATGACAGCCGTGCAGAACCACATCCACCAGTTGCCGATCGTGGCGAGCATGTATGTCCTGACTCAGCCCTGAACGTCGAGTACTTCACGCGCGATGTCACCCGCCAGGAACCCGATCTTGGAGTGCGTGCCGTCGCAAAACGGTTTGCGCGACGACGCGCCGCAGCGGCACAAGGCAAGCGGCTTGCCTTCGGGTGGCATCGGGATCTCGTTGCCATCGTGATCAACGAGACGCACCTGCGCGGCCTCGTCGGCGGTGATGAAGAGCGAACCGGTTTTTCGGACGGTGATCGTTATTGGCATGTCGTCGGCGGTCAGAGAAGGTGGTGGTGTCCGGGAGCGGAGGTCGATCACGAGGGGGTGTTGGGCTGCTCGTGCGGCGTGACCGCATCGGCGGCGTGACGCTGGATGCGCCGCACCATGGCCGACAGTCCAGCCTCGCGTGCACCCAGCCCGATGCTCTGCATGAGGGTGCGCACAAAATCGGAGGGAAGCGCGAGCGCCACTTCCGGCGGCTGGTCGTTCACCGCCGAAAATGTAATCGACAAAACCGCCGCGACTGTGGGGGACTGCCGCGCATTCACATCGGCCCAGTAATGCATCGTGCCATCGGGCTGCACCTCGGGGAACAGATCCACGCGCGTCTGGCACTCGGGCACGGTGAAGGCGGCCCGGTCGAGGGCGGCGAAGCGCTCCGGCAGTGGTTCGAGCTTTTTGGCGTGGCTCAGAAGCGCCTGCATGCGCGTTTCCCGGTCCATGGCCTGGAAGCGCTCCAAAGTGCGCGTGATCGATGGCGGAAGCGTGGTAGACATACCGAATGCAAGCGGTTGGAGTGCGAGCGGTCAACAGTTCCCCGGGAACCTGAGCCCGCCATTCATAGTAAGTTGACACAGGTTCCCACTCACACGACCGCGCATGCCTATCCGACGCCCGTCTGACATCCCTTCCTCGGAGATCACCCCCGAGTCCCTGTTCGTCAACCGTCGCGCCTTTCTGGGGTCGGCGGGCGCCCTCGCGCTGGCCGGTTTGGGAGCACCCGCAGTGCTGTCGGCCGCTTCGGGGTCGTCGCAGGATGACAAGGTGACCCCCGAGGAAGATGCGACGAGCTACAACAACTTCTACGAGTTCGGGCTCAGCAAGGACGACCCAAAACGGTACGCCGGGTCGCTCGTCACTTCGCCGTGGACAGTGAACGTGGACGGATTGGTGAAGGTACCCAAGCGCTGGGACCTGAACGCGCTGCTGGCCGGACTGACGGTGGAAGATCGTGTGTATCGCCACCGCTGTGTGGAAGCCTGGTCGATGGTCATTCCGTGGCGCGGTGTACGGCTGCGTGATGTCATCGCACGGCTGGAACCCACGGCGAGTGCGAAGTACGTCGAGTTCACCACGTTGCTCGATCCGCGCCAGATGCCGGGTCAGCGAAGCAACGCGTTGGTGTGGCCGTACAAGGAGGGGCTGCGCATGGACGAAGCCATGCATCCGCTCACGCTTCTGGCCACCGGCATGTACGGCCGGCCGATGCCCAATCAGAATGGGGCGCCGCTGCGGCTGGTGGTGCCGTGGAAGTACGGGTTCAAAGGCATCAAGTCAATTGTCAGCATCAAGTTTTCCGCCACGCAGCCCAGCACGAGCTGGAGCGACGCCAATCGGAGCGAGTACGGGTTCTTTGCCAATGTGAATCCCACGGTGGATCATCCACGCTGGACGCAGGCGAAAGAGCGCCGCATCGGCGAGTTCCTGCGGCGCAATACGCTCATGTTCAACGGGTACCAGAACGAAGTCGCCTCGCTCTACGCGGGCATGGACTTGCGCAAGTTTTACTGAGCCGCGCATCGCTGTGGTCATGACCGCTTCGCGTTTCAACCCGCGGCGCTTTGCCCGTGTGCTGGTCTGGGTCGCGGTGCTCGGCCCGGTGCCTTGGCTCGTGTGGCTATTCGTGTCCGGCGGGCTTGGCGCGAATCCCATCGAGTCGCTGCAGCACCGCACCGGTCATTACGCCATTCGGCTACTGGCGGCGTCGCTGGCGATCACGCCCCTGCGCACCCTGACCGGGTGGGGCTGGCTGGTGGTGAATCGGCGCACCCTGGGGCTGGCCGCGTTCTGGTGGGCGATCGTGCACCTGTGCGTGTATGTCGGCCTCGATCTGTTTTTCGATTTCGGGTTGTTTCTTGAAGACGTGGTCAAGCGCCGGTACATCACGGTGGGCATGCTGGCCATCGCGTTGCTCACCCCGCTCGCGGTGACGTCAAGCAAGGGCTGGATCAAGCGGCTGGGCGGGGCGCGGTGGAACAAGCTGCACCGGTTGGTCTACGTGGCGATGCTGGCAGCGATCACGCACTATCTCTGGGCGGTGAAGCTCGATATCACGCTGCCGGTGATCTATTTCATTGTGGTGGGAGTGCTGCTGGGGTTTCGGGTGGCCACATATCGGCGTCGGACGCGAAAAACGACTGAAAAAAGCAGTAGTTTAGCGGCACAATAAAGACATCGCGTTTTCGGGTCTTTCGCGTCTTTCGCGTTTTCCCCCGCTCCGTTCGGTCGCGCTCGCTCGCGGTCGATGTGCGCTTTTCCGGCCGCTCGGGCTTACGGAGCGTGACTGATCGGGCGCGCCGAGCGTCTGCTGCGTAGCTCCTGCGCCCGTGCGCGGCCTTGCTACACGGCTGTGCGCCCATCGCCTTTGCTATCACGCCCGTTCCCCGACGGCGCGCTCACCGAGCGGCGCTGGCTGAGGACCTACCAGCCCGCATGACGTCACCCGTTTCGGAGCGCGCCACGCCCCGCCGTTCCGGACCGTATCCAGCCATCGGCGCCCGCACGCCGTCGCAGGGCGTGTCTCTCATACCGGCGCCGTCGGCACCGACGCGTCAGGAAGTGTGGCTCCTCGCTGGACTCGTCGGGCTGGCGGCGATGGCGACGACCTGGCTGGCGATCAACGCGGATCGGCTCGACCCCACGCACTTCCTCGTTGGGTTCGCGCCGGTGGTGATCCAGTTCGCGGCGGTGCTGCTGGCGCTGCACACTACCTCGTCACAGTTCCTGGACGTGGGCACACGTCGCTGCTGGGCCTTCGCCGCAGCCAGTCAGGGGATGCTGATTGTCGCGGCGGTGCTCTCGTTCTTCGCTTGGCGAAACAACGACCCCGCGACCGCCGGACGCATACTCACCTTGGGCGCCATTGCCAGCCAGCCGCTGTTGTTCACCGGCTTGCTCCAGCTCGCGGGTGCCCCGCGTTCGGCGCTCGACCGCACCAAGTTTGCCCTCGATGTGGCCACCATCGCGGGCGGCGGACTGCTCGTGATCTGGTACGATCTGCGTCGCCCCCTGATTGACGGCGTCTTCATGCGTCCCGTCGATCTCGTGACGGCGCACGCGGCGGCGATCGGCGATCTCATTTTGTTGCTCACTGCGTCCATTCTCTGGCGACGGACCACCAGCCAAAGTCGCTCGAGCGTGCTGGTGGTGCTCGCGCTCGGCCTGTTGGTGTACTTCATCGCTGATATCGTGGCGGTCGTGAAGCTGCACCAGAGCGGTCAACGGCCGTTGTGGTTACTGGCTGCGGCACCGGCGGCGGCCTGCCTGGTGGCCGGCGCCGCCTGGCTGCAACGCACGACGTCCGCGTCGCGTGAGCCAAAGGCCTTGGCCGTGTTACCGGGAGCGCTCGCGGGGATCAGTGTCATTCCGTTTGTGGCCGTGCTGCCCGGTTTCGGGCTCCTCCTGAAAGCCGCGAGCGAAAGCGGCGTGCAACCGCTGGCAGGGCTCGTGGTGGGCGCGGTGGTCGTGACCGCCATCGCGTTCGGCCGACAAGTCGCGTCCACGCGCGAGACAGTGCGCGTCCTGGCCGAAGCATCGGCCCGCGAAAGCGAAGCGCGCTTCCGGGCGCTGGTGCAAAACTCGAGCGACGTGATCTCGATTCTGGAGCCGGACAGCACGATTCGTTTTCTGTCGCCGTCCGCCCAAACGGTACTCGGCCACGACCCGCGCACGCTGGTGGGTACGCGTTTGCTCGACCTGCTCCATCCTGACGACGAGCCCGGCGCGCGCCAGTTCATGGCCGAACTCGCCTCCGGGGGGCCCTCTGGTACCCGCGGTTCGCTCACCCGTGAGTGGCGACTGGCACACGCCAACGGCAGTTGGCTTACGGTCGACAACGTGGGGACCAACCTGCTCGACGAACTCACCGTGCAGGGACTCGTCTTCAATACGCGCGATGTGACCGAGCGGCGTATCATGGAAGAGCAGTACATGCATCAGGCCTTCCACGACCCACTCACCGATCTCGCGAATCGATCGCTGTTTCTGTATCAGGTGGGACACGCGCTGGCGCGCGGCGTGCGGCACGGCCAGTCGGTTACCGTACTCTTTCTCGATCTCGACAACTTCAAGAACGTCAACGATTCCCTTGGTCATGCGGCGGGCGATCGCCTGCTGGTGGAAGCCGCGCGTCGACTGTCGGCCTGTGTGCGTGACAGCGATCTGATTGCGCGACTGGGCGGCGACGAGTTCGCCGTGTTGATTGAAAGCACCGATGGTGTTGATGAAGTGCTCAACATGGCGGAACGCGTCGTGGCTGCACTTGGTCGCGCGTTCGTGGTCAACGGGAAGGAAGTGTTCGTGAGCGCGTCCATCGGCATCGCCTGCACGGCGCAGGGCGAAACGTCCGACGAACTTGTGCGCAACGCCGACGTCGCCATGTACATTGCGAAAACGCGCGGCAAGGGGCGTCATGTGCTGTTCGAGCCGGCGATGCACACCGCCGCGCTCGAACGCCTTGATCTCGAAGCCGATTTGCGGCGCGCCACGGAACGCGATGAGTTCTTTCTCGAATATCAGCCCATCATCGCACTCGATGGCGGCGAAGTGTGCGGCACGGAAGCGCTCGTGCGCTGGCGTCGCGCCGGTCGCGGCACGGTGCCTCCGGCGGTCTTCATTCCGGTGGCGGAAGAAACCGGGCTCATCGTGGACATCGGACGCTGGGTGTTGCGCGAAGCATGCCACCAAGGCACTCGCTGGACACTGGAACGCGGCGCGCCGGTGCGGGTGACCGTGAATCTGTCCGGACGGCAGTTGCAGGACGCCACGATTGTGGACGACGTGCGGAACGCGCTGCAGGAATCACAGTTCACACCGGCCGACCTGGTGCTGGAGATCACCGAGAGCATTCTCATGCATCACGTTGAGGTGTCGCTCTTGCGACTCACGCAGCTCAAGGAATTGGGCGTGTCGCTTGCGATTGATGACTTCGGTACCGGATATTCCTCACTCAGTTATCTGCAGCGATATCCCATCGACATTCTCAAGATCGACAAGGCGTTCGTGGACACGATCGATAAAGGCGGAGACGGCGCGGTGCTGGCCAGTGCGATTGTCGCGCTGGGCGAGACCTTGCGTCTCGACACCGTCGCGGAAGGAATTGAAACGGAAGCGCAGCGTGGCATGCTCATGGAACTCGGCTGTGCGTTCGGACAAGGCTTCCTGTTTGCGCCGCCGCTCAGTCCCGAGGATCTCAGCGTGTTGATGCGCGTGCGCGGTACCCGCGTGAAGGAGACACTGCGTCGTCGCCATGGCGTCGCGACGACGGTCTGAACCGCTGTCGCGGCCGCAGTCTGACACACCGGAGGTCTCGGGTGTGCCAACACGTCGCGCCGCTTTCGCGATTGCCGCCCCCGGACTGGCCCCGCTGGTCGCCGCCGAGTTGGCGTCGTTGGGAATCGTGGTGCAGCGCGTAGAACCGGCCGGTGTGGCGTTCGACGCGTCGCCCGAGGAGCTCTTTCGCGTCAACTGCTGGTCACGCCTGGCGACACGCATCGTGGTGCGCCTCGACCAGTTCGAAGCCCGCGACTTCGCGACGCTCGAAAAGCGCGCGCAACGTGTCCCGTGGCGCGAGGTGCTGGCGCCCGGCGCCACGGCCGAACTTTCGGTCACCTGTCGCAAGTCACGCCTGTATCACTCGGATGCGGTCGCGGAACGTGTCGCGCGAGGCATCGAGCGCGCGATGCCCGGTGTGCGCACGGCGGCGGCACGCGGTGATGACGATGATGTTGGTGACGTCGACGACGCGTCCGTGGGGCGCACGCAGCGCATTCTGGTGCGACTCGATCACGATGTGTGCACGGTGTCCGCCGATGCCTCCGGTGCCCTGTTGCATCGACGCGGATGGCGCTTGAACACGGGCAAGGCACCGCTGCGCGAAACGCTCGCGGCGGCACTGCTCGTCGCGTCAGGATGGCCGGCCAATGTGCCGTTGGTGGATCCGATGTGCGGGGCCGGCACCATTGTGATTGAAGCCGCGCTGCTCGCGCGCAACATCGCGCCGGGCTTGGCACGCGCGTTCGCCTGTGAGTTCTGGCCCGGCGCCGATGTTCGCATCGCCGCCGCAGTGCGTGATTTCGCGCGCGCTGCGGTACGACCGTGCGACGTGCCGATTGTCGCCGGTGACCGTGATACGGGCGCCATCGAGGCGACGCGGACCAACGCCGAGCGCGCCGGTGTGTTGGATGCGCTCGCCATTGTGCATCAGCCACTCTCGGACGTTCGATTGTCGTCGTACGGAGGTGTCGGCTGGCTCGTCACTAACCCGCCGTACGGTATTCGCACGGGTCACGTCGAGACATTGCATGCACTCTGGGGACGGCTCGGCGCCGTGGTGCGCGAGGGCGGGCCCGGATGGACGCTTGGTGTGGTAGTTCCTGACCAATCGCTGGTCAACGAAATCCGGTTGCCGCTTGATCGAATCGTCTCCACTACAACCGGCGGGCGTGAGGTGGCGTTTGCCCGATCGCGTCCGCCACGGTCGAGGAAATGATGATATTTCGTACCGTGCACGGTGTGCGAATGCGGACATTGTGTGTGTTCGCCGGTCTACTGGCGCTTCCGACCGCGCCGCGCGTGCAGGCGCAGCCTGGATCGGCCACCGGCAGTGCGCTGCGTCAGGACATCGATGGCTGGCGACGTGCCAACGAGCGCGCGGTCCTCGACGAAGCGTTTACGCTCTTCGCGATGCCGAATCTCGCCGGCGATTCTGTCGCGATTCGGCGTGTCGCCGCGCACCTGCTGAACGCGTTCTCGACGCGGGGATTTACAACGGCGCTGCTGGAGTCGCCGAGTGGCGGACCGCCGGCCGTGTACGCGGAGAAGCTCGTGCCCGGCGCCACGCGCACGATTGTGCTGTACGCGCACTACGACGGCCAACCTGTCGCGGGCGCGCCATGGGACGGCGATCCGTTCGTGCCGACGCTGCGCCGAGTGCAGAACGGCGTCGCGGGTGAACAGGTCGCCTTGCCGAACGTCGGGCAATCGATCGATCCCAACCTGCGCATCTACGCGCGTTCGGCGAGTGACGACAAAGGGCCGATCATCGCGATGCTCGCGGCGTTCGATGCACTCGCGGCGACGCAGCGTGCGCCACTCCTCAACGTCAAGATTTTTCTCGAGGGTGAAGAAGAAGCGGGTTCGCGTCATCTCGGCGACTTGTTGCGTGCGCATCGCGACCGACTGGCCGCCGATGCGTGGTTCTTCATGGACGGCCCCGTGCATGTGAGTGGCGCCCCACAGATTGTGCTGGGCGTGCGTGGCGTGGTCGGACTGGAGATCACGCTGTACGGTCCCAATCGACCGCTGCATTCGGGGCACTACGGCAACTGGGCGCCCAATCCGGCGGTGGCGGCCGCGCACCTCGTGGCGTCCATGCGCGATCGCAACGGCAGCATCACGATCAGCGGATTTCACGATGATGTCCGCGCCGCCACCGTGAATGAACTCACCGCCGCGCGAACGCTGTCCACCACGGATGATTCCGTTCGCACGTCGCTCGGGCTCACGCGCACCGAAGCCGATGGCGCGGCCCTCGGCGAACGCATCATGCAGCCAGCGCTCAACGTGCGTGGCATTCGCGCCGGCTCGTCGGGCGCCACGGCCACCAATAGCATTCCCACGTCGGCGAACATCTCCATTGATTTCCGTCTCGTACCCGATCAATCTCCGGCGCGACTGCGTGAGGTGGTGACGGCGCACATCCGCGCGCAAGGCTATGAGGTGGTGGGCGATCCCGCGGCGATCGGCACGCGCACCGATCGTGAACGCGTGGCGCTCGTGCAGTGGGACGAGGGCTACCGCAGTGTGCGCACGGCCTTCGAAACTCCGGTGATTGCCGCGTTGCAGCCGGTGATGCGCGATGTGTATGGGCGCGCACCGCTCATGGCACCAACGCTGGGCGGATCGTTGCCACTGTTTCATTTTGCGGATGTGTTTGACGCGCCGCTCGTGACGTTGCCCACGGTCAACGCCGACAACAATCAGCACGCGCCGAACGAAAATCTGCGGGTCGGAAACTTGTGGGACGCGATCGCGCTGGTGGCGGCGCTCGTGACGGAACTGCCGCGCGTGTGGGGCGGGCTGACGGTTGTGCCGTAGCTGGTTCACTCCCCCATGACGCCCGTCGCGCGTACCGTCGGGATCACACTTTTAGTTCACGGCGCGAGTTGACAGTGCACGGTTCACGGTACGTCGCCCCACCCCACCGCCCGTCGCAGCCGTGAGGGCGAAACCGTACACCGTCAACCGTAAACCCTCACCGTCAACTGAAAGCGCGACCCCCAATCCCGGGTACCAAATCCATAAATGCCGTGAGCAGTAACCGTCAACCGTCAACCGTCAACCATCAACCATCAACCCAACGCGAGATCCCCAACGCCGAGTACTCCTCCCAGAAGCGCCGTGACCAGTTGTTATCTTTCCGGAATGCTCTCTCCCTCCTCTCTCGCCTTCCTCGAGCGCCTGCTCGACACTCCCGGCCCGTCCGGCTTCGAGTCCGCCCCTGCGCGCGTCTGGCGCGACGAGGCGTCGACCTTTGCCAGCGCCGTGTCCTCCGATGTGATCGGCAACTCCACGGCTGTCGTCAACGACACCGGTGGACCCACGATCATCCTCGCCGGCCACATCGACGAGATCGGTGTCATCGTCACTTACATCGACGACAACGGATTCGCGTACATCGAGGGGATCGGGGGGTGGGATCCTCAGGTGCTCGTCGCACAGCGACTGCGCTTTCTCGGTCGACACGGCGATGTACTCGGCGTGATCGGCAAAAAGCCCATTCATCTCATGAAGCCCGACGAGCGTGAGAAGGCGTCCAAGATGACCGACCTGTGGGTCGACATTGGTGCCGCCAATCGCGCTGAAGCGGAAGAACGTCTGTCGGTGGGCGACGCCGGCGTGATTGATCAGCGCGTGCTGCATCTGCCCAACAATCGCATCGTGTCGCGCAGCATCGATGATCGCATCGGCGCGTTTGTGGTGCTCGAAGCGGCGCGACGATACGCGGCCAATCCCGGCGCCGCACGCGTGGTGGCCATCGCGACAACGCAGGAAGAAATCGGCTACACCGGCGGCGGCGCGCGTGTCGCGTCGTACACGAGCGGGGCCTGCATGGCGATTGCGGTCGACGTCACCTTTGCCACCGATCATCCGGGCGCGAAGAAAGAAGAAGTCGGCGCGCACAAAGTGGGCGGCGGCCCCGTGCTGACGCGCGGCTCGGTCATTCACCCGCTCGTGTTCTCCATGCTGCGCGACAGCGCCGAACGACTCAGCATGCCGTATTCGGTGCATGCCGCAGGTCGATTCACGAGCACCGACGCCGACAACATGCAACTCGCGCGCGACGGCGTCGCGACCGGTCTGGTCTCCGTGCCCAATCGCTACATGCACTCACCGAACGAACTCGTGAGCTTGGAAGATCTCGATCGGGCGGCAGATCTCATCGCGGAGACGTGTCGGCAGGTGAGCGGAACGACGGACTTCACGCAGCGATA
>JBBRDP010000015.1:0-32011 GCA_038203795.1 Gemmatimonadales bacterium
CGAGCGCACATGATCGAAGGCACCCACCGACACACCACCCGTGGTGATCAGCAGATCACACTCGTGTTCCAGTGCACGCGCCAACGCATCGCGCATGATGTCGGGATCATCAGGGAGTGCCGGCAGCACGCGCACCTCGGCACCCGTCGCGCGCAATAGCGCCGGCAACGCATAGCTGCTCGACGACACGATGGCGCGCCCGTTGCGCACGGCTTCGATGTCCGTGACATCAACAAGTTCGTTACCACTCGCGGCAACCACCACCTGCGGCGCACGATACACCAAGACGTCCGCCGAGCCGATGCTGGCCAGGACGCCGAGCAACGCGGGCGTGATCAGATCGCCACGCGCCGCGACGAAATCGCCATCCGCGATATCTTCCCCGCGAGGGCGTACATTGCCGTTGGTGGATCGTGCGTCCCGAGCGTCGACAATGCGAACCTGCTCCAATCCGCAGTCGGTATCTTCGACACGAACAACCACGTCGGCACCGGGCGGCAGTGGTGCGCCGGTCATGATACGCGCACACAATCCAGACGCAATGAACGGACGCGATTGACTGCCTGCTGCGATGGTGTCGATCACCCGGAGTTCGCGCGGGTGCGCCGAACTGGCGTCGAGCACATCGGCACGCCGCACCGCGTAGCCGTCCATCCCGGCGTTGGCCCACGGGGGCAGTGTCACGCTGGCGTGAACGTCTTCGGCGAGCGCATGCCCGATTGCGTGCGCCAGCGGCATGCGTTGGGCGGGCACCGCCTGCATGCGCGCGAGAATCGCCTGTCTCGCCTCGGGGACAGAAAAACCGTGGCCCCGTGTGTTCACGGGCGCATGCCGCGTGTCATCGTCACGCGTCACCGCGGCAGGGCAATGCGCAAATCCTGCATGCGAACACTCGCGAGATACGCACCAATCGCGTCTTGTACCCGCTCAACATCGCGTACGGAACCCACCCAGTTGTTGCAGAGAATGGAGAACACGAGTTGCTGTCCGTCGGCCGTGTTCACATAGCCCGACAGCGAACGCGCCTTATCGACAAACCCGGTTTTGGCACGCAGGTTTCCGGCCGCTGGAGTGCCGCGCATACGCGACGCGATGGTACCGTCAACACCGGCTATGGGCAGCGCCGAGTAGAACGCGTCAAAGGCGGGATGTGACTGCATGACCGTGAGCAGTCGAACCACGGCGCGCGGTGAGATGTAGTCGTGTCGCGACAGACCGCTGCCGTCACGCACCGCCGCTTCAGCGGTGGTGATGCCCCACGTGGCGAGCTGACGTTCAATCACGGCGCGTGCGCTGTCGGCCGTGCCCACGCCGGTCTGCTCGCGGGCAATTGTCTTGAAGAGCGCTTCGGCGATCTGGTTCTGCGAGGGCTTCTGCAGGCGTTGGTGCACCTCGCGCAGTGTCGGCGACTCCAGCACGAGCAACGTATCAACGCGCGCTGACGCCGCCGCCGCCGCGCCCGCCGAAAACCGAACGCCACGCGCCGTAAGTACTTCGCGCAGCGCGGCGCGGGCGGCGTCGTTTGGTTGACGATACGCCAGCGAGATCACGATGCTATCGCCGAGCGGAATGCTGCCACGGATTTCGAGGGCCGAGGCGATCGAATCCGAGGCGACATCGAGCGAGTCGGCGATGCCGTTGCCACGACGCGCTGCGTTGCGCGCTGTGTCGCGTGCTGCGTCGCGCGCTGTGTCGCGTGCTGCGTCGCGTGCTGCGTCGCGTGCTGCGTCGCGTGCTGTGTCACGCGCCGCGCGCGTGGTGGCCGAAATGCGCAGACGCGGGTAGCTGTTCGCGGGCATCGTGCGCGCGGTTACCGGCGCTCCCACACGCCGACCCGCCTTCACGACCACGCGGAAAAAATTTTCGTTGAGCATCAGTTCGTCGGCACCGGCCGAATAACCCGCGTCGAGATCATCGTGTGACCAGCCAAACCCGAGCGGTGAATCGGGAAACGCATCGCCCTCGGCGACGATACGTCCGATCACGCGCTGAATCCCGCGTGCGGCCAGTGCGTCGGCGATCGGAAAGAACGCCGAGCGCGCGTCGCCATTGCGCATCGCGTCACTCCATGAGGGATCGCCGCTGCCCACGAGCACGATGTCACCGCGGAACGTGCCACCACTCGTGCGACCGCGCAACAACACCGGCGTGCGCCAGGTGTAGTCCGGGCCGAGCAGGGCGAGCGCGGAAGCACCCGTGACGAGTTTCTGATTGGATGCGGGCATGAACAACTTGCCGGCATTCATCGAAACAATCGTGTCGCCGACTTCCGGATCCATGATCAGCACGCCCCAGTTGGCCATGCGAAACGTGGTATCCTGCGTGAGCGAATCGACGAGGCGCAGCAACGCCGCGCGCGCGGCGGGAAGCGGCACGTCCGACATGCGCAGCTCGGCCATCGGTAACTGTACCGGGTCGATGCGGACGGGAATCTCCGGGGCCGGAGCGGTGCGTGCAGCGCACCCTGACATGCTGAGCCAGGCGAACGCACTGATCACGGTCGAACACACCGCGCGTCCGAGATATGGTGTGCGTGTCACGAGCGATCCTCTTCCCAGGTGGCCCACAGATGCGGCTCTTCTGATACCACGACGCGCTGAACGCGCGCAGTACTGTTCGCGAGTCCGTTGTTCACACGTTGTGCAATCCACCGTGCCAACTCTTCGCTGGACGGAATCAGCGCGCCCTCGGCGAACTCCGGGATATCGAGATTCAGGTTGGCGTGGTCAAGACGCTCCACCACATCCGCGTGCAGAATGCGATCCAGCAGTCCGAGATCGGCCACGAATCCGGTCGCGTGGTCGAGCGGCCCCGAGACCGTCACATCGCACGTATACGTGTGACCGTGAAAATTCGGGCGCGCGCACTTGCCAAAGGTGGCCGTATTCTGTGCGTCGTCCCATTCCGGACGACGGTAGCGATGCGCGGCCGAAAAGAAGACTCGGCGGGTAAGGGACAAGCTGGGCATGGCAATCACGTGGAGAGTCGGCGTGTCAGTGCGCTGCGGAAGCAGCGAAGTTTGCGGCGCACGTCAACGGTGAAACGTTCAACGGTGAAACGTTCAGCAGTGAAACGTTCAGCGGAACAGGGGAATGGAGAGGCCGGTAGTGATGCCCCAGTTGCTACGCCACCCCGAGCGCGACCCTCCACTGGGCAGCACGCTCGTTGTGTCGCTGGCCGTAATGAAATACGTACTGGGGTACTGGATCTGATACATGTCGTTGGTGATATCCACGCGCATGGAGTAGCCACGCGGCAACAAGATGCGCACGCCCGGTCCGAAGGCAAACGCGAACTTGGTGCCGAACAGATATCCGCCGATATCGCGCGGGGCGAAGTCGGAGGTGAGCCCAACGCCGAGCCCAAGGGTGGGCACGACCCCGCGCCAGCTCTTTTTGCCCGTGAGTGCGACGGTGAGACCGATGTTCGCGAGGTGATGCGTGACGCTCTCTTTACCCTGCAAACGATCGACTTCAGGCAGCCCCGGGTCGATGACGCGCCGTTCCGAAATCAACGCCGAGTAGCGGGTCGTGAGCCAGGCCGGTCCGCCAAGGTGGATGTCGTGGCGCAGCGAAAGCAGCGGACCCGCCTCCGGTCCAACGCGCGCGGCATCTTTGGTCGCATCCAACCAACCTGCCGAGAACGTAAGCTGCTGCGTGGTTGGCAAATCGCGGAACGGGCTCTGGGAGGGTTCTGTGCCGATCAGCTGCGCGGAGAGTACAGAGGCCGACAGCGCCGTCAGCGCGACGGCGGCATTGGCACGGCGCGCGAACGAACGGGGAAGAGAAAGCAGCGTCACGACGTCATGGGGCAAGGGGAGCGACGCGTAGATCGCGTCCGGTCATTTCAGGCGACAGTTCGAGCCCGAGCATGCGGAGTGTTGTTGGACCAACGTCACACAATGCGCCATCGTCTCGCAGCAAGTATTCGCCGTCAGGATCAACAATCACCAGCGGTACCGGGTTGGTGGTGTGCGCCGTATGACGGCCACCGCTGTCCGGGTCGATCATGACATCGCAGTTGCCGTGGTCGGCGGTGATGATCAACCGCGCGCCCCCGATCTCCGCCGCCGCAAGCACCCGCGCGAGACACGCGTCCACTGTCTCCACCGCTTTGATTGCCGCCGCCAGCGATCCGGTATGTCCGACCATGTCGCCGTTCGCAAAGTTACAGAGGATGAAATCATGCGAACGCGTCGCCAGCGCCTCACACAAAATGTCGCACACACCGGCCGCACTCATTTCCGGCTGCAAGTCATACGTGGCCACCTTTGGACTGGGCACCATCGCGCGCTGCTCACCCGGAAACGGTGTGTCACTGCCGCCGTTAAAAAAATAGGTCACATGCGGATACTTCTCGGTTTCCGCCGTGCGCAACTGCGTCAACCCGGCGTTCGAAATCACTTCGCCCACCAGGTTCGCCATCGACTGCGGCGCAAACGCCACCGGGAAGGGGAAGTCCGCATCGTACTGCGTCATGGTGGTCACCGAGACGTTGGGACGCACACCAGTGTCAAAGGCCCTGAAGTCGGGCTGAGTGAGCGCACGCAGCCACTGCTTCACCCGATCGGAGCGGTAGTTCGCACAAATCACCACGTCGCCGTCGCGCATGGGGGCAACCGGCTCGTCGTGTGCGTCAACGATGACGTGCGGTGGCAAAAATTCGTCGCTCATGCCGGACGCGTACGCGGTCTCGAGCAGCGCCATCGCATCGTGCGTTGTTTCGCCCTGTCCGTGCACCGCCGCATCGAACCAGGCGCCGGTGCGTTCCCAGCGATTGTCCCGGTCCATGCCGAAATAGCGTCCGGAAATCGACGCCAACTGCGCGCGCCCATCGAGAACGCCGAGCGTTTCGCGCAGGAAATCGAGCCCTGAGGTTGGCGGCGTGTCGCGGCCGTCGAGCAGACCGTGCAACACGACACGGGGCACGCGTTCCCGTGCACACAGGTCCACGAGTGCGAAGAGATGCTGGTCGTACGCATGCACGCCACCGTTGCCCAGCAGCGCCACCAGATGCACGGTGCCACCGGTCTGGCGGGCGCGCGCGCAGGCGGCCAGCAGCGCCGCATTGTCGAAAAACGCCCCGGTCTCGATCGATGCGCTGATGCGCACCAGATCCTGCATGACCACACGGCCGGCGCCGAGGTTGAGGTGCCCGACTTCACTGTTGCCCATCTGGCCCGCTGGCAGCCCGACGGAGGGCCCTGAGGCGGTGAGCAGGGTATGTGTGGGCGAGGCCCACAGCGCGTCCCACACCGGAGTCCGCGCAAGCGCAATGGCGTTGGCGTCGCGCGACTCACGATATCCCCACCCATCAAGGATGATGAGGGCCACGGGACGGGAAACGGAAGCGGTCATCCTTGCTCGGTGCAGGACATGGAATACGTTGCGTAGAGGCGCCGCAGCGCGCGACGAGTGTCATTCGCTGCCCGTGCGCGCGAAATGTACCCACCCTGCACATCCGCTCCAACCAATGAGCCCATCGCGTCCGTTCACGTACACGCCCCGGGCCTCAAGGCACACGGGTGGCTTGGGGTGGGCGGGAGTCGTGGTCGCGCTGTGGTGCAGTTGGCCCACGCTCAGCCACGCGCAGACGGTCCGCCGCGGTGAGAGCGTGACCGTGCGGGCGGGCACGGCGCTGCGCGGAACGCCCGGAGGCGATGTGATCGGGGTTTCGAGTCGCAATGTGACCGCGACGGTGGAGTCGGTGCAGTCCACCTTCCTGCGCCTCTCGATCAACGGCTACGTCACGCCGTCGGACGTGCGCTTGACGACGGACCGCACTCGCGGTGAGGTGTCGCCAGCCAACGGTACTACGCTCCGAACGGCGGCGGCGATCGGCAGCGGCGCGGTGGCTGAGCTACGCCGTGGCACGTACATATTCCCGTCGCAAGGCTCCGCGTTTCCGGCCCCGAGCCGAGCCGCGTCGTTCGCCGCGCGCCGTTCGATGTGGGTCGACGTGTCCCGGATCGTGACGAAGCCAGTGGCATCGGCGCGCCCCGCACAGCCACCGGCCGGCGCGTCGGCCCGGGCCACGAACGCCCGTCCGGATAGTGCGGCCAGCGGCACCAGGAAAGACGCGGCGCAACCGAACGCGGCGCAACCGAACGCGGCACAACCCAGCACGGTACGCACGCCCGAACCTGAAACTGGGCCCACTCTCGAGACACGCATCCCCACGTCGCTCCAGACCGGACCGGGCGGCGACGTGCTCGCGGCTGTTCCCGGCGGCGTACCGCTCACCACGCTGGCCCGGGAGAACGGCTGGGTGCGTGTGCGGCTCGAAGGGTGGATGCCGGACTCATCGCTCAACGCCGCCGGCACACGTTCGGCGGGCGCCCTCACGGCCGCCGATCTCCGCGCCAACCCCGAGGGCACGAAAGGGCGCTTGGTGCGCTGGTCGGTCGAGAGTCTGGCGTTTCAGACGGCCGATGACCTGCGCCGCGGCCTGACGCCGGGGGAACCGTACCTGCTGGCCCGTGGCCCGGGCGCCGAACGCGCCGTGCTCTATTTGGCAATCCCGGACTCACTGGTGGCGCGGGCGCAGGCCTTACCGCCGCTGGCCGAGATCACGATCACGGCGCGCGTCCGGACTGGCCGGAGCCATCCATCTGGCGTCCCCGTCCTCGACCTGATCGACCTCGCGCGTCGCTGAGCGAAAGCAGCGCCACGCGCCTCGGCCAGGATGCCCGAGGTCCGAGGCAACAAAAAGGCCCTCCGTGTGACGGTTCGGGGACCCGTATGGGTGGGATCGGGTACCGAACCACGCCACGCTGTGGCCCAAAGCCGCTAGATTGCAAAATGTGCATCCTGCGACGTCGCTGGCTCGTCATACGTTCAGACGATCCGCCTCGCAGGCGGTGTGTTTCGGCGCCTTTGAGTTCGTCCATCGCTTCCCCGTGCCTGTGTCTTTTCTGAAAAATCTGCGCGTTACCCGGATCTTGTCGCTGACGCTCCTTTTGGCGGCCGCTTCGTCGGCTGTCCACCTGCCGTCGGCGCTGGCCGCGCATGTTCCGGACATGGCGAGTGTGTTGGGCGGCTTCGCCGATGTGTTGGGAGGCGCCGCCGGTGTGTACGCGGCAGCATCCGCGCACGTGCTCTGTGTTCACATTGACGTATGCGGTACGGATTCACGTTGGGGGCAGCGGTGACCTTTCCCGGCTTCGCGACGACGCGTGTGGGGCGACGACGTGGCATCGTCAATCGTCGTCTGATGCTCGGACTTGCGGGATGCACCGCGATTGCGGGATTGTGGTGGTATGAGCCCGCCGACGCGATGCGGTCCAGCCGTCCGGTTACGGCGCCGGTCGCTGAGTCGCCGCGCGTGAGCAGTGCGCGCGCCGCATTTGGCGTGAGTGGGCATTTGCACATGCAATTCGTGCGGGCCGGTGAGGCCATCACGTTCCCACTCGAAATCAAAGGCGACGCGATCGGCTACACGTATCAGTGGATTCGCGTGGGCACCAACGAAAGTGGTGACGTCGCGCGCTCGCTCACCGAAACGCAGCTACTCGCGCCGCTGACCGCCGGAATTTATGAGTTGCAGATCGCGCGCGGCGCGAACGTGCAGCGGCTGACCGAACCCAAGGTGGCGGTGCTGGTGCCGTTTGAACGCAAGCTGGGTGGCATGCTCAACGGCTATCGCATTGGCCAGTATCCGGCGGAATGGTCGCCGGATCGTGAGCGCTTTCAGCGTCCGCCCGGTTTTGTCGAAGTGCGCGAGGAAGATCAGGATCTCAAACTCTCCACGCATTTGCGCGTGTCCGATTTTCTGACGCACGATGCGCAGCGGCAGTGGCCCCGCTACGTGGCGATCGATCCGCGCGTGGTGGACAAGATCGAGCTGGTGTTGCAGGAGTTGGCGCGCCGTCGGGGCGACGATCAGATCGTTTTCGACGTGCGGGTGCACAGCGGCTTCCGTACGCCGCTGCACAACTCCGGCGTTGAAGGATCGGCGCGCGATTCCCGTCATCTCTACGGCGACGCGACCGATGTGGCCATCGATGCGGACGGAGACGGTCGTTTCACGATTTTCGATGCGTATCAGGTTGAGCGCGCCGTCGATTGGATCGAACAACTGTCGCCGGAACTTGCGGGTGGCATGGGGGTCTATTCGAGTCCTCGCTGGCCCACGCCGTATGTCCACATCGATGCGCGCGGCGAACGCAAACGCTGGCGCGGGTGACCCATTTATGAATGTGAATCTGCGCGACCGACTGCTCCGCAAACTCGACACGCTCAGTGACGAGCGTGGATATCAGGTGCTCGACTACGTCGACTTTCTTGAGAGCAAGTACGCCGAGAAAACGCCCTCACCGGTGTCGCTGCTGCAGCGCTTTACCGACGGCGTCGAAGACCGGCTGCGCACGGGTGGCGTGGCCGCTTCCACGGTTGTCGAGACGATGGGGCTCCTCAATCGGGCCGTGGGCGTGTTGGGAGGCGTCGCGGCGGCGGGCATGTCGGTGGCCTCCGACGTCGCCAACGTTGGCAAGAACGTGGCAAACGATGTCGCAACGGCGGCGCAAAAAATCGTCACCCCACCAACAGCCGCGTCCGCTGCGACGCCTGCGAGTACGCCCGCCGCCCCGCCGCCGCCAGTCAACCCAACGGATTCCGGCGGAGCGTCTTCGTGACGGAAGAGGTCGAACGGTCGCGGCCGGCCCGGCGAGAGCGGGTGCGTCCACGCACCGGTGCCAAGCGTACGCTGCTCAGCACGATTCGCGAGCTCCCCGCGTATCTCAAGTTGCTGGCGGGGCTCATGACCGACAGCGCGGTGTCGCGGGTGGATCGCCTGCTCGTGCTCGGCGCCATCGCGTACATCCTCAGCCCATTTGATCTCATCCCCGATGTGATCCCGTTTTTGGGCCAGGTCGACGACGTGTATCTCCTCGTGCTGGCGATGCAGCGACTCGTGAAGCGAGCTGGACGGTCGTCGGTGCTTCGTTACTGGCACGGCGACCCGCGGGCACTGTCCGACGCGTCGCTGTCGCGCGTGGTGGGTGCCGCGGCGTTCTTTCTGCCTGGCCGAACCAAACAGCGATTGACTCGGCTCGTGGGGCGTTTCACCGGCCGATAACGCATCGGGAGGCAATCGGGAATGGCATGGGCGGCTGGACACCGCCGTGCTGGGTTTCTATCCTTCGCTATGAATACATCTTCGTCAGAGACCATCCGACCCGCCACCGACAGTCCCGTCGGAAGCGGGTCGTTGCGCAATGGGGCCAGTCGCACCGAAGTGCCCGTGCACAGCGCGCGCGTCCGGTTGGACCTGGCGCTCACCTTCGACGACGTGCTGCTGGCACCGCGTCACTCCATCACGCATCCGCGGGAAGTTGACCTGCGCTCGCGTTTCACACGCGGCATCGGGCTGAACGTGCCACTGGTCGCGGCGGCGATGGACACGGTCACCGAAAGTGAAATGGCCATTGCCATGGCGCGCTCCGGAGGCATCGGCGTGTTGCACAAAAACATGTCGATCGATCGGCAGGCCGCCGAAGTTGATCGGGTGAAACGCTCCGAGAGCGGCATGATTCTCAACCCGATTACGCTGTCGCCCACCGCGTCACTGCGCGAAGCCGTGTCGTTGATGATGCGCTTCAAGATTTCCGGTGTGCCGATTGTGGATGGCGATGGCCGATTGGTCGGCATCATCACCAATCGCGATCTGCAGTTCGAGCGTGATCTCGACCAACCACTGCGCGATGTGATGACGAGCGAAAAACTGGTGACCGCGCCCGTGGGCACCACGCTCGACGAAGCCGAACGCATTCTGGGGAAGCATCGCATTGAAAAGCTGCCGGTGGTCGACGAGCAGTTTCAGCTCAAGGGATTGATCACCGTCAAGGACATTCACAAGCGCCGTCAGTTTCCCGACGCGAACAAGGATCAGCACGGTCGACTTCGCGTCGCAGCAGCGCTCGGAGCCGGCGGCGATTATCTGGATCGCGCGCGAGCCCTCGTCGCGGCCGGCGTGGATGTGCTCGTGATCGATACCGCGCATGGCCACTCCGAAGGGGTGTTGCACGCCACGGCAAAAGTGCGTGATGCCTTTCCAGAGGTGCAGCTCATCGCCGGCAACGTGGCCACACGGGAGGGCGCGGCAGCGCTCGTGGAACGCGGGGTGGATGCGGTAAAGGTTGGCGTGGGCCCCGGCTCCATTTGCACCACCCGCGTGGTTACCGGCGTCGGTGTACCGCAGCTCACCGCTGTGATGGACGCCGTCGAAGGCGCGGGCGATGTGCCCGTGATTGCCGATGGCGGTGTGAAGTACTCCGGCGATCTCGTGAAGGCGCTCGCGGCCGGTGCCTCGAGTGTGATGATGGGGTCGATGCTCGCGGGCACGGAAGAGAGCCCGGGCGAGTCGTTCCTGCTCGAAGGACGGCGCTTCAAGATGATCCGCGGCATGGGATCGTTGTCGGCCATGCAGGACGGCAGCGCCGATCGGTATTTCCAGGATGGCGAACTGTCGGCCAAGAAGCTGGTGCCGGAAGGCATCGAAGGACGCGTGCCGTATAAGGGACCGGTTGGTGACGTGCTCTTCCAGATGGTTGGCGGGCTCCGCAGTGGAATGGGGTACGTGGGCTGCGCGAATATCACGGAACTGCGAACGCAAGCGGAGTTCGTGCGTATTACCACAGCAGGGTTGCGCGAGTCGCACCCGCATGACGTGACCATCACGCGTGAAGCACCGAACTACTCCGTCTGATCGTTCATGACCATTACCCAGTCTGTGTCACGCCTCACGCCCGCCGACAGCGCCGTGGTCGAGAATCTTTTCTCGGTGCCACCGGCGCGCGCCGCAGCAATTCGCGCCATCGAAGACATGTTGCGTCCCGGCATGACGGTCGCGTTGTCCACGCACATCAACGCCGATGGCGACGGCTGCGGCTCGGAGACGGCACTGGCGCGCTTGTTGATGCAGCGCGGCATGCGCGTGCGCATCGTCAATCCCACGCCGTGGCCCGCGCTCTTCAACTTTCTCCTCGGCGATGATGTGGACGACGCGTCGCCCCGCGGCGCGGAGGCGCTCGCCGACATCGATGTGTTGCTCGTGCTCGACATCAACGACGTTCGTCGACTCGGTGTGCTCGCTGATACGGTACGTGCCCTCAACATACCGATCGGCGTGCTCGATCATCATGTCGCGGGCGACGAGCCCGTGGGGCACGTTACGTACGCCGATACAACCGCGTGCGCCACCGGAGAACTCGTGTTCGATTTCGCGCGCGAGCTCGGGTTGCAGATCACTCCGCAGATCGCCGAGTCGCTGTATTGCGCGATTCTCACCGACACTGGCGGATTTCGTTTCAGCAACACGTCGCCGCGCTGTCACGCGGTGGCGGCGGCGTTGCTCGCGGCGGGCGTGGCACCGGAGTCGATGTACCGTTTGATCTACGCGCAGGTGAAGCCGGCGCGATTGCACTTGCTGCGCGAAGCGCTTTCCACGTTACAGATCGATTCGGAGATCGGGCTGAGCTGGATCACGCTCCCGTACGAGGTGGTGCATCGCCTCGGCGCGACAACCGACGATGTCGACGGCCTCGTGGAGCACCCACGTTCCGTGGCCGGTACGCGCCTGGCACTCATGTTCCGCGATCTTGGGCACGACAAGGTCAAGGTCTCGTTCCGGAGCACCGGGAATGTGGACGCCCAGCAGCTCGCCCGGCAGTTCGGCGGCGGTGGCCATGTGAAGGCCTCTGGAGCGCTGCTGCATGGCGCACTGCAAGAGGTTGAACCCATGGTGATTGCGAAGGCACGCGAATATCTGGCGTCATTGCCCGCTGCGGGCTGATCGCGCGGCCGATTGGCCGTCTTGGAACAGTCTGCGGCGTCCGATAGCTTTCCTGCATGACTCAGACGATGCAGGAACGAATTTCTCACGCGCTGCGGGCCGTGTTGCACCCACGGAGCGGTACCGACGTGCTCTCAGCCGATGCGGTGCGCGATATCGGCACAACACTCGACGGGAAAGTGCGCCTCACCGTGTTGCTCGCTGCCGATGACGACGCCACGCTCGTGCGCGATGTGCGCGATGCGGTGCAGGCCGTCGCTGGTGTGACCGACGTGCGCGTTGACGTGAAGGATCCGGCGCAAAGCCTGAAGGCACCCGCGCCACCGATGCCCGCGCCACCGACGCCCTCGCCGCGGCCGGCCTCGAGGACGCTGCCCGTGATGGACACGTCGCCGCCGCCTGCAGCGAAAAACGTCGCGCCGCCGCCGCAGGTGATGTATCCCAATCTCGGGCGCATCCTTGCCGTGTCATCGGGCAAAGGCGGCGTGGGCAAGTCCACGATGGCCGTCAATCTTGCGATCGCGCTCGCACAACGCGGCGCGCGCGTTGGCATCATGGACGCCGACGTGTACGGTCCCAACCTGCCGCTCATGCTCGGCGTGGATGCCGCGCCTGCGGTGCGTAACGAAAAGATCATTCCGCTCGAAGCGCACGGCATCAAGATCATGTCCATCGGATTCTTGATCGAAAAGGAACAGCCGGCAATCTGGCGCGGTCCGATCGTGATGAAAATCATCACGCAGTTCCTGCGCGACGTGGACTGGGGGCAACTCGATTATTTCCTGGTCGACATGCCGCCCGGTACCGGTGATGCGCAGTTGTCGCTGGTGCAGGCCACATCGGTGCACGGTGCTGTGATTGTCACCACACCGCAGCAAGTTGCCGTGGGCGACGCGCTGCGCGGTGTCAAAATGTTCGAGCGTGTGTCGGTGCCCGTGCTTGGCATTATCGAAAACATGTCGTGGTTTGAAAACCCCGAGACGGGCAAACCGATCGCGTTGTTCGGCACCGGTGGTGGACAACGGTTGGCCACCGAAACCGATTTGCCGTTGCTCGGTCAGGTGCCGGTGGATCCACGCATTCAGGAGGGCGGTGATACCGGACGCCCGATCATTGTCGCGGAACCTGACGCGAAAGCGTCAAAGGCCATTCGTGCCATCGCCGAGTCGGTGGTGTCGCGCATGGACGAGCGCTGGGGCGCGGTCGCCGGCGTGTGAGCATCCGCGGAAACGCGCCCGTGATTACTCTGCTCACGGACTTCGGCACGGCCGACGGATACGTGGGCGAAGTGAAGGGTGTGTTGTGTTCGCACGCGCCGGGCGTGAGCATTGTTGATGTCTCACATGATGTCGCCGCACAGGATATCGATGGTGCACGACTCGCCCTGGCGCGCTATTGGCGGCGCTTTCCGATTGGCACGGTGCATATGGTCGTCGTTGATCCCGGGGTGGGCTCAACGCGCGCCGCGATTGCGATCGAAAGCGACGGGCGCTTTCTCGTGGGGCCTGACAACGGCGTGCTGTCGCCGGCGCTGTTTTCGCTCGACGCGCAGGTGATCGCGCTCGAGGTATCGCCTGCGGCTGCCCCCACATTTCACGGACGCGACGTGTTTGCGCCGGCCGCCGCGCAATTGGCCACCGGTGTGCCACTGCATGAACTCGGCGAGCGTCTGCATGAGCCGGTGCGGCGACGCACACCGGAGCCGCGCAAACGCCCCGATGGTG
Organism: Gemmatimonadales bacterium; assembly: GCA_038203795.1. Taxonomy (GTDB): domain Bacteria; phylum Gemmatimonadota; class Gemmatimonadetes; order Gemmatimonadales; family Gemmatimonadaceae; genus JAABRT01. The sequence goes on from JBBRDP010000015.1 coordinate 13,515, forward strand.
CGGTGGAAGGTGAGGTGCTTACGATCGATCGATTCGGCAATGCCGTGACGAACCTCTACGCGCGCGCTGACGGCTGGCTCGAAGTGGCGTCCACCATGTTGCCGGTGGTGCGAACGTACGCCGAGGTCGCGGTACAAACGCGCGTTGGCGTGGTGGGATCAAGCGGACTGCTCGAGGTGGCGGTGCGCGACGGTAACGCGGCCGCAGTGCTCCATCTGACGCGTGGTTCGGTCGTGATCTGGCATCCCACGCGCCGAGCAGGCGTCGAACGACCGTAGTGCCGCACGATCGTGGCGCTGCACGACCCCAGCGCAAAGCGTCAGTCGGTGTGCACGTGTTGCGGCGAAGGAGCAGGACGTCGAGCCGCGACCACGCCGCTGACCGGTGTTGGGGTTGACCAGTCCGGCTGCGGGGCGGGTGCACCCAAGGCGGATCGCGCCGCCACCAGTTCTGGAATGCGTCGTCCACCGCGCGATCGCACCACGGCACCGATCCCCACCGTTGCCAGCACCCAGGTGGACGCGAGTGCCACGATGCGAAACGCAAAACCGACGCCTGAAATAGAGACCAGGAGCGCGGCCACAAGCCACGGGGCCCAGATGATCGCGTAGCCGGTAAGCATGGCCCGCAGCAGTCCGGCACGTGTGCGGGCACGATCGCCGGTGGCGCGAGCGCGACCGATGACGGCGGCCACGGCCAGAATCCCGAGCGTGCTCACGCCCGCGATGGCCAGAATGCTGAGAAACGCCACAATGGGCACGAGCAGCAATCCCACCACCGTGACTGCGAGTGCGAGAATGACCGCTGCGATGATGGGGAGCGTGATGGTTTGCGCGAGCAGGCCACGCCAGAATGCCCCCGAGACATCGGCTTCGACGGTTTTGATCACACCCTCGAGCGGGCCGAGGGCGGTGACCAGCACAATTAGTGAAACCACAAGTCCGATGATCGCAACACCGCCCACCTGCAGGAACGCACCGCTCGTTCGCGCGAGCGAAGACTGCGGCGCGTCGTCGGAAGCGCGCTGCCGCTGCTCACGCACCGAATCGAGGCGTTCGCCGAGCGAGGGTGAGAGTTGGCGTGCGACTTCCACCATGCGACCGGTAGCGCGCCGGACGAGTGCGCCCAGTGCGTCGGACGGCGACAGCACACGCGCAACGTTGGTCGTGATCGCGTCGGCCTCAGGCGGCTGTGCCACCACCGAACGCGGCGCGAGCAGGGCCGCCGAAAGCAGCAGCGCGATGACGCCGAACCAACGGGCTCGCCGCGTCATCAGGACGACTGCCGACGACGGGGAGCGGTGAGCGCACGCAGACCGACCACCACGGCACCGGCGGCGACAATGAAGCCTGCACCCGCCGAAAGGGCGACTATCGGACTGCCCGCCGCCCACACCTCAAGTCCGGTTTGACCGACGGCCGCCAGAATGAGGTCCGAGAGCGCGGCGTTGGCGGCGATCCGCGCCTCGTCAAGACCAACGTTCGCCAGTAACAGTCCCATGTCGGCGCGATTCACGGCCCAGACACCGCCCGCGACCATCACGCCTGCGGACGCGGCCGTGGCCAGCCCGGCGACAATACGGGCAGGGCGCGTGGACGGCATAAACCGGAGCACACTGTTGCGCGCCGCCACATGCCACGGTTCGAACACTTGGACCTGACTCATGACCCGATTGGCGAAATCCACCGACGGCGTGAAATGCGGCAGGTCTTCCAGCACACACAGGATCTCACGGGCCTGGTCGAGTTGCGCTTCGCAGCGCGCACATTCCCGGACGTGCGCCCGAAGGGGTTGCACGCCAAAGCCCACCTCGGTGTCGAGGAGGAGATCGATTTCGTCTGGTCGCAGGTGTCTGTCTAGCAAGAAAGCCTCCACCGGGGCGTACGGCCCGAAGCGGCAGCCGGTTTCACACCGGCGAAAGGAATGTCACAGCCCGCGAACGGGGACGGATTTCGGGTGGTGCAGGTCACTCGTTGATGCCCTCAAGGGCGAGGCGCAGCTCGTGCCGAGCCCGGTGGATGTAGGTCTTGACCGTGCCCAACGGAAGATCCAGCATGGACGCGATCTCTTCGTACGAACGCCCCTCCACGTGCCGCAGCATGATGCAGGCGCGATACTCCGGCCGCAGCTGCCCGATGGCTCCTTCGATGGCGTCACCGAGCTCGCGCGCTTCCATCTCGTCGAGGGCGCTCTCCTGGTCCGACGACACATCGAACGCGGACGCTTCCACCTCGGCGGCGTTCGACGCATGCGGCGATCCGTCCATGCTGACCGTGTCGAGCCGGCGGCGGCGCAGGTGATCGATGGCCACATTGTTCGCAATCTTGAACACCCAGCTCGAGAATTTGAACTCGGGGCTGTAGCGGTCGATGTGATTGAGCACCTTGATGAACGCATCCTGCGCGAGGTCTTCAGCCGTCTCGCGGTCACGAACCATGCGATAGACGAGTGAAAACACCGGGCGTTCATATCGGCGTACGAGTTCACGGAACGCGAGTTCGCGCCCCTCTTGAGCGAGGCGCACGACATCGGCGTCCGGAAGCGAGACCAGCTCGTCAATGGTAGGCATCAGGGCGTGGTCAAGGTAGTCCCGTACTTCGCGTCAGACCAGACGTCCGCGCGGATCGCGAGAGCGGGCGGGAACCGTGTCGGCCAATTGTTCCCATCGCCAGCGCGTCGATTACGAACGTTCATCGCTTGCTCGCACGCTCGCGCCCGGCGATTTTTCGGTATGGTGCCACCAATAGTTGAAACGCCGCCACCGGTCGAGGATCGCACGGCGCCGAACGGGTCCGAACGACGCGACGCCGCCGCCGCCACCGCTGCCGCCGCTGCTGCCGATGCTGCCGATGCTGCCGCCGCTGCTGCCGCTGCGGCCGGTCACGGGAAGCACGCGTATGTGCAGCGCATGTTCAGCGACATCGCGCCGCGCTACGATCTGCTGAACCATGTGCTGTCGCTCAACATCGACCGCGCCTGGCGACGCCGCGCGCTACGGGCACTGGCGTGGGATCGGGTGCCGGGTGGGCACTATCTCGATCTTTGCGCCGGCACGCTGGATGTCGGAGCAATGCTCGTGCGGCAGGCGGGATTCACGGGTCGCGTGATCGGTGCGGATTTTGCCGTGCCCATGCTTCGGCACGGAAAAGGCAAGGCGCCGGCCGACCGGCTCACGCCGGTTGGTGCAGACGCCTTGGCGCTACCGCTGGCCGACGGCTCAATGGACGGCGCTATCGTGGCGTTCGGCATTCGCAATGTGGCGGACCTCGACGCCGGGCTGCGCGAAGTGCGGCGCGTGCTCACACGTGGCGCGCGGTTTGTGATTCTGGAGTTCAGTACGCCGCCCTCACGCCTCGTGCGCCTCGGCTATCACGCGTACTTCCATCATGTGCTGCCAGCGATCGGTCGGTTGGTCAGCGGCCATGGATCGGCGTACACGTATCTTCCCATGTCCGTCGCACACTTCCCCACGGAGCAGGTGCTCGCTGATCGCCTCACGGCGGCGGGCTTTTGCGATGTGACGTGGCAGCGTGCGAGCTTTGGCGTTGCCGCGATTCATGTGGGTGTCGTGCCGTGAGGCATGCACACACGTTGTCTCTCACCCGGTGTTGTCTTGTCACTCGATAATCTGTCCGAGTTCATCGCCGCCATCGACGCGGCGGGTGAACTGCATCGCATCTCGCATCCGGTGCGTGTGCACCTTGAGCTCTGCGAAATCGCCGACCGCGTGATGAAGTTGCCCGGCGGTGGGCCGGCGCTCTTGTTCGAGCATCCGGTGTTGCGCGATGGGACGCGCTCGTCGATGCCGGTGGCCATCAATCTGTTCGGCTCGATGCGCCGCATGTCGATCGCCCTGGGCGTGGACAACATGGACAGCATCGGCGCTCGCATCACGCAACTGCTCGATCTCAAAGTGCCCGATGGTCTCTTCGCCAAGCTCGGGTTGGTATCGCGCCTGTTCGAAGTGAGCAAGTTCCCGCCACGCACGAGTAGCAGCGGAACGCCGTCGTGTCAGGAGATCGTCTGGCGCGGTGACGAGGTGGATCTCGACAAGCTGCCCATCATCACCTGCTGGCCGGAAGACGGCGGGCCATATGTCACGCTCACGATGGTGATCTCAAAAGATCCCGCGCGCGGGATTCGGAACGTGGGGATGTATCGCGTACAGCAGATCGGCAAGCGTGACGTGGCGATGCATTGGCAGCGGCACAAGTCGGGTGCCGAGCATCTGCGACAGATGGCCGAACGCGGCGAGACCATGCCCGTGTGCATCGCGGTGGGCGCCGATCCGGCGAGCATGTACAGTGCGTCGGCACCGTTGCCGCCGATGATTGATGAGTTCATCTTCGCCGGTTTCCTGCGCAAGTCGCCGGTCAAGCTGGTGAAAGCGGTGACGTGCGATCTCGAAGTGCCCGCCGACGCGGATCTGGTGATCGAGGGCTACATCGATCCCGCCGAAGCGCTGGTGATGGAAGGCCCGTTCGGTGATCACACCGGCTACTACAGCGAGGCCGCTCTGTATCCGCGGGTGCACGTGACGGCGGTGACGATGCGCAAGCAAGCCACCTACGCCACCACGATTGTCGGCAAGCCACCGATGGAAGATTTTTACCTCGGTCATGCGACGGAGCGCATTTTTCTGCCGCTGCTCAAGCTCACGTGCCCCGAGATTGTGGACTATCACATGCCGGCCGAAGGCGGTTTTCACAACTTGGTGTTCGTGTCGATCGACAAGCGATATCCCGGACAGGCCGACAAGGTGATGCACGCGCTCTGGGGGCAGGGCTTGATGTCGCTGGCCAAGGTGCTCGTGGTGCTCGACCATGATGTGAACGTGCGCGATCCGCTCGAAGCGTGGTGGTCGGCGCTCAACAACATGGATCCTGATCGTGATGTGCGATTTACCATGGGGCCCGTCGATGTGCTCGATCATGCCAGCCGCGCGTTTACGTACGGCAGCAAGATGGGCATCGATGCCACGCGCAAATGGCCGGAGGAAGGATCGTCGCGTCCGTGGCCGAAGATGATCGACATGGACGCCGGCACGAAGGCCAGCGTGGACGCCATGTGGAGCAAGTTGGGACTTCCACCACGTTCTGCACCGTCGGGGATGCGTTGAACGCGCCAACCGGCATGCCGGCGCCGCCTGGCGCGCGTGACGGACAAACGTTCGACGGCAGCTCGCTGCTCGTACGTCTCGCGAACTTTGTCAAGCTGCCGCACACCGTGTTCGGCCTGCCGTTCGCGCTCGTGGGTGTCTGTTTCGCGAGCGCGGTGCAGACACCCACGTGGAATGTCATTGGCTGGGTGTTGGTCGCGTTCACGGCGGCGCGATTCGCCGGCATGGGCTTCAACCGTATCGTTGACCGTGATGTCGATGCGCTCAACCCGCGTACGGCCATGCGCGAGATTCCGCGCGGCGCGCTCACGGTCACGCAGGCCACGCTCGCCGTCGCGGTGATGTGTGTTCTCTTCGTGATCGCCGCCTGGCAACTCAACCCGCTCTGCTTGTGGTTGTCACCGGTCGCGCTGTTGTGGGTGCTCGGTTACAGCTACACCAAACGCTTCACGCGCTGGTCGCATTTGTGGCTCGGGCCCGGACTCGGCATCTCGCCGGTGGGCGGGTACCTCGCCGTCACCGGCGCGTGGAGCGAGCCGTGGTGGTTGTTGTGTGCACTGTCGCTGGCCGTCATGACGTGGACGGGTGGTTTCGATATTCTCTACGCATTGCAGGACGCCGAGTTTGATCGACGTGCAGGACTACATTCGCTGCCATCGGCGATTGGGGTGCGGTCGGCCATCACGGTGGCGCGCGTGCTGCACGTGACTACGGTGCTGTGCCTGGCTGTCGCAATCTTCGCCGATCCGCTGCAACTGGCCACCCTCGAGGACGCGGCGCTTGCTCACGCGCTGCTCTGGGGCGGCGTGGCGATCGCCGCCGCGTTGCTGGTGTGGGAGCATCGATTGGTACAGGCCGATGACCTCGGCAAGCTCGACGCGGCCTTCTTCACCATGAACGGGATTATTTCCATGGTGTTCTTCGTGTGTGTGCTCGCGGCCACGCTGCTCACGCGTCAGGCCCCGGTGGTGGGCGCGTGATGGCGCGCTATCCGGTGGTGCTGGCGATCACGGGGGCGAGCGGTGCGCCGTACGCCGTCCGCTTGCTGGAATCGCTCATCGCGTTGCAAGTGCCGACGTGGTTGATTGTGTCGACGCACGGCTGGCGGCTGTTGGAGACGGAGTCGGGCATCGCCAATCTCGAAGCGCTGCGTATTTATGTGGGGCCCGATGGGTTTAATGCCCATGTGCGCGTCTTCGACGACAACGATCGGGGTGCATCGCCCGCGTCAGGATCGGCCCGCACTTCGGGCATGGTGATTTGCCCGTGCAGCATGGGCACCGTGAGTGCCATCGCGCACGGGACGTCGCGATCGCTGGTTGAACGCGCCGCCGATGTCACCCTCAAGGAGCGGCGCCGTCTGCTGCTTGTGCCACGGGAGACGCCGTTGTCTCTCATTCATCTCGAAAACATGAGCGCGGTCACGCGCGCCGGCGCAATCGTGCTGCCGGCCGCACCCGGCTTCTATCATCAACCCCAGACGATCTCTGAACTGGTCGATTTCATCGTGGCCCGCATCCTGGACCAGTTGGAACTCGACCATTCCGTGGGCCGCCGCTGGGGTGGAGAGCAATCGTGAGCCCAGTCCCCATGGAAGGCCGCGGTACCGAGCGCATCGCGATCGGACTCATCTCGGATACGCATGGTCTCGTCCGCCCCGAAGTTTTTGCCGCACTCGACGGTGTGACACAGCTGCTGCACGCCGGTGATGTCGGACCGGCGTCGGTGTTGGCGGAGCTCGGCGTCATCGCACCGATTCGCGCAGTGTACGGCAACACCGATGAACCCGGACGCGCGGATCTGTTTCAGCGTCTCGAGCTCACCATTGGCGGGATACGCGTGCTGGTGACGCACGGGCATGAACTCGGCTCGCCCACGCCCGAAGCGCTGGTGGAGCTGTATCCCGAGGCTGAGGTGATTGTGTATGGCCACACGCACAAGGCCATGATTACGCGTGTGGGTGATACGCTGGTGGTGAATCCCGGCGCAGCGGGACCGAAGCGTTTTGAGCTGAGTCCGAGCGTGGCGCGGTTGAACATCTCGCGCGGCGGCGCGCACGTGGAGATTCTGCCGCTCGGGTGAGCGCACCGAACCCGTCCCGCACCATGTCTTACCGAAGCAGCTCACGGAGTGTCGGTGCGGTACGCAGCTGCTCGTGGGCGCGTGTTCGAAACCAGTGTTCGATGAGCGTGAGCTCTTCGAGGGCAGTCACGGTGAGTCCGGTCGCGCGCGACACGGGGCGCGACTCGAGCGTGAGCAGGCGATCCATCGCGTCGGCGTCGGTGATGGCGGCGTCGCCCACCACGTGTCCGTCGCGAATGAGATACAGGCGATCGCAGCCATTCACGCTGGGTACGCGATAGGCAAAGGACGGGCGCTGCAGCGCCGCGCGTACGCGGGCCAGTTGCGCGTTGAGTGTTTCCAGCGCGGCGAGTCGGTCGCGTAGCCAGCCGGCGCGTTCGTACGACAGCTGCGCGCTGGCCACCGCCATCTCCTGCTCCAGCGTGACACAGGGCGCTTCGCTCGTTCCGCGGAGAAACTCCTGCGCCCGCTCAAGTTGCACGTGGTATTCGGCGTGCGTGCACGCGGCCACACAAGGACCCAGACAACGATTGGTCTCGTATCGATGGCACGCTGGCGTGCGCGCGTAGGCCGGATCGTCGGCGAAGATGTCGCCACTGTCGCGCAGGACCATGGGCACACGATCGGCGCAATCACGCAATCCGAGAGCATCGTTGAGCACACGCACGGCGGACACCAGCGGCGACTTGTGCGCGAACGGTCCGATCACCGTGCTGGCACCTCCACTGCGCGCTCCGGCCACGGTGCTCGCGCGCTGCACACGCAGCCGTGGCACCGGTCCGCGCGAGATCACAATCACCCACCACCGATCGAGGGGGCGGGCGCCGCGCTGATTGTACGCTGGCAAATGTGCGCGGATCAGGCGCGTTTCTCGCAGCAGGGCGGCGAACTCATTGGGCGCCGTTTCGCATTCGATGTTGGCGGTCTCGCGCAGCATGCGCGCGTGGCGATGTTCAGGCCAGGGCAAGCGGAAGTACGAGAGCAGCCGTGTACGGAGCTGCCGCGACTTGCCCACGTACAGCACGTCGCCGTGCGCGCCGAGCATGCGGTACACGCCGGGCACATTCTTGACATCGCGGCGCACGACATCGCGCAACGGCGACGCGTCCAGGCGAGGTACCGCCTCGAGAAATGAGAGCTGCGGCGAGGTGTGTCGCGGCGCGACGCTGAGTCCGAACATACGCCGAACATAGGGGCGGGGTGCTCGGCAGGCAATACGTGCGCTAGGGGAAGCTCTGCATTTTGCAGAGCTTCCCCTAGTACTGACACCCTGCGCAGAACACCGTATTTCGCCCGTCGATCGCGTGCGTACCAATCAACCGACGGCCGCAGCGACCACACGGGTGCCCTTCGCGCCCGTAGGCTCGCAGTTGGCTCACATACGCACCGCGCCCGCCGCTTGCATCGCGGTAGTCGCGAAAGCTTGTGCCGCGCGCGTCGATGCTGGCGGTGAGGATCCGCTGCAGCGCTTCGTGTAAGACATCCCATTCGGCGTCCGAGAGCGATCGCGTTTCTCGCGACGGATCGATCCCCGCATCCCACAGCGCTTCGGTCGCATAGATATTCCCCACACCGGCCAGCTTCGTCTGATCCATCAGCGACGCTTTCACCGCGCGTGTGGATGCACCGAGGCTTTCGCGCAACGTGGCCGATGAAAAGGTCTCGCCAAGGGGCTCAGGTCCCAGAGTCCCCGCATACGTGTCGAACTGCGCGGGCAACATCCACGCGAGCGTGCCCAGGCGACGAACATCACGGTAGTGCAGCTGACGATCGTCTTCCAACATGAAGCTGACCGTGAGATACTCGCGGAGTTCGGCCGGGAGCGTGCCGTCGTCCACCAGCAGGCCGCCGGTGAATCGTGGTTGCACCACGATGTGGCCAGCGAGTTCGTCGGCATTGAACAGATCGAGCACGATCAGCTTGGCACGTCGCCACACCGTTCGTATGTGTCTGCCCTTCACGTGCAACGGTAACTCCAACGCGGTCACGCCGCGCAACACATCCTCGCGCGCAACCTGCACATCGCGGATGCGCGCATCACGCACACGCGCGTTGAGATCGCGCGCGATCGTTTCCGTTTCCGGCAACTCGGGCATTCAGGCGAGCCGCTCGTGCTCCCGCCAGCCGATGTCGGTGCGGAACTGTCGTCCCTCGAACTCCACCAACTCGGCGCCGTCGCGGCTGATCCGTCGCGCGTCTTCAAACGTGTCGCCGATGCCGGTAACCGCCACCACACGACCACCACTGGTCACAAGCTCACCCTGTGCACTACGTGTCGTACCGGCGTGATACACACGTCGTGTGGCATCGTCATCGGGCAGGTGGATCACATCACCAGCCCTCGGTGTGTCGGGATATCCGGCGGCGGCGACCACCGTCGTCACCGATGCTCCGTCACGCCACGTCAGCGGCGACATGTTGCCGATACGTGCGCCGCGCGCAATGGCCAGCATGGGGTCGAGCAGACTGCTGCTGAGCATGGGCAGAATCGCTTGCGTTTCCGGATCACCAAACCGACAGTTGAACTCCACCACCTGCGGCCCTTCATCCGTGAGCATCAAACCGGCGTACAGTAGCCCGGTGAACGGCGTCCGGCGCTTGCGCAGCGCGTGCAACGTGGGCAACAAAATGCGTTCCGTTACGTCCTCAAGCAGCGCGGGCGTGCCGAGCGAAACGGGTGTGTACGCGCCCATGCCACCGGTGTTCGGTCCGTCGTCTCCGTTGAGCAGGCGCTTGTGATCCTGCGCCGGCATCATCGTGAGCACATCGATGCCATCGGTGAGCGCGAACAGCGAGAGTTCTTCGCCCTGCATGAAGGCCTCGACAAGACATTCATCACCGGCCGCACCGAACGCCTTGTCGCCCATGATGCGATCAATCGCGGCGTGTGCCTCCGCGTCGGTATGGCACACAATCACGCCTTTGCCGGCGGCCAGCCCTGACGCCTTGATGACAACCGGCGCATTGAATCGCTCGTTGACGGCGTCGTGGGCACCCGCCGCGGTGCGATGTGTCTCCGATCGCGCCGTTGGTACCTTCGCGCGCGCCATGAGCGACTTGGCAACATGCTTCGACGTCTCGATCTCGGCGGCTTCGTACGTGGGGCCGAACGCGGGAATGTTGCGCAGGCGAAGGCGGTCCACCAATCCATCGGCCAGTGGTGCCTCGGGTCCAATCACCACGAGATCAACCTGCTCATCGGCGGCGAACGACACGATCTCCTCGCTCGCCGACAGCGACAGCGGTGCCAGTCGAGCCAGGGAGGCGATGCCCGGATTTCCAGGGGCCGCAATCAGGTCGATGGTAGTGTTTTCACGGAGCAGCGCGTCGGCGAGCGCATGTTCGCGTCCGCCGTTTCCAATGAGAAGAATCTTCATGCCAAGCGAGCTACCGAATCAGGGGAGCGTGGCCATCCGGTCGACGGCAACGCGAAAGCTAATCCCGATTCGGCATGCTCGCGGCGGCTCGCGTCAGCTTGCCGGCGGGGTGTTCGGGGTGCCGTCCGGACGGTCGGTGCCATCTGCGCCCGGCGCAGGCTCTTCCGCCGTCGCGGTGGCCGCGCCGCCGGTCGCGGCGCGGAACGCATCGGCGAACGCATCGGCGGCCCGCGTGATCACATCGCTTACGCGGTCGGCGGCGGCGCGCGCTTCCCGGGCGTAGTAGTCAGTGGCCTCACGCACATCGTCGCCGAGCGGACGCGCGGCTTCATCACCACGACGCACGTACGCACCGCCGATCACGCGGCTGTATTCGCCCGACTCCACCCAGCGATCGAGCTCACCAACGCGCACTGTGTGAAACGGATGCACGCGCAGCGCGGTGTTGAGCGCCTTGAGCACGGCGTCCCATGACGTACCACCAACTTCGTACTCGCGCGCTTGCGCGATGTACGCGTCGAGGTCGTGCGTATCGTCCACCGGTCGCCCGCCCGCGAGCGCGAGAAACGCGCCCATCGACGCACGCACGTTTTGCGACCCGAGCAAGCCCGCGCGGTCGGCCGAGAGCTCCGACTTGCGATACCACTCGAGCAGCGCAAGCTGAAAGGGCAGCAGCGCGACCGTGGCCATGATCGGCAGCACCTGCAAGCCAAAGGTCATCACAATGATCGCGATGGTGCGGTACGTTGTGTGGCCGCTCATGATGTGCCCCAACTCATGCGCGAGAATGAAGCGCTGCTCTTCACGCGACAGCAACTCGAGCGCGCCGGAGTTGATCACGATGAACGGTTTGTCAAAGCCAACGGCGCCGGCGTTGGCGATGGGCGTCTGCGCGACGTACAGCTGGGGCGGCGGTTCGCCGGCGGGCGGCCAATCGAGCGTCTGCAACACTTCCTGGTACAACGCGTACAGGTTGGGCCGTTGCGTGGGGCCCACGAGTACGGCGTCGCCAAGAAAGAGGTTACGAATACCACGCTCGCCGAAGAAGCCGGCGATTTTGCGCACGGCCATGTCGAAGCCGGGCAGGGCGCGCAGCGAGTTGAGGGCGGCGCGGTCGGCCGGGTGCTCCCAGCTGACGGACGCGATCTGAGTAAGCGGAACTTGAGTCATGGCAGCTCGGGCTTGGGGTTACAACACCGTACGCTGAATACCCCGCAGAAGTTGCGCCAGCGCCCGTCGTCGCTGGCGCACCGCTCACGGGACCGGCTCAGGCCAGTGCCTGTTCCAGGTCCGCGATGAGGTCTTCGACGTCTTCAACGCCGCAGGACAGACGGATCATGCCGTCCGTAAGTCCCATATCGGCTTTGACATCGGCCGGCACCGAGCCGTGCGTCATGCTGGCCGGGTGACTGATCAGGCTTTCCACGCCGCCCAGCGATTCCGCCAGCGCGAATACCTTGACCGACTCCAGCACCTTCTTCGCCCGCTCCACCGAACCGAGTTCGAGCGTGATCATGCCGCCAAAGCCGCTCATTTGTGACTTGGCCAGTTCGTACTGCGGAAACGACGGCAATCCGGGGTAGATCACCGACTCATGCCCCAGCTTCTCGGCGAGCCAGGTGGCGATCTGTCGGCCGTTTGCGTCGTGCTGCTTCATGCGAAGCGGGAGCGTCTTGGTGCCGCGCAGCGCGAGCCAGCAGTCGAAGGGGCCGGGCACGGCACCTGCCGCATTCTGAATGAATTGCAGGCGAGTTGCCAGATCATCCTCAAGAACGACCGCGAGGCCGCCGATCATATCAGAGTGACCATTGAGGTACTTCGTTGTGGAATGCCACACAATGTGGGCACCGACTTCAAGGGGACGCTGAAAGATCGGCGTGGCAAAGGTGTTGTCGACAACGAGCAGCGCGTCATGCTTTCGGGCGATCTCTGCCATCGCCGAAAGATCCGCCAGACGCATCAGCGGGTTTGTCGGAGTTTCAATCAAGAGAGCGCGAGTCGACGCCGACATCGCGTCCGCCACTCGCTGAGGATCGCGAGTGTCCACATAGGTGAAGGACAATCCGAAATGCCGCAGGATCTTGTCGAACAGGCGAAAGGTGCCGCCATACACGTTCTCGCCCACGACGATATGGTCGCCGGCGCGGAAGAGCTTCATGATGGAGTCGAGACAACCCATTCCGCTGGCGAACGCGAAACCATGCTGTCCGCTTTCGAGCGTCGCGACATTTCGCTCAAGCGCCTCGCGCGTCGGGTTCTTGCCTCGCGCGTACTCGTAGCCCTTGTTCCGACCCAACCCCTCCTGCACGTAGGTGGAGGTCAGGTAGAGCGGCGTCATGATCGCGCCGGCTTGTGGCTCCGGTCGCTGGCCCGCATGAATGGCCCGAGTGGAGAGACCGGCGTCGAGATCGTCGGAGAAAATTCGCGTCATGGTAAGCTTGGGCTGGTTCGGGGCGGGAAAAGTGGTCCACCGCAAGCTAGCCGCCGTCCAACCTGGTCGCACTCTGTCCCGTTGCTCGATCCGCCGCCCGCAGCGTAGTCGCCCACCTCGCTCCCCACGCCGTTTCTCCACGATGTCGCTCACGAACACCGACACGCGTCCCCGCTGTCTCATCGTTGACGATGAGGTGCCGCTGCGCGCTATCCTGCGCCGGATCCTCGAACAGCAGGGGTTCCACTGCCGCGACGCCGGCTCGGGTGTGGAAGCCGTCGCCGCGCTCGAACGCGAACCCGCGTCGCTCGTGCTGACGGACTACCACATGCCGCAGATGGACGGTGTGGAGCTCCTTCGCACGATTCATGAGCGATGGCCCGATACTGCGGTGGTCATGGTGACCGCCGTGTCCGATGTCGAGCTGGCGGTGCAGTGCCTCGCGAACGGCGCGATGGATTATGTGACCAAGCCGTTTCGCGTCGAAGAAATTCGCGGTCGCGTTGGTCAGGCGCTTGAGAAGCGCACGCTGCTGCTGGAAAACCGAACGCATCGTGAGAATCTCGAAGCCCGTGTGCAGGCGCAGGCCCGAGCCTACGAGGAGCTGTTTCTCGCCTCGTTGCAGTCACTCGCCGACGCGCTGGAAGTGAAGGACCCGTACACGTGGGGCCACTCCGTGCGGGTGGGATGTTACGCCATGGCGATCGCAATCGAGCTCGGACTCGATGAGCAGTTGCTCGTGCAACTCGAGCTCGGCAGCCGCCTGCACGACATCGGGAAGATCGGTGTGCGGGAGACGGTGCTGAACAAGGACGGCCCCCTCACCGATGAAGAATACGGTCACGTCATGGAGCATCCGGTCATTGGCTGGCGTATCCTCTCGCCATTGCTTCGAGATGCCCCGCACGCGCTCGCGGTTGTTCGTTCACACCACGAGCGCTACGACGGACGTGGTGCGCCGGACTGCCTGATCGGTGATGAAATCCCGATCGAAGCCCGCGTCGCCGCCGTAGCGGACTCCTTCGACGCCATGACCAGCGGGCGTCCGTATCGTGCCGGGATGGCGGTGGACGAAGCGATGGCCGAGTTGGAGCGCTGCGCCGGTACGCAGTTCGATCCGATGTGTGTTTCGGCGTTCGGTCGCGCACTACGCGCTCGCGCGTTCCCTCTCCCCGATTCATTTGTGCGGCGTCCAACCGGAGGGACCGTACTGGCGGCGTGACCGCGCGGCGCCGGGGCCCTGTTCAGCAGGACTCGCCGCGGAGAAGTGGGCGTAGCAATGAGTTGACCAGCCCGGGCACACGTTCGTTGTTGTTGCCAGCCGCCATCACGTCGCGGTGGCTGAGGCTTCGCATGATCTCGTCGTCCACCCACCGCAACACCGCCGCCTCGCTCCCGCCGGCACCGCGTTCTCCCTCGACCGCGAGCCCCACGTGCGAGCCGAGATCGACGCGTCGCATTGCTGCTCCGGGCACTTGGACCTGTGCCTCGCGCGGTGCATCGTCCAGCAGCACGATCAGCCGGTCCGATGGCACGCGGGCAGCGAACTGTGCATCGGTGAACACCACACTCACGCTCGCCCTGTCGAGCGCTGCACGAATTGTTGACGCGTCACGTGCCGGATCGAGCACCAGCGCGGCATGCCCGTCGCACGCCGCAAGTGCCGCCACGAACGCCGAGCCGTGGGGTAACAGGATAGCGGGCGATCGGCTCGCCAAGGCGCGAACCAGCGGGACCGAGCGCTGCAGCAGCGCGAAACCGGCGGCGATCAGCGCCGCAACCGGCATCCCCTTCACCCGTCCGTCGGCCGCCGCGATCGCGTAGGGGAGCAAACTCAGTGGATTTGCCACAGACCGACAGAAAGGTGAAAGGGGCCGAGCGTGTAACGGCGGCGACCGCTCGGGCGTCATTCCTGCAGCGAATCGGCAACAGCGCGCTTCGTCCGGCCTGATGACGCTCAACTCGTTTACATTAAATGGTTTACCGTATTTCCGCGCGTGTGCGCGTCGAGAGGATTCATGGCATTTGACGGGTTGATGGTGAGTGTGTCGGGCGTGCGCGGCCGGGTTGGTGAGGCCCTCACGCCGGAGGTCATGGCCACGTATGCGGCGGCGTTCGGCGCGTGGGCGCTGCAGCAGCACCCGGGACGTCCGATTGTCGTAGGTCGTGACAGTCGTGTGAGTGGCCCGATGTTCACCCGTGTCGTGCACTCGGCCTTGGAGTCGGTGGGCTGCCATGTTCTCGATATTGGAATGGTGCCCACGCCAACGGTACAGATGGCCGTTGAGCACCATCACGCAGCGGGCGGCCTGGCAATTACGGCCAGCCACAATCCGGTAGAATGGAACGCGCTCAAGTTCATCGGGGCGAGCGGATTGTTTCTCTCCAGCGACGAAGGC
Source organism: Gemmatimonadales bacterium (assembly GCA_038203795.1). Classification (GTDB taxonomy): domain Bacteria; phylum Gemmatimonadota; class Gemmatimonadetes; order Gemmatimonadales; family Gemmatimonadaceae; genus JAABRT01. The sequence goes on from JBBRDP010000015.1 coordinate 28,923, forward strand.
GCACAAATGCGCACCCTCTTGGAGCGCGGTATTCCGCGTGCGAGCTGGGACGCGCTCGGCACGGTGATCCGTGACGAACACGCCGTGCAACGTCATCTCGACGCGGTGCTGGCGCTGCCGTTTCTCAACGTCGCCGCCATCCGCGCGCAGTCGTTTCACGTGGCACTCGATTGTTGCCACGGGGCCGGCAGCGTGATCATGCCACAGCTGCTCGAGCAGCTCGGCTGCACGGTGTCGGCCATCGGCATGACGCCGGACGGTCGCTTTCCCCGTCCGCCGGAGCCGGTGCCTGAAAATCTTGGTGCGCTGAGTGCGCTTGTCCGCCAAAGCGGCGCGGCGATTGGGTTCGCGACTGATCCCGATGTCGACCGACTCGCGCTTGTTGATGAAACCGGTCGCGCGATCGGCGAAGACTACACGCTGGCCATGGCAGTGCGTGCGGTGCTGCCCGAACGTCCCGGCAGTGTGGTGACGAATCTCAGCACGAGCAAAGTGGTGCAGGATGCTGCGCACGATGGTGGCGCAACGTTCGAGTTCGCGCCCGTGGGTGAAGTAAATGTGGCGCTGGCCATGCGGGCGGCCGGTGCCACGATTGGCGGAGAGGGCAACGGTGGTGTGATTCTGCCCGAGCTGCATCTGGGGCGTGATGCGCCGGTGGCGGTTGCGTTGATTTTGCATCTGCTCGCGACCACAGAGAAGCGTGTCTCCGATTTTGTGACGGAGCATCCGCGCTACGTCATTGTGAAGGACAAGCTCGAACGTCCCGACGCCCCGCTCACCGCCGTGTACGCTGCGTTGCGCGAACGCTTTCCGGACGCGGTGGCCGACACGCAGGATGGTCTGCGCCTCGACTGGCCCGATCGCTGGGTGCATCTGCGCCCGTCGGGGACGGAGCCGATTGTGCGCGTGATCGCCGAGGCCCCAACAGAAGTCGCTGCGAGACAACTCGTGGCCGATGCGCGTGACCCATTGTCGGCGCTCGTCGGCGCTTCCTGAACGATCGCACTACTCACTCGAAACCAAGCAATTATGTGCGGCATCGTCGGATACGTTGGGCCCAGGCTGGCCACTCCAGTCTTGATTGACGGACTCAAGCGCCTCGAATATCGCGGCTACGATTCAGCCGGCGTGGCCGTGATGAACGGCAAGGGTGTGGAGACGCGCAAGGCAGCGGGAAAAATTGCGCGCCTTGAGCAGGCGATTCTTGATGATCCGCCAAATGGCACGCTGGGCATTGGCCACACGCGATGGGCGACGCACGGTCCACCAACCACGACGAACGCGCATCCGCACGCCAGTCACAACGGTACGATCGCGGTGGTGCACAACGGCATCATCGAGAACGCGACCACGCTCAAGCGATCACTCGAATCGCGCGGGTTTGTCTTCAAGTCGGACACCGACACCGAAGTACTCGCGCATCTCATCGAGGCCGCGTACGCCGGCAATCTCGAAGCGGCCGTGATCGAGGCGTTGCATCAGGTGGACGGCACGTACGGCATGGCCGTGATCTGCAGCCTGGAGCCCGATAAGATCGTCGCGGCGCGCAAGGGCAGCCCGCTGCTCGTGGGGCTCGGCGACGGCGAGTACTACCTCGCGTCGGACGCCAGCGCGGTGCTCGCGCACACACGCGAAGTCGTGTATCTCGACGACGACGAAGTCGCCGTGCTCACGCGCGATGGCTATCGCGTTCTCGACCTCAAGGCGGAAGATCAGGACAAGCCCGTCAGTCGCATCGACTGGGATCTGGCGCAGATCGAGCGCGGTGGGTATCCGCACTTCATGCTCAAGGAGATCTTCGAGCAGCCCACTACGATCACTGATACCATGCGTGGCCGGTTGCTCGTGGACGAGGGCTTCTCCAAGCTCGGCGGCATCAACATTCTGAAGGACGATCTCACGGCGGTTGACAACATCGTGATCACGGCCTGCGGCACGAGTTGGCACTCGGCGCTGATTGGCAAGATGATGATCGAGGAGCTGTGCCGCATTCCCGTGGCGGTGGAATACGCGTCGGAGTTCCGGTATCGCAATCCGATCGTGCGTCCCAACTCGCTGTGCATCGTGATCTCGCAGTCGGGCGAAACGGCGGACACGCTCGCGGCCATGCGTGAAGCCAAGCGGCGTGGCGCGCGCACGATGGGCTTGGTGAACGTGGTGGGTTCCACGATTGCGCGCGAATCGGACGGCGGCATTTACCTGCACGCTGGCCCGGAAATCGGGGTGGCGTCTACCAAGGCGTTTACCAGTCAGGTGGTGGCGCTCGTGCTGTTTACGCTCAAAATGGCGCGTCTGCGTGACATGTCGGTGGAGAAGGGGCGCGAGATCGCGCAGGCGCTCGCCGCGTTGCCGCAGCAGGTGCAGTCGATTCTCGACCGTGCACACGAAATCGAGAACATCGCCGAAGAGTTCAAGCGCGCGTCAAACTTTTTGTATCTGGGACGCGGCTACAACTTCCCGGCGGCGCTCGAGGGCGCGCTCAAGCTCAAGGAAATCAGCTACATCCACGCGGAAGGGTATCCCGCCGCCGAGATGAAGCACGGGCCGATTGCGCTCATCGATGAAATGATGCCCGTGGTGTTCATTGCGCCGCACGACGCGGTGTTCGAAAAGATCACGTCAAACATTCAGGAAGTAAAAGCGCGCAAGGGCAAGATCATTGCCATCACCACGCGCGAGGAAGAAGCGCTGGAAGGATTGATTGACTATGAGTTCCGCGTACCGGAAACGATCGATCTCCTCACGCCGGTGCTGGCGTCGGTGCCGTTGCAGTTGCTGGCGTACTACATCGCGGTGAAGCGTGGGTGCAATGTGGATCAGCCCAGAAATTTGGCGAAGTCAGTGACGGTGGAGTAGGGCAACAGGGCGGCTGCTGCGGCGTTGAAACCCTGGCTGGCGCCGCCACGTAGCACCGATATGATCTCCGGACCGTACGCGCGTTGATCGCCGAAGCGCTGATCGCGGTTGTGCTCCTGGTGGGCACGGCCGCAGGGTTCTGGCAGAGAGCACGAGCGCGTCGTGCGTCGCTCACCGCAGTGCGCGCGGACTGGGGGCGGGTTCGTCCGATCGAACGGCTGGACGATCACACG
>JBBRDP010000016.1:0-29587 GCA_038203795.1 Gemmatimonadales bacterium
ATCAACCTGGCCGAGAGCTACAAGAAGTCGCATGTGGCCCGCGTGCTCGGTGGTGCGCTGTCCGAAGTGCGTCCGCTCATCCAGGACGGGTCCGTGACGGTCGCCGACATCAACTCGGCTGAACGTGCGATCGAGCGTGAAATGCTGATGACGGTCGTCGAGCTCAAGCGTGGTTTGGGCGTGCTCGCGACGGTCGGCGCCACGGCACCGTTCGTGGGCCTCGTGGGAACGACGATGGGTATCGTCAACTCCTTCACGGCCATGGCCACGTCCGGCTCGGGCGGCATCAGCTCGATCGCCGGCGGTGTGGCCGAGGCGCTCATCACGACGGCCATTGGTATCGGCGTCGCCATTCCGGCCGTGTGGTCGTACAACTACTTCCAGACGAAGATCGACAACCTCACGGCGGAAATGACATACACGTCGAAGGAAATGGTCGACTATCTCATCAAGGGCGTCTCGGGCGAGTTCGGACGGTCGCGCTTCACCCGCGAGTTCAATACTGCGGGCGGCACCCCGATCTCCAAGTAACCCTGCCCATACCCTGACCGGCGGCGTGGTCTGTTCTTCGCGAACAGTGGCCGCGCCGCCAAGACATCTGGAGAACAACCATGGGTATGAATCTCAGTTCGGGCGCGGTGAGCTCCAATCCGAATGTCACGCCGATGATCGACGTGATGCTCGTATTGCTGATCATTTTCATGATCACGGTCCCGCAAATCAATGCGGGCTTCACTGCTGTGCCGCCGCAAGGTCAAAATCTCAAGCCGCACCCCGAAGAAGACACCGATCAGGTCCTCGGTATCGATGCGTCGGGGCAGTATTGGTTCAACAAGGCGCTCATCCGTCCGGAAGATCTTGAGCAGCTCACGCGCAATACGTTCGAAGGTCGCGACGAGAGCATCCTCTACATCAAGGCGCACAAGGATCTCACGTACGATAAGGTGCTCAAGGCACTCGACGTTGTCGCCCTGGGTGGCGTACGTGTGGCCGCCCTGATCTCCGATCAGATGCCCGGTACGGAATCACTGGTGGAAAGTGATCGATTGTTCCTGAACAAGGGAGGAAGCTGACCATGAGTATGAGTGCTGAAGGCGGCCAGGGCGGCGGACATTCCAACGAGATCAACGTCACGCCCATGATCGACGTGTTGCTTGTGCTGTTGATCATCTTCATGATGATCATCCCCATGAGCCGCAAGGCGATCGACGCCACGCTTCCCGATCCAAATCCGCAGGTGCAGACGGCCAATAGCGCGAACGATCAGATCGTGTTGAGCGTGCTCGCAGACGGCAAGTACAAAATCAATCAGGACGAAGTCGATCGCGAAAACTTGTTCGCGAAGCTGCGATCCGTGTACGACCCACGTCCAGACAAGATCATTTTCATCAAGGGTGACTCCACGGTCACCTACGGCGATGTGGTCTACGCCATGGATCAGGCGCGTGGCGCTGGGGTCAAGGTTATCGGCATTACGCCCGGACCCAAGGAGTAATCGATCGGTTGTCCCACATACGCTCGCGGCTCTCTATGACGCGAGCGGGGTATCATCACGGCGGACGAACCCTCTCGGGAGCGTCCGCCGTAGTACGTTTGAGCGTGATGCACGACACCTACTCTCGCCCGTTCTCATGAGCGCTGTTCCGCCAACTCCTGATCCACAGATCCCGATGCCGCGCGACAGCGCGGCATCGGAGCAAGATCGACGCAAGTATCGTCCGCCCATCGGCATTCCCATCGCCAAGCAGCGCACATTAGGCGGCGCGATTGTATCGATTGCACTGCATCTGCTCGTGGTGTTGCTGCTCATCTTTCCGTTTCTCGCGCCGGATGTGGTGGCGGAGATGATGGGTGCGGGCGGTCCGGGACCCGCTGGCGGCGGTGGGGGCGGGACTGGTGGTACCGGCGGCGGTCGCGTGGTCTCGGAGCGTGTGCAGTACGTGGTCCCCACGCCGCCGCCACCAACCAAGGCACCCGATCCGGAGCGTTTCCAGGTGCCGGTCGAGAAGCCACCGGAGGTCAAGCCGCCCGAAGTCGCGCCGCCTGAGGTCAAGCCGTTGGAGCCCACGCCCATCGCGCAGCCCACGGCGGCCGAATCCGATGTCAACCTGCCCGCTGCCGACGCTGCGTCGAAAGTGGCCGGCACGGGTGGTGGATCGGGCAACGACGGCAGCGCCGGGTCCGGGTCGGGTTCCGGCGGCGGGGTCGGCTCCGGTATCGGCACCGGTCGTGGCAGCGGAGTTGGTGCCGGCACAGGCGGCGGTGCCGGCACGATTTACCCGCCCACGCCCGCCGAGCTGTTCATTCCGCCCATTCCGGTGCCCAATAGCGTCAAGGGCAAAACAATCACGATTGTCTTTGACGTCGATTCCACCGGAAAAGTGATCGACTTCGAGCTCACGCCCACGCGTGATGCCGGCTACAACCGCAAGCTGCGCGAGATTCTCGGCGCCACGCGCTTCCGCCCCGCAGTCGATGGTACCGGTCGTCGCGTGCGCGCGAAGTACAATCTCGATTATACGTTCTGAGCGCTGAGAACAGCCGCCGTTACGGCCCCCGGATTGGCGAGGCGAGGTCGGGCCTTTAGTTCACGGTGAGGGTTCACGGTGAACAGTTCACGGTGAAGCGCGTGCAGCTGTCTTGCCGCGAGACGCAGTATCACCACCGTTCACCGTTTACCGAAACCGACAACTGAAGGCGCGCTCCCAACGATACGCGCAACGTGCGTAGCTACGGAGTGCTCAGCTCTCCACGCCCATCAGTCGCCGAGCCCGTTTCACCGCGCCGCGCGCGGCGTCCACGTCTTCCGGCCGCACCACCGCTCCCGGCACCGCCGTCTTGAGCCGCTGCTCCAATCGCTTGCGCACCAGCGATCCCTTGCCTAGCAGTCCGCCCGCACACGCCACCGGTACACTGGCGCGCTCGTCGGTAAAGCAGCGCCGCGCCAACGTGCGCACGTGCAACACCAACTCTTCCACACCGAGACTGAGCAGCGCATTCGCCCGCAGGTCGCCTTGCGCTGCGACCTGCATTACCACCGGCGCAATGGCCGCAAAGTCGGCCGGCGTGGCCTCTGCGGCCCACGGAATCAAATCCTCCAGTGACTCCACCTCGAGCGCGGTGAGCATCGCACCCACCAGCGCCGTCTCTGGCTCGCGACCGTCGTGCGCGGCGGTGATCACGCTCATCGCCCGCCGACCGATCCAGGCGCCACTGCCTTCGTCTCCCAACACCGGGCCCCAACCGCCGCAGCGTTCCAAACGGCCGTCCGGCGCCCGCGCAAACGCCACCGAGCCGGTACCGGACACCAGCAGCACACCGGCCGAATCGCCGAACGCATCGTCGAGCGCAATCTCGGCGTCCGACACCACATTCACGTCGTCGGCCACGCGCGATGACGCGAGGGCCTGCCAGAGCGCCTGGGCGGCCCGCTCCTGACCTCCGCCGGCCACGCCCACTACAAGTGTTGCCGGACGGGTTTCAGCCCGCTCAATGCTCGCCAGCGCTTCCTGCACCAACGCCGTGATGATCTCTGCCGAGTGCCGTTCCTCGCCAGGCCGCAGCGCCGTGGCGGCGCCTTCGACGCGCGCCAACGCACGACCGTCGAGATCGGCCAGCAGAACGCGCGTACGGGTGCCGCCGCCGTCGACGCCGACAACGAGCGGAATAGGATCGAGGGGACCAGCACTCATACAGCAGACTCCGAAGCTGAGGCGTCGCGTGGTCGCGAGGCTGACGAAAAGAGGGACGAGATCAATCCAGTGCCAAACGTAAGCGTCGTGCCAATGAGCACGAACCACGGCCACGCGATCCCGCGCACCGGGGCGAGCAGCGGCGCGACCGCCGGAAACCATGTGCTCAGCTGCGTCGCGAACACCACCACGCTCATGATACTGATACCAACACTCATGCCGAGAATCGCATCGAACTGACGCGCTCTCGCAACGTAGATGCCGAGAAAAAACGCACCGAGCAGGCCGCCGTATGTGAACGACGCAATCGACAGCGCAATCGTGACGACCGGTGTGCCCTCGTTGCGATACAGGAGCGCGCCGCCCACGAGAATCGCCGCCCACAACAACGTGAAGCGTTTGCTGGTGCGCAACAAGCCGGGATCGTCGCTGTTGCGTCCCGTGATCGGGAGATATAGATCGTGCACCGACGCCGCCGCCAACGAGTTGATGGAACTCGAGATGGTGCTCATCGCAGCCGCCAGAATCGCCGCGATCACGATGCCGGTCAGGCCGGGCGGCATCACTTCCACGATGAAGCGGGGAAAGATCGCGTCGGGTCGTGGAAACGCTTCGCCGCCGTAGAAGGCGTAGAGCCCGACACCGATGATGAGGAACATCGTGAACTGCGCGAACACGACAAAGCCACTGCCAATGAGCGCGCGACGCGCCAGCTTCAGATTGCCCGTGGCGAGCAGGCGTTGCACGATCATCTGATCAACGCCGTGCGACGCCATCGAAAGAAACGCGCCGCCAATCAGGCCGGCCCACAAGGTGTGCGGTCGGTCAAAGCCCGTGTACAAATCGAACAGTTTGAGTTGGCCGCGCGCTGAGGCATCACTGAAAATCTTTGACCAGCCGCCAATGACGTCATCGCCAACAAGCAACAGCGCCGCGACACCGCCGCCCATGTACACGCCAATCTGAATCACGTCCGTCCAGATCACGGCGCGCATGCCGCCCTGATACGTGTACACCACGGTGCACGCACCAAGAATGAGAATGGACATCGGCCCCACGTACTCCGGCGCCACCAGCGGACCAATGAGCAGCCCCACCGGAATCGCCGTCGCGAACAGTCGCACGGAGTCGCCGAAGGTACGCGTCACCATGAAGGTGATCGAGGCGAAACGACGCGTAGCCGACCCAAAGCGTCGCTCGAGCAACGCGTAGGCAGTGACGAGATCGCCCTGGTAGTATCTGGGCAACAGTACGAACGAGACGATGATGCGCCCCACCACGTAGCCCATCGCCACTTGCAGGAACCCGAGATTGCCGATGTACGCCAGCCCCGGAATCGAGATAAACGTCAGCGCGCTGGTTTCCGTGGCAACGACTGAGAACAGTACAGCCCACCACGGAATGCGATCACCGGCCACGAAATAATCGCGAGCGCTTTGCTGGCCGCGTCCGAGCCACACACCGAGCATGGTGGTGGCGATGAGGTAGAGCACCACGATGATGCCATCGAGCAGCGTGAAGCCGGTAGCAGTCATGATCGGGGCATGGACGACAGGGCGGGGTCGGCGTTCCGAAACGCGGGGCGGGGAGTGGCGTTCAGCGCTGACGCGTCGAACGGATCAGGGAGAATAGCAGAGAGGCCCGTGATCCGCAGTGGGATCACGAGCCTCTGAGCAAAATCTCGCCGAGCGCGCAACGAGGCGAGCCCGCAGACGTCCCTACGCCGAGAACGAACTTCCGCAGCCGCAGCCGCCGGTGGAGCCGGGGTTCTTGAACGTGAAGCCCGACCCCTGCATCGATGTGACATAGTCGATGATCGTGCCGCCGAGATACTGCGCGGAGAACGGGTCGACAAACACCTTGAATGACCCGTGATCCAGCACGAGATCGTCTTCGGCGCCCTTGTCTTCGATCACAAGCCCGTACTTGAAGCCGCTGCATCCGCCCGGCATCACTGACACGCGAAGGCCACCGACCTCGGCCGTGACCCCTTCCGCTTCCATGAACTTCTGTACCTCGGTGACGGCTGCGTCAGTGATCGTCACCAACAGGTCGGGCTGCTGCATCGTGCTCATCTGTGTGTCTCCGGAACCGGCCCAAAGGCCGGCGCATGGGGTTCGATCGACCGCACCGAACATTGCCGTTCGGCCATGGTGTGTCGCCACCTACAACTTAATACTAATCATTCCCTACTGAATTACTCAAGATTCCGTCCCAACGTTCCCGCCGACAAGGGCGGTGCAGTCACCGAGATCGCGCCCACCACGGCGTCGGCGAGCGATGTTCGCACCCGCGCGATCCCCTGGCGCTGGCGTGTGGGGTTCACCCGATTGGTCAACAGCAAGATGAACAGGTCCTGCGCGGGATCGATCCAGAGCGAGGTGCCGGTGAAGCCGGTGTGGCCGAATGCCGAGGCCGTGAGTCGACGGCCGGCCGAGTTGGTGCCGTTGGGCGTCTCCCAGCCAAGCGCTCGATGGGAGCCCGCCATCGCTTGACGCGTTTCAAAGGTGCGCAGCGTCAGGCCGTCGAGCACGCGCAGGCTATCGGCGCGCGCCTCATCGGACACGGCCACGCCATCGCGGAGCAGCGTTTGGGCAAATCGCGTGAGATCGCGCGCCGTGGAGAACAGCCCGGCGTGTCCCGCCACAGCGCCAAGTTGAAAGGCGTTCTCGTCATGCACTTCGCCGCGTAACTGCCGTTGCCGCCAGGGATCAATTTCCGTGGGCGCGGTACGCGTGCGCCAGAGCGCCGACGGGAGAAATCGGGTTTCGCGCATGCCCATGGGCAGGAACACTTTTGACATGACGTAACTGTCGAGCGGAAGCGCCGACACTTCACGCACGATTTCACCCAGCAGGATGAAGCCGAGATCGCTGTATACGTAGCGCACACCCGGTGCCGTGTCGGGCACGGTGGCGTACACCTGCTGCATGGCCTCTTCGGCCGACCACGCTTCTTTGTACAGCGGTCGCCAGGCAGGCAGTCCCGCGCTGTGCGTGAGCAGGTGTCGCACGGTCACCAACTCCGCACCCGGTGCGTTCCACTGCGGCAGATAGCGTGTGGCCGGTGCGTCGAGTTGCACACGTCCGTCGCCCACGAGTTGCATGATCGCCGAGGTGGTCGCAATCACTTTGGTGAGGGACGCGAGATCCCACACGGTAGAGTCGGTGACCGGCGTGGGCGTGGGCATCACCGGTGCGGCGACAGTGCCGTTGGCGAGCGGCGCGCCATTCGAATCCACGGGAGCGGGGCGAACATCCATCGCGTTCAGTGCACCGATGCCCATCGATGCGTACACGCCACGTGCGTTGCCGATCACCGCGTAGGCCGCCGGAAACGCGGAGTCGGCGAGGCCTCGCGTGAGTACGGCGCGCACGGAATCCGTGACCACACGCTGACGCCACTCCGCGAGCATCGCGTCACGTGATGGATCACCGGTTTCACGGACGGCGCCAGACCGGCATGCGGAGGCGAACGCACACAGCGTGAGTAGTGCAACCAATGACCGGCCACGATTCACGGCACCGCCCTGACGCTGACCGCGCGCGCAATGCCGTCACCCGCCGAGAAGAATCCCGGCAACGACACGGGTGACTTGCCACCAATGGCTGCTTGTCCCGTGATCGCGCGCGCTGCGGCAGTTTCCAGTGATTCGCCGCGACCGTATGTCACCGCGTACGTGGGAACCGATGGGAACTGCTTGATGACATACGGGTTACCGCCGGCCACAACGATGGTGTTTGAGTTGGCGCCCAACGCGTCGATGAACTCCGCAACGCGCGGCGCGATGGCGAATCGTCCTGCGCCTTCGAGGGTGCGCGTATACGTGTACACGATCACACGTTCCATCGTGCGCGCGAGTTGCGCCAGGGAATCGAGTTCGGCGGCACCGGTGCGCGGTGTCACCCGTACCACGCGCGTTGAGGTGACGGCGCGCGAGAAGGCCGCGCTGAAGACAGTGCCAGCGGCGATATCGTTATCGGGCGCATACACCACCAGCAGCGATCGCATCGTGCGCGTCACCGGCAGCAGATCATTGCGATTGCGAAGGAGCGTGATCGCGCGTCCGGCGATTTCGCGAGCCGTTTGTGCATGCTCCGGATGGCCCACCACTTCGCGCAAGGCCTCCAGTGAGACCATCGGTCGCGCGATGGCGCCGGTGCGCAACTTGAGTTCCAGAATGCGACGTACACTGGCGTCCACCTGCGCGCGTGGAATCGTGCCTGACTCCACGGCCTGCACCACCGCAGAGATCGCCTGTTCCACGTTGCCCGGCATGAGCAGGATGTCATCGCCCGCCCGAACGGCGCGCACGGCACTTTCGGCCACGCCGTATCCTTTCGCGATGCCGTCCATCGTGAGCGCATCGGTCACGGTGAGTCCGCGAAAACCGAGCGTATCGCGCAGCAGTCCGGTCATGACATCGCGGCGCAGCGTGGCAGGCACGGAATCGCCATAGATTTGCGGGAGCGCGATGTGGGCCGTCATCACACTCGCTGCTCCCGCCGCAATGCCGGCGCGAAACGGCACCAGCTCCACCGCATCGAGCCGCGCGCGCGCCACCGAGATCACCGGCAAGCCGAGATGCGAGTCCACGTCCGTATCACCGTGCCCCGGGAAATGCTTGAGCGTAGCCGCCGCACCGCCTTCCTGCACGCCGCGCACAAAGGCCGCCGACAATCGCGCCACGGCGTTTGGCTGTTCACCAAACGAACGCGTATTGATGACGGGGTTGGACGGATTGTTGTTCACATCCACCGTGGGCGCAAACGCGAGATGAATGCCAATCGCACGGGCTTCCCGACCGGTAATGAGACCGGCCGCTTCAGCATCGGCCTCTCGTCCGCCCGCCCCGATGGCCATGTTGCTCGGCAGCACCGTGGCCGAGCCGGCACTCATGAGTGATGGCGCGAAGACACCGCCTTCGAGTCGGCCCAGACCGGGTTCGACATCGGACGCGACGAGCAACGGAATGCGCGAACGCGTCTGCAAATAGTTCACCTTGGCCGCCACTTCGATGGGCGAGCCGAGCGACATCACGATGCCTCCCACGCCCAGATCGGAGATCTGCTCGGTGATGGTGGCGAAGCCCGGATCGTAGGCGCCCGTGTAATCGCCGAGCACCCAGATCATGACCATTTGTGCTACGCGATCGCGAAGTGAGAGCGATTCAAGCGTAGATTCGATCCAGGCGCGATGTTGTGGTGGAAGCGGGACGCTCGGCGAGAGATCCAGTGGACCGGGCACTGCGGCGGGAACCGGTGGCACCGCTCCAGATACACCAGAATAACGCGGTGCGCACGCGGCGAGTGTGAGCAGCGCGAGCAAGGCGAGTCGACGGCGAATGCCGACGACCGATCGAGGGACACCGAACGGCGAAGCGAGGACAGTGTGCGGCTGACGCATTGGCGGGGACAGAGAGAGGCAATGGTTAAGCAGCACCGTGAGCGGCGCGCTACCCGACGAGGGGAGTATACCCCCGGTTGGCGTGGTCTGCTCCTGATGGGCATTGTGGCGCTTGGTACGCTCGCCTGCGCCTCGCCGCTGCGGCCGGGCCCCAACGACGATCCCAACGATCCACGCTTCCGCGATTGGACCGTCCGGCCGGGCATTTCTGTCCTGTTGTCTGACAGCGTGCGTCTCATCCGGGACAAGCGCGTGGGGCTCATCACCAATCAGACCGGTGTTGACGAAAAAGGGCGCAGTACCGTTGATCTGTTGTTCAGTGATGAACGGGCAACGAAGGCCAACGTGAAACTGGTGGCGCTGTTTTCGCCGGAGCACGGTATTCGTGGTACCGAAGACCGGTCGAATCTGCCCAATGAGGTCGATCCGAAGACCGGCTTGACGATTTATTCGCTCTATCAGCGGTCCACGATGGGGCCGCCGGACAGCACGTTGCGCGAGGTCGACGTACTGGTGGTTGATCTGCAGGACATCGGCACCCGGACGTGGACGTATATGGGTGTGATGCTGTATGCGATGCAGGCGGCGGAGCGTCGCGGGATTCCCGTGGTGGTGCTCGATCGGCCCAATCCGCTCAACGGGCTGCGGGTTGAAGGCGCGATCCTCGATACTTCGATCGCCGACGCACGCGAGTCGACGCTCGAGTCGCCGCGCAACGGATTTTCCTTGTGGCCGGTGCCGCTCCGGCATGGACTGACCATGGGGGAGATGGCGGCCATGTTTCACCGCGAGCTCAAAATGACGGGCCGTCTGCATGTCGTACCAATGGCCAACTGGCGCCGCGGTATGTGGTTTGACGACACCGATCTGCCGTGGGTGAAGCCGTCGCCGAATCTGCCCACGTTGATGAGCGCCCTCGTGTATCCAGCTGTGGTCCCCTTTGAGGCCACCAACGTGTCCGTTGGACGCGGCACGAACGAGCCGTTCGAGCGGGTAGGGGCCCCCTGGTTCAAGGCCGACAGTGTGAAGCGGCTGCTCGACGATCTCGAGCTGGCGGGTGTGCAGTTTGAGACCGAGCGCTTCACCCCGCGTGACCCGGGCGACAAGAAGTACGACGGGCAGGCGATCCCGGGCGTCCGCATCAAGGTGACCGACCGGGAGCGACTGCAGGTGGGACGGCTTGGGGCGGCGCTGCTCTGGGCAATCGCGAAGGTTCACGGCCCGGCCTTCACCTATACCGAGCGCCGTCTCGACGAACGACTCGGCTCCACGGCGGTGAGAGAGGCGTTGATTGCCGGCGAGGACCCGGACCGGGTGGTGGATCGCCTGCTGCAGGACATCATCCGCTATGAACAGTCAGTACGCCGCTATCATCTGTATCGGTAGCTCTCTACCGTTGCTGGGCACGGGGTCCTAGCTTTGACACGGTCGTGTTGCAGTGAACCGGTCCCGACAGGGAGAGGTTTCGACACGATGCAGCCGCGCTCGACCGTCGAGCGCGCTGGCGGTGCTGCCAGATTACTTCGCGCCCGAGCGGCATGAACGCACTGTGGGACTGGATTCAACGGGGCTACCTCCGGGTCATTGGACCCGCCGGTGATTTTCTCGTGCGCCACCGCGTCAAACCGAACACGATCACCACGATCGGTACGATTTGCACGCTGATTGCCGGCGTGATTTTTGCCACAGGACATATTCGCACCGCCGGCTGGTTCCTCGGGCTCACGGCGATCTTCGACGTACTCGACGGAACCGTGGCGCGCCGCACCGGGACCAGTTCGGCGTTCGGTGCCTTCTACGACTCTACGCTCGATCGTCTCAGCGATGGTGCGCTGATGGGCGGGCTGGTGGTGTTTTACGCCATCAATCCGGTCCATCGGAGTACGCCGTTGCTGGTGATCACGCTGCTCGGACTGATCGCCGCGTTCCTCACATCGTACGCCCGCGCCCGCGCCGAGGGTCTGGGCGTCGATGCCAAGGTTGGCCTGCTACAGCGCCCGGAGCGGATCACGCTGCTGGCCGCGCCGCAGGGATTTTTCGGACTGGCCCTCGATGGCTGGGTGCTGGCCGGGATCGTGACGTTGCTGAGCGTCACGGCGTGGATCACCGTCATACAGCGCATGTCGTTCGTATATCGCATGACCGACGGACGCGCGCCGTCGAGCGAGATTCCTCCGTCGCCGTCAGCACCGGTGCGGGCCGCAAGCGCAACATCCCCCGTTTCCTCTACTATCTCGCCGGCGCTCACTGCGGCGCCCGGCGCATCCCTCAAGGGAGAATGACCTGAGTGTCCGACACGTCCATTCGTACTCCTGCCTCCATCGCCCCGGCTTCGGGCAAGCTCGTCATTTTCACGCCCGGACTTGGTGCGGTTGCCACGACGTTCATCGCGGGCGTCGAGCGGGTTCGCCGCGGTTTGTCCGCACCGATCGGTTCGCTTACGCAGATGGCCACGATTCGCCTCGGCAAGCGCACCGAAGCGCGCAGCCCGCTCATTCGCGACTTCGTCCCGCTCACGGCGCTGCAGGACATCGTGTTCGCGGCCTGGGATCCTATTCCCGATGACGCATACACGGCCGCAGTGAAGGCCGGTGTGCTGCAGGCATCAGACCTTGAACCGATCGCGGATTTTCTCAAGGGCATTACCCCGATGCCGGCCGCGTTTGACTCGCGCTATGTCACGCGTCTGCACGGCACCAACGTGAAGACCGGACCCAACAAGCGCGATCTCGCCGAACAGATTCGCAAAGACATTCGCGAGACGAAGCTGGCGCATGGCGCCGAGCGGGCGGTGATGGTGTGGTGCGGTTCCACCGAGACGTTCATCAAGGCGGGCCCGCAGCACGCAACCATCGAGTCGTTCGAAAAGGCGATGGAAGAAAATGACGACTTGATTGCTCCGTCGATGCTGTACGCGTACGCGGCCATCATGGAGAACGTGCCGTATTGCAACGGTGCACCGAATCTGTCGGCCGACTTTCCGGCCTTGCTCGACCTCGCGAACGCGCGTGGCGTGCCGGTGTCGGGCAAGGATTTCAAGACGGGTCAGACGTGGATGAAGACGGTGCTCGCGCCGGGCATCAAAGCACGCATGCTCGGCCTGGAGGGATGGTACTCCACCAACATTCTCGGCAATCGCGACGGCGAAGTGCTCGACGATCCGGCGTCGTTCAAGACCAAGGAAGAGTCGAAGTTGTCGGTGCTGCACAACATTCTGCAGCCGGAGCTGTATCCCGAGCTGTATGAAGGGTTCTCACACGTGGTGCGTATCAACTACTACCCGCCGCGTGGTGACAACAAGGAAGGCTGGGACAACATCGACATCGTGGGCTGGCTTGGCTACCCGATGCAGATCAAGGTCAACTTCCTGTGCCGCGATTCCATTCTCGCCGCGCCGATCGTGCTCGATCTCGCGCTGTTCAGTGACTTCGCGCATCGCGCCGGCATGAAGGGCATTCAGGAATGGCTCTCGTTCTACTACAAGAGCCCGCAGACGGCGCCCGGACTGCAGGCCGAACATGATCTGTTCATCCAGCAGACGAAGCTCAAGAACACATTGCGGCATCTCATGGGTGAGGATGTCATCACGCACCTTGGCCTGGAGTACTATCAGTGAGCCGGATGTCGGGTCGATCCGCGCGCGCCATGTTCGCCGTCGGCGCGCTGGCTGTACTCGCTTCCGCGTGCGGTGGCGGGCGAAAGGAGAATGAATTCCGCATGACGACGGAATCGTTCACCATTCGAGTGGCGGTCGATCCGGCCCCCCCCAAGGCGGTGGAGCAGATCACGTGGACCGTTGTGGTCATGGACAAGGAAACCGGACGCCCGGTGGATCTGGGCGAAGGGCGCATTTTTGCGAGCAGCCGCGACGGGAAGAACATTGCCAACGGCTTTGCACCCACCGACCGCGTGGGCACGTACACGACCAAACTCTTCTTCGTCACCGCCGGCACGTGGGCCATGGCCATTCAGTTCCGGCGTGATTCCACGCAGGTGCTTGAGCGCACGCAGGATTGGATGCAGGACGTGCGGTCGGGCGACGAACCCGGCGAGTACACATTGCCGTCAGTGTCACCGGTGCCCACCGACAGCGCAAAGCCCGACAGCACGCGTCCCGACACTTCGCCTCCGGAGGGCGCGGCCCCGCCGCGCTGAGTCATGCGTTTGTTTCATCGTACGTCGCTGCATCCTGACCTCGTGATGCAAGAAGCCGACGCATTCTTCGCCGCGCTGCGCCTTGATTGCGTGCAGGCGGAATTGCGCACTCGGCAGTATCGTGGCGCGCTTGGCACGCTCACGCTGTCGGTGAAAATGGACGGCGGTCACTACACGTTTCTCGACGCGACCACCGATCAGGTGGGTGAGAGTCGACTCGACAAGAACGTGAAAAAGTTCTTTGTACGGGTGCATCGTCTGGCCGATCCGCGCCACCAACTCGAGGCGGCGTACTGATGGCGCGCGCCGGGAAAGCCCCGGCGCGATCGAAGGGTGCAGCGGTCGCGGTGACGCGGCCGAGTGATGCCCTCTCGCGCGAACAGCGGATTGCACTCTACCGCTACATGCGACTCACCCGCGTGCTCGAAGAGCGGCTGGTGGCGCTGTATCGTCAAACCAAAGTGGTCGGCGGACTTTTTCGTTCGCTCGGCCAGGAAGCCGACGCGGTGGGGAGTGCCTTTGCACTCGAACAGCGTGATGTGCTCTCGCCGCTGATCCGCAATCTTGGTGCGATGCTGGTGAAGGGCGCCACGCCGCTCGAAGTGCTGCGGCAGTACATGGCGAAGGGCAACTCACCCACGCGGGGGCGCGAGCTCAACATTCACTTCGGTGACACGGAGACGCGCAACTTCATCGGACAGATCTCGCATCTGGGTGACATGGTGCCGGTGATGGCTGGCGTGACGCTGTCCTTCCGGTTGCGCGGCGAAGAGCGTGTGGGACTGGTGTACATCGGCGATGGGGCGACGTCGACGGGTGCGTTTCACGAAGGCATCAACTTTGCTGCCGTGCAGCGGTGTCCGCTCGTGGTGATCGTGGAGAACAACGGCTACGCGTATTCCACGCCTACGCACAAGCAGACCGCAGCCAGACAGTTTGTGGACAAGGCGATCGGCTACGGCATTGTTGGTGTGCAGGCCGATGGCAACGATGTGCTTGCCGTGTACGATGTCACGAAAGAGGCCGTGGATCGGGCGCGCCGCGGCGAAGGTGTCACGCTCGTGGAGCTCATGACGTATCGCCGCAAGGGGCACGCCGAGCATGACAATCAGTCGTATCAGGCGGTGAGCGAAATTGAACGGTGGGCTGAGGAGAACGATCCGATCGATCGCTACGTGAAGGTGCTGCGCGACACGCAGGGTGTCACCGACGACGAGTTGGCCGCGATTGAAGCGGACATCGTGGCGCTCGTTGATAATGCGACTGACGAAGCGGACGCGTCGCCGATGCCGGAGCCCACCGATGCGCTGGTGGGTGTGTACGCCGATCCCGCGATCGTGCCGCCGCTGTGGTTCCGCGAGTCGGTGCGCAGCGCCGTCGACGCGAACGAACGCGCGCAAGGGTGGGGCACGTATGACGGTTGAGCGCACGTATCTCGAAGCCATTCGCGATGCGATGGACGAAGAAATGGCGCGCGATCCCAACGTCTTCCTGCTGGGCGAAGACATTGGTGCCTTCGGCGGCGCGTTCAAGGTGACCGACGGACTGATGGCGAAGTACGGAGAGTCGCGCGTGATCGATACGCCGATCTCTGAAGCGGGGATCGTGGGTGCGGCAGCGGGTGCCGCGCACATGGGCATGCGGCCGATCGTGGAGTTGCAGTTCATCGATTTCATTTCGTGTGCGTACGACATGCTCACGAACTACGTGGCCACGGCACGTTATCGCGCATTCCTGCCGTGCCCCATGGTGGTGCGCGGCCCCAGCGGCGGGTACGTGCGCGGCGGGCCGTTCCATTCGCAGAATCCGGAAGCGGCGTTTTTGCATACACCCGGCCTCAAGATTGTGTATCCGTCCACGGCTGCCGACGCGAAAGGCTTGATGAAAGCGGCCGTGCGCGACGACGACTGCGTGCTCTTCTTTGAGCACAAGTATCTGTACCGCCGCGTGAAGGAAGTCATGCCTGCGGGCGATCATGTCGTGCCGATCGGCAAGGCACGTCTTGCGCGTGAGGGCACGGACGTGTCGATCATCACGTACGCGGCCACCGTGTGGCGCGCGCTCGAGGCGGCTGAACTGCTGCAGTCAGAGTACGGCATCTCGGTGGAGGTGCTCGACCTGCGCTCGCTCCTGCCGCTCGACGATGAGGCGATCGAGGCCACGGTGCGCAAGACCAATCGCCTCTTGATTGTGCATGAAGACACGCGAACCGGCGGCATTGCCGGTGAAATTACGGCGCGTGTAAGCGAAACCTGTTTTGATTGGCTCGATGCGCCGATCCTGCGCGTTACAGCTGCGGACGTTCCGCTGCCGTACTCGCCGCCGCTCGAGGACTATGTGCTGCCACAGACATCCGACATCGTGCGCGCTGTACGGCGACTTGCTGCCTACTGACCCGCCAGATCTGTCATGACTGATTCTGATCGCACGAACGACGTCACTCGTCCCAATACGCACCCGGCCGACAAGCCGGGACGCGGCATCGATGCTCCCGCGCTGAGCAATGAAGATCGCCGCATGGCACGCATCGGGGTGGGGTGTTTTACCACGTTTATAGGGACGATCAGCGGCGCCATGGTTGGCGTGTTGGTCGCGGTGGGCTTCACATTTGGAACCCGGTGTGAGCCGCTCGATGGTCTCCCGGCGTGTAACTGGCATATGTTTGCTTTGGGGGGCGCGATCATCGGCGGCCTAACCCTTCCTGTTTTGGTACTCTCGCGGCTCCGCCGGCGTACACGCGCTGGCACCTGACCGCTGTTCGAGGAGAATTCCGTGGCACGCGTCGACATAATCATGCCCCAGATGGGCGAATCAATCGCTGAAGGCACTGTCTCCCGATGGCTCAAGAAGGCGGGCGACACGGTCAAGCGCGATGAGCCCATGTTTGAAATCTCCACCGACAAGGTGGACGCCGAAATCCCGTCGCCGTCATCGGGCGTCTTGCTGGAGATCATTGTGGGTGAAGGCAGCACGGTTGAGGTGGGCACCGTGGTGGCCCGTCTGGAGACCGACGCGGCCGTCGCGGCGGCGGCGCCCGCTCCCGCCCCGGCGCCTGTTGCGCCGGCCGCTGCGCCGGCCGCAGCTGTGGTCGCGCCCGCCGCGCCCGTGGTCGCTGCCTCGCCGTCGCCCGCACCCGCTGCCGGCACGCTGGAAGACCGATTGCGCACCAAATCGTCGCCGCTCGTGCGCAAAATGGCCGCTGAGCACGGCGTCGAACTGGCGGGCCTCACCGGCTCCGGCATCGCCGGTCGCGTGACGCGTCGCGATTTCGAAGCCCATCTCGCGGCCACGCCGTCAGCACCAACCGCGCCCTCACGGCCGGCGGTCGGCGCGTCCATGCACGCACCCGGTGGTATGTCCATCGATACGCCCACGGCCACGGCCTGGGCCGGTGATCGCGTCGAGCCGATGTCCAGGATGCGCAAAGCCACGTCCGATCACATGGCACTGGCGCGTCGCGTGGCGTCGCACGTGACGTCGTTTTTTGAAATCGACCTCACGCGCATCGCGCGCATTCGTAGCAAGGAACGCGCGGCGTTTGAAAAGCAGACCGGACAGAAGCTCACGTACTTGCCCTTCATTTGCCGCGCCGTCACGCAGCAGCTCAAGCGACATCCCGTGCTCAACGCGGCGGTCAACGGCAACGACATCATCTTCCGGCAGCAGTACAATCTCGGCATCGCGGTCGCGCTGGAGCCAACCGGATTGCTGGTGCCCGTGGTCAAGCGCGCCGACGAACTGTCGCTCACCGGACTCACGCGCACGATCAATGATCTCGCGGCGCGCGCCCGCACAAAAAAGTTACAGCCGTCCGAGTTGCAGGACGCCACGTTCACCATCACCAATCCCGGCGTCTTTGGTTCGCTGCTCGGCACACCGATTGTGCCCGTGGGGACCACCGCCATTCTTGGGCTTGGCGCGATTGAAAAGCGGCCCAAGGTCATCACCGGCCCCGATGGCGAAGACACCATCGCGATTCGTACATGCGCCTACTTCTCGTTGTCGTTCGATCACCGCGTGGTCGATGGTGCCGATGCCGACAAGTTCATGGCCGATCTCAAGGCGTCGCTCGATAGCGTCGGTGAGTCCATCGAATGAGTGCGCGGCGCACGTTGCTGATGGCGGAGCGCGTGGTGCCGGCGAGTGATCGGGCGCAGTACGTCGTCGCGCTTCGCGAGACGCAGGCACGCTGCGAGGCGGCTGGTGTGCATTTCTGGGTCTTCGAGCACGAGCGTGATCACTCGCGCTATCTCGAGTTTGTCGAAACGAAAGATGCGGCCACGCTCGATGCCCTCGGTCTCGACAGTGCGAGTACGTCGCGCTGGCATTCCGTGGAGCTCGCATAACATGCCCAGTCGACAGTTGACGGCGGCCGGTCGCCACTGGCGCGTCTACCCGAGCGGTTTTCTCACGCAATCGGTCGGCGATGAGTTCTCGCTGATCTTCGTCTCGGGCGAAGGCGAGCAGCGCGAGGTTCGCCTCACGCGCTTCTCGCCGACCTCCACACGATCCCGTGAGCAGGCACTGGCCGAACTCACATCCACCCAACTTGAACGGCTCTTCAGCATGTCCCAATCGAGCGTACGCTCTCCTGAAGCGGGCTATCGCGCATGACCGATCCTGTTACGGGTTCCGCCGCTGGACCATCATCCGGGCACGAACCCGCGACGCCGCGTTTCGTGGATTTGCAGGTACACACAACGGCCTCCGACGGTGTGCTGCCGCCCACGGCGGTCGTGGAAGCAGCGGCCCGCGCGAAGCTCGCGGCGATCTCGATTACCGACCACGATTCGATCAGCGGCTTGCCAGAAGCCGAAGAGGCTGGCGCGCGTTTAGGCGTGCGTATTGTGCCTGGCGTTGAGCTCGCCGCGCACTTCGAATCCGATGAGTATCACCTGCTCGGGCTGCATCTCGCCGATCGTGAGGCCATTGAAGGTGATCTGCGCGCGTTTCGTCGGGAGCGCATCGCGCGCGCCGAAGAGATGGTGCGCGTGCTGAACAGCCACGATATCCCGGTGACAATGGAGGCCGTCCTCGCGCACGCCGACGTGGGCGCGGTTGGACGCCCGCACCTCGCACGCGCTCTGGTGGACGGTGGCTGGGTGCGCGATTTCCGTGAAGCCTTCGACAAGTGGCTGGGCTGGGGCAAGCCGGCCTACGTCGAGAAGGGCGAACTCACCGTGGCCGATGCCATCGCGCTCGTGCACCGTGCGGGTGGCCTCGCCGTGTGGGCGCATCCCGGCGACATGGCCACTGAGGCACGGCTCACCCGGTTGCACGCGATCGGACTCGACGCGGTTGAGGTGTTGCATCCCAGCCATCCGCAGCCGTTGGCCGAACGCATTTACGATCGCGCGGAGCGTGTTGGGTTGTTGCCGAGCGGCGGATCCGATTGGCACGGCGCAGCTGAGGGACCGCGTCAGTTGGGTGGGCAGCTTGTGCCGTACTTGTGGCTTGCGCGACAGGATCTCGCGATCAAGGAGCGCGTGGGATGACGGTGCCCGCCCGCGTCACGCTCGTGACGGGCGGGGCGAAACGTGTGGGCGCGGCCATCGTGCGGGCCTGCGCGAAACGCGGTGATTCAGTGATCATTCATGCGTCGCGTTCGATGAGCGAAGCCGAGACGCTTGCCACGGAGCTGCGTGCGCAGGGTGCATCGATCGCGGTCGTGCAGGGCGACTTGAGCGATGCCGATACCCCGGCGCGCGTCATCCAGGAGGCCGCCGACGCCTTTGGTCGTCTCGACGTGTTGGTGAACTCGGCCGCGACCTTCGTGCAGAGCGACCCCATGTCCATCACGCGGTCACAGTGGGACCTGGCGTTTGCCGTGAATGTGCGCGCGCCGTTTTTTCTCTCGCAGGCGGCGGCACAACACATGACGGCAGGCGGCGTGATTGTGAATATCGCCGATCATCTCGCCTTCGAAACCATGCCCACGATGGTGGCGCACGGCGCGGCGAAATCGGCGCTGGTGCACGTCACGCGCACTTTGGCGCGCGCGCTGGCGCCGCACATTCGTGTGAACGCGATTGTGCCCGGACTCGTGAGTGCTCCGGATTCCTGGACTGAAGACGATGCCGCGCGTTTTTTGCGCGGTGTGCCGCTCGGTAGAGCGGGCACCGCAGACGACGTGGCGCAGGCCGTGTGTTGGCTGATCGATGCCACATACGTCACGGGCGCGATCGTTCCCGTTGACGGTGGCCGAGGTGTGGCGCGATGAACGGCGTTGTCCCGTGTGTCGTACCATGCGTCGTGCCGTGCGCCGTGCCGTGTGTTGTACCGTGTGTTGTACCGCGTGTTGTACCGTGAACAGCGTCGCGCCATGAGCGCTGCGGTCCGTCCGGCCGTTTCGTTTGGGCACGTCGTCGTGATTGGCGGCGGATGCTACGGCAGTTGGTACACGCAGCAACTCACGCGG
Organism: Gemmatimonadales bacterium; assembly: GCA_038203795.1. GTDB lineage: Bacteria > Gemmatimonadota > Gemmatimonadetes > Gemmatimonadales > Gemmatimonadaceae > JAABRT01. The sequence continues at coordinate 19,672 of JBBRDP010000016.1, forward strand.
GCCGCCGAACACGGCGCGCTCGTGGTCGACCGCGTGACGGTCATTGATCGGGACGCGGGCTGTCAGGTCGCGCAGCGCCACGCCGCGGGCGCGTACGCGGCGCTCCCGCTCGTGGCGGAGACCGCCGAATGGGATGTGTGGTTGGCCCAATGGCTCGACCACGCCGGGCCTGCAGATCGCGTCGGTGATGCCATCGTCCCGTCGCCGCTCATGCCGCACCTGCTGCTCGACTGGTTGCTGCGCGGCGCGCGGCGGCGCTGGCCGACGCGATCGGTGGCCGTGGAGCCGCTGCGCGCGCCGCCGTCGATGCCGTGGCAACGGGCGGCGCCGGACGGTCGCCATTACGTGAGTTTCGCCGAGTGGATGTGCCCGGTGAACTGTATTGAGCCGGCCCGGTGTCCGGCCACGCGCGGGGCGCGCGACTGGAGCATGCCGCCAGCGCTCACTGCGTATGTCGAAGCGGAACGAGCGGCCGGACAGGCGCTCGGCGGACCGATTATCTTTCATTGTTTACACCGTGTCTGGGGCGTCGGCATGATCGACGCCGACGCCGTGGTTCGGGCGGATCGCGTCGTCGCCGAAGCCGGTCACCACGGCGAGGCGCGACTGCTTATTGGTACGGTGTCACACTGTCACGGTGCTCTCGGCGTGCTGCACGTGTGCTGACGGCCGTCGTTCTTTTTGCTCTCACCATTGTCGTCATATGTCTGAACTCCGCGAAACGCTTGTCATCATTGGTAGTGGTCCGGCTGCGTGGACGGCGGCCGTTTATGCCGCACGCGCCAATCTCGATCCGGTGGTCTACGAGGGCGAACTCTCCCGGGACATGGTGCCGGGCGGGCAGCTCATGTTCACCACCGATGTCGAAAACTTCCCTGGTTTTCCGGAAGCGCTCGGTGGCACCGATCTCATGGAGCGCATGAAGCAACAGGCCGAACGCTTCGGTACGCGCGTGATCACTGAGAACATCGACGCCGTCGACTTCAGTCAGCGTCCGTTCGTGCTCACGACCAGCGGCGGACATCGCGTTGTTGCGAGCGCCGTCATCATTTCCACCGGTGCGCGGGCCAACTGGCTCGGTCTGACATCGGAGGAGCGACTGGCGCGCACGGGGGGCGGTGTCTCGTCGTGCGCGGTGTGCGACGGTGCATTGCCAGCGTTTCGCAATCAGCGACTCGTGGTGGTGGGCGGCGGCGACTCGGCGATGGAAGAGGCGCTGTATCTCACCAAGTTCGCAAGCGAAGTCGTGATCGTGCATCGGCGCGATAGTTTCCGCGCATCGAAGGTGATGGTTGATCGTGTGCTGCGTGATCCGAAAATTCGTGTTGAGTGGCACTCGCAGGTGGTCGACGTGCTCGGCGATGATTTTATCACCGGCGTGCGGCTCGAAGATGTGCGTGACAGCTCGCGGCGCGTATTGGAGTGCGGCGGCATGTTCGTGGCGATCGGGCACACGCCCAACACGAAGTTCCTCGATGGGCAGATTGCGTTGCACGGAAACGGCTACATCGTGACGCCCGAAGGATGGCGCACCACCACGAGTGTGGAGGGTGTTTTTGCGGCTGGTGACGTGATGGATAGTTATTATCGTCAGGCGGTGACGGCGGCAGGCACCGGTTGCATGGCGGCGCTCGAGGCCGAACGGTGGCTGGCGCATCACGCAGTGGAATCGCCGGCCGCGGCCGAGGGTGCGACGGCGTGAAGATCACGTCATTCGTGGTTGGTCCGCTGCAGGAAAACTGCTATTTACTGGTCGACGAGCAGGCTGGCGAGGCCGTGCTCATTGATCCGGGCGACGAAGCGGAACGTCTGGCTGAGGCGGTGATCGCCAGTGGCGCGCGATTGACGGCGATCTGGCTCACGCATGGGCACGTGGATCATGTTGGCGCTGTGGCGGCGTTGGTTGAGCGATTCGATGTGCCGGTCGTGCTGCATCCGCTCGATCGCCCGCTGTATGATCGCGCGCCGGAGATCGGACTCATGTATGGCATGCGGATTCCGCCGCTGCCGGAGCCCTCGGTGGTGCTTGCGGAGGGTGACGTGGTGCGTGTTGGTGCGCTGTCGTTCGATGTATGGCACCTCCCCGGTCACTCGCCCGGGCACGTTGCGTTTGTGGGTAACGGGGTGATGTTTTCTGGAGACGTGTTGTTTGCGGGCTCCATCGGTCGGACCGACTTGCCGATGTCCGATCCGGTCGACATGCAACGTTCGCTCAAACGCTTGTGCGTCGCTCCGGCAGAGACTGCGGTGTATGCGGGCCACGGTCCGCATTCCAGCATTGCCCGCGAAAATGCGTCAAACCCGTTTCTGTCCGGACTCGCGCGCCCGATTGGTTCCTGAGTCGCAGTCGCGGGTATAGGTCCGTACGTCGTTCACAATGTTGTCTGACTTTTGCCCAACTTTTCATGTCGATTTCTACGTCCGCTGCGCGCCCTCGGCGCCGGTTTTTCGCCGCTGTGTGTGGTGTGTCTGCGATTGTGATCGGCGCGTGTGTCCCGCTCGATGACAGCAGCAACAACAATCGCTACGGCTCAATCACGTTGCGGGCCACTGGGAGTGCGCAGCAAGAGTTTCCCATTACGCCAACGGCCGTGTTTTTTACCGGCGGCCAAACCGACTTGCCCACCAGCGCGACAACCGTCGATCAGTGTGGCCAGGTCCCATTTTTTGGAGATCAGCTGTCGCCGGGCAACATTGTCGCCGGTTCGCCGCTGACGCTGCAGATCGGCGGCGAGAGCTTTAGCATGACCGAGACGCCGCTGGCCCCGCGCGTCTACACGCTGCCTCCGGCGGTGAGCGCACGGTACGCCGTTGGCGACACGGCGACGGTCACGGTGCCGGGCGTCGCTGGCGGATTTCCCGGCGGCCAGGTCTCGGTGCGACTCTCCGAACCCGTGATTCTCGGGTCGCTCGCGGAGGTGGTGCCCGGCCAAAGCTATCCGATCACGTGGGAAACCAACGGCGACCAGCGGTCGGGCATTGTCCTCTCCATGCGGTACGCCGCAGGGTCGGCGGCGGAGGGCGCGAATCAACAGTTGTTGTGCAATGTACGTGATAATGGCGCCTACACGTTTCAGGGCGCTCAGTTGCTGGCCTGGGCGTCGTCGAATGCGCTGTTCCGCTCGATCAACGTGCTGCGCTGGCGGAGCAATACGGCGGCGGTCGATGCGCGCTCAACGCTGTACATCGTATCGACGATCGATACCACGGCCGCCAGCACCTTTAACGCACCACAATAGTGAGCACCGCCGGCCCGCGTACCCGCATGGAGCGTGACCCGCTCGGCGAGTTGCCGGTGCCGGTTGATGCACTGTACGGCGCGCAAACGGTACGCGCCGCACAAAACTTTCCCATCAGCGGGCTGCGGCCGCTGCCGGCCTTTGTGGAGTCGGTGGTGCACATCAAGCGTGCGGCGGCGCTGACGCATCGCGCCACCGGGCGTCTCGACGCAACGCTGGCGGACGCGATCGTGCAGGCCGCCGACGAGATCCTGGCCGGAGCGCACCGCGATCAATTCATTGTTGATCCGTATCAAGCCGGCGCCGGTACGTCGCACCACATGAACGTCAACGAAGTGTTGGCCAATCGGGCGAACGAATTGCTGGGCGGCGATCGCGGTGCGTACGCGCCGGTGCATCCGAACGATCACGTGAACATGGCGCAGTCCACCAACGACGTGATTCCCACGGCCATCCGCATCGGCGCGTTGATGATGTTCGGTGTATTCGAACGCGCGACACTCGGCCTGATAGACGCCTTCTTCGTGAAGGGTGTTGAGTTCGACGACGTGCTCAAGAGCGGTCGGACCCATCTGCAGGACGCCATGCCGATCCGGCTCGGGCAGGAGTTTACCGCGTACGCCCGCACGCTCGCGCGCGATCTCGAACGTACGCGACAGGCTGCAGACTACCTGCGTGATCTCGGTATCGGCGGCAGTGCCGTGGGCACGGGCGTCAATGTCGAACCGGAATATCCGGCGCTCGTGGTTTCGGAGCTCTCGGCCGCACTCGCCATCCCGCTGCGCGTTGGTGAAGACCGTATTCAACTCATGCAGAGCATGGGCGACGCGGCGGCGTTCAGTGCATCGCTGCGCGTGCTGGCGATGGATCTGAGCAAGATCGTCTCCGATCTGCGATTGCTCGTCAGCGGCCCGCGCACCGGACTCGACGAAATCGTGCTGCCCGCGGTGCAGCCCGGCTCGTCGATCATGCCCGGCAAGATCAATCCCTCCATTCCGGAGATGGTCAATCAGGTGTGTTTGCAGGTGGCAGGCAACGATACCTGCGTGAGCATGGCGTCGGAGCAGGGACAGTTGGAGCTCAACGTGATGATGCCCGTGATCGCGCACAATCTGTTTCTCTCCCTGCAGATTCTCGCCAATGCCATCACGGTGCTCGATACGCGATGTGTGCGTGGCATCGAGGCCAACCGCGAAATGTGCGCCTACTGGCTGGAACGTTCGGCGGCGCTGGCCACAGCGCTGGCGCCGCAGATCGGGTATGCGCGCGCCGCAGAGTTGAGCAAGCAGTCGGTGCGAGAGGGTGTGCTCATTCGCGAGCTGGCGACGCGCGAATCGGTGCTGCCTGCGGCCCAGCTGGAGGCCGCACTCGATCTGCGTCGCATGACGGAAATCGGCGTGCCGGGCGAGGAGCCGGCCGGCTGAGGTACGAGCGCATTCGAGGGGTCGGCCTTGGTGACGTGCGCCCGTTTGGCGTGTTCGTGCTTGCGACGAAGGGTCGAATGCCGGTAGACTCCTAGTATGCGCATCACAACGTGGGCAGAGTACGGCTTGATTTGCGCCCTCCATCTGGCGCGCCGTCAGGGCGAGGGACCGGTCACCGGCCGCGAGATCGCCGCCAACGAGCGTCTCTCGGGCGACTACGTCGAACAGATTTTGCTTCGACTGCGGCGTGCGGAAATCGTGCGCAGTACCCGCGGTGCACGTGGTGGTTATCAGCTGGCCCGCCCGGCAATCGAGATTACAGTGCGCGATGTCATCCAGGCGTCTGAGCTGACCACGTTCGATCTGCATTGCGTGTCGCATCCGGTGGACAGTGAACGCTGTGCCGACTCCAGCGAGTGCAGCATTCGGCCTGTGTGGCTGCTCTTGCAGCAGCGCATTGACGAAGTACTCGACAGCGTGCGGCTCTCCGACCTGATCGAGCAGGAGTCGGCGGTTCGGAAGCGTGTGGGCCTTGCGGCCCTCCCGGATCGGCCCCCGGCTGGCGGCAGGCTCGCGCTCCCCGTGTTGCCCGGCTGACGGCCATGGGCATACTGGCCGCCCTTCAGGAAAAGCGTCGGCGTCAGGGGCTCGCGGAACGGTATGTTGCCGCGCTGCTGCGTCCTGCGGCTGCGGACGACGTTGCCTGGCTGTCGGCCGCAGGCGGTGGCTCGGCTGAGCGTTCGACGCGCGAGCTGGCGTTTGCACAGCGAGCCATCGGCCTCATCGTGGCGGAACGCGATGCCCTCGATGACCTGACCGCCGCCGATGTCTCCCACGCGCTCGACGCCGTTGTCGCGAGCGAGGCACGCGCGCGGAGCGGTGAGGTGGCGGAGTGGTCGGCGCATTGGCGGGACTACGCGGACGCAATGGCCGCGCGCGGACGCGCCGAGCCGCCCTTGGGGCGTATCGCCCGTGTGCTGCTGCGCCGGGTGGGCGTGGCGGAGCCCGATGCTGACCAGCTGGCGCGTGGTGTCAACATCGTGACCGCATTTCGTCACTCGGCGAACGACGTGTTGCGCGAGGTGTATGGCTCAGCAACGCTGCCCGAGGATCGGCCGCCGTCGGCCGTGTTGCGGGAACGGTCGGGGCACGGCTGATCGGGAAACCACCCGCCGGCACGCATCGAAATGCGCCGACATGCACGAACATGCACGAACATGCACGAACATGCACCAAGATGCACAATGCGGCGGAGCACCAGGAAAGGTGTCCGCCGCATTGTAATCCTCTTACGTCGCGATCTCTCAGGTGCCGAAGGCCGGACTCGAACCGGCACGGGCTTGCACCCACTGCGACCTGAACGCAGCGCGTCTACCAATTCCACCACTCCGGCGCACGCGAAACTCCTGCGTTTCGCGCGAATCGTCAGTATAGGGGAAGACATAGCGCCAAGTCAACGTGTCCGCACATACAACCTGTTGTGTCGCACCGACACGCGTCCTTAGCTTCCCGATCGTATGGCGAAACCAGAGAATACCGACGAGCCGAGAAAGCTCATTGCGCGGAACAAGCGCGCCCGACACGACTACGAGATTACGGAGACGTGGGAGGCGGGCCTCGTGTTGCGCGGCACGGAGGTCAAGTCGCTCCGCGAAGGGCGGGCCAATCTGACCGATTCCTACGGCGTGACCAACGAGGGGGAGGTGTTCCTGCTCAACCTCAATATTGGCGCCTACGGCATGGGCAATCAGTTCAACCACGATCCCACCCGGTCGCGGAAACTGTTGCTCCACCGGCGGGAAATCCGTCGTTTGTATGGAGCGCTGGAGCGGCAGGGCATGACGCTGCTGCCGCTTGAACTGTATTTCGTGCGCGGCCGCGTGAAGGTGTTGCTCGGACTCGGCCGCGGAAAGCAGGCGCACGACAAGCGCGAAGATCTCAAGAAGAAAGATGCCGATCGCGAGATCGCGCGCGCGCTGCGCACCCGCTGATTTTTTCGTCGTTCATTCAGGGACCTGCTGTGTTGTTGCTCTCGTTGCTGTGTGCGTGCCAGATCGCTGTTGCATCACCTCCGCCGCTTGTGGTGAAGGTGGGCGATCGGGTGCGTGCAGTGCCCGTGGTGGCGCACCCCGAAGGCGGTTCGGCCGTACGCGGCGATCAGCTCGCTGAGGCGCTGGGTGGCAAGTTTATCGACGCCGGGAACGGTCGCTGGCGCCTCGAGCTCGGCGATGTGTCGGTGAGCATGGCGGTGCTGGCGCCGTTCGCGATGAGTGGCGACGCAGCGCTGCCCATGCCATCGTCACCGTTCACGAATGGCGGTCGGGTCTTTGTGCCGTACGCACTGGCCACCGACGTGCTGCCGCGTGCCATGGGCGGGCTGATCTTCGATACCGAGCGTGTGGAGTTGCGCCGGTTTGCCGTGGTGTCGCGTCGCGCCGTTGCTCCGCGCGTCTTGGCCGATGTGCCGGCACCTGTTGGTACGGAGGTGGTGCCTGTAGGTACGGCGGTGGTCCCGGTACGCGCGAGTACACCGATGGTGATGACGCCGTCCGCGAGAGCCCCGGTTCGCCGGCGCATCGTGGTAGTGGACGCCGGCCATGGTGGACGTGATCCCGGCATGACGCTCGTGGCAGGCAGCACCCGCGTCTCCGAAAAAACCGTGGCACTGGCCGTCTCGCTCAAGCTGCGCGATGCACTGCAGGCGCGCGGCGTGAGTGTCGTGATGACGCGGACTCGCGACACACTCATCGCGCTCGGCGACCGTGGTCCCATCGCCAATCGCGCCAAGGGTGATCTGTTTGTTTCGGTCCACGTCAACGCCGCAAATCCCAACTGGAAGAATCCCGGTGCGACGCGCGGTTTTGAAACGTATTTTCTGGCCGAAGCGAAGACGGAAGACGAAGCGCGCGTGGCCGCGATGGAAAACGAAGCGGTGAAGTTCGAGACCACGCAGGAAACATCACGCAGCGACCCGTTGGGTTTCATTTTGCGCGATATGGCACAGAACGAGCATCTGCGTGAATCACTCACGCTGGCCACGCTCACTCAGGATCATCTGAAATCGGTGCATCCGGGACCGAGCCGAGGCGTCAAACAGGCGCCGTTCAGTGTGTTGGTGCGATCGTTCATGCCGTCCGTGTTGGTGGAACTCGGGTTTGGATCAAACGCGGCCGAGGCGCGATGGATGCTGTCGGAGGCAGGGCAACAAGAGCTTGCCGAGTCGATTGCCGATGCGTGCGTAGCGTATCTCGCGCAGTACGAACGCAAGGTCTCGAGCGGCGAGCCGTGAGGCGGTGGCATCCCCGATGCGTAGCGGTATTCGCGGCGCTGGGGATGATAGTGATTGGCAGCAGCTGCGCGTACTACAACGGCATGTACAATGCGCGACAGGCGATGCGTCGCGCCGAGTCGTTGCATCTGGTGGGGCGCGAGGACAGCGCCATGGTGCAGTACGCGCGGGCGGCGGAGGCCGCCGAATCGGTATTGCGCATGCGCAACGCGGTCGACTGGCGCGGTGAGGCATTGTTGCTCGCGGGGCGCGGGCACGCGTTTGGTGGCGACTGTACGATGGCGGGTGAACGGCTCACGGAGTTTCTCGACGCACATGCTGGCGCGTCGATCGATCGCGCGCGTGCCGGGTTCGCGCTGGCGGTGTGCGACGCGCAGATGCAGGACGTAGCGCGGGCGGCGCTTCGACTGGCGGCGCTCGATACATCGGTCGCAGTGCTGGAGAACGCTGCGCTGTTGAGGGACGTGCGTCGGCAGCGTGTGCGCCTCGCGCTTTCCACGGGCAACGCCGAGCTCGCCGAAGTTTTGCTGGCCTCGCTCGGGGAGCGTGATGCACCGTGGGAGCGTATCAGTGCAGCGGTTGCGCGCGCTGACTGGCCGCGAACAGAACCGCTGCTCATGGCACGAGCGGCGCAGGGCGATGTGCATCCGTCGCTCGACCATGCACTCGACGCCGCCGCACGCGCTGGTGAGGCCGCGCTGGTTGATCGCGTGGTGCACGCGTACGACGCATCATCGGCACCGCGCAGCGAGCGTGCGCGCCTGGCGTTGTTTGCGGGCGACGCGTATATGCAGCGCGGTGATAGCGGCATCGCACGCGCGATGTACACGCGCCTGGTTGAGCGATTGTCGAGTGATACGGTGCACGTGCGTGATGCGCAGGCGCGCATTGCGCAGATGGATTTCGCCGCGATTGATTCCGCCGCGCCGATGCGCGCGCTGCTGGAGACATCGCGTCCGATTGCGCGTGGGAATGCGGGGTTTGATCGCCTGGAGGGGGCGGTTGCGTTATATCTGCTGCTGCTCGAGGCGAACGATCCGTCGGGGGCCGCGATGTTTCTTGCGGGCGAAGTGGCGCGCGACAGTTTGCGGCGCGATCGACTGGCGTACGATGCGTGGCGCACGCTGGCGCAGCGCTGGCCCGATGCACCGCTGGCCGCGCGGGCATTGTATTCCGCGTCGTTGATTGTCCCGGATTCTGCGCCGTCGCTGCACGCGGAGTTGCTGGCGCGGTACGGGACATCGTCGATGGCGTCGTTGCTGCGCGGGCAGGGGGTGAATGACGCGGCCGACTTACGTGCGACCGACGCCCTGCTTGAGGGGCGATTGGTGATAGCCACGCGTGCGCTGGCCGATACCCTGCGTGTGTGGCGTGCCGCAGGGCCTACGGGCGTCACCGCGCCGCCATGAAGCTGCGCGCACTTCCGAAACACGCCGCCAAGACCCGGCGCGGCGCATAGATTTGACGCTGTGACGTCCTCTGATCCTGCAACGACCCACGCCACCATGGCCCCCTCAATCGCGACGACGTCGCGTGCTCACACGACTGCTGCATCGACGGCGGCGCCGCGCCCCCGTCCGCTGGGCGTGGAGGCCGCCGGCATCCTTTTCCGGAATCCCATCGTGCTCGCGTCCGGCACTGCCGGTTACGGGCACGAACTCGCCGAGGTGGTGGATCTCGACGCCGTAGGAGGGCTCTCGAGCAAGGCGGTGAGTGTGGAGCCCCGCAAAGGTGCGGCGCCGCTGCGTGTAGGCGAGTTTGCCGGCGGCATGATCAACGCGGTGGGGCTTGCCAATCCCGGCATGGACGTCGTAAAGCGCGAACATCTCGGCTACATGACCTCGCAACATCCCGGCACGCGTGTGCTGATCAATGTCATCGGCTTTTCGATTGACGAGTTTGCGCGTGTGATCGAATACCTCGATGACGTGCCGGGTCACAGCGGCTACGAACTCAATGTGAGC
>JBBRDP010000017.1:0-28861 GCA_038203795.1 Gemmatimonadales bacterium
GATCGGGCCGAGAACGAGCGCCACCCGGACGCGTCGGTATCGTCTCCTTCCAACGCGCTGCTCGAATCCGTGGGGCTCGATCCCGCCGACCCGCGCGTGGCCGCGCTCGCCAATGTGGTGGCCGGATTGCATCAACTACCGCGGCATCGCTCCATTCACGTGGGTGGCTTCGTGCTCAGTCGCGAGCCGTTGGGCAGCGTGGTGCCTATTGAACCGGCCAGCATGCCGGGACGCACCGTGATTCAATGGGAGAAAGACGATCTCGATCCTGTGGGCTTCGTCAAAATCGACCTGCTCGGCCTGGGCATGCTCACGGTGGTGCAGGATTGTCTGCTCTATCTCCGGCATACGCGCGGCATTGATGTCGATCTGGCGCAGCTCGACATGACTGATCAGGCCGTGTACGACCAACTGTGTGCGGCCGATACCGTCGGCGTGTTTCAGGTGGAGAGCCGGGCGCAGATGAATACGCTGCCGCGTCTCAAGCCACGCTGCTTTTACGATCTGGTCGTGGAAGTGGCGCTCATTCGCCCCGGCCCGATTCAAGGGGACATGGTGCATCCGTATCTCCGTCGTCGTGCGGGGCTTGAGCCCATCACGTACCCGCATCCGGCCGTGGAGCATGCACTCAAGCGGACGCTCGGTATTCCGCTCTTTCAGGAACAGGGCATGCAGGTGGCGATTGCGGCGGCGGGATTCACGCCGGGGCAAGCCGATGTGTTGCGCCGGGCGATGGGCCACAAACGCAGTCGTGAACGCATGGCAGAGATTGGGGAACAACTCATTGCCGGCATGGCGAAGAACGGAATTGAAGAGGAGACCGCACGCCGCATTTACAACCAGATCAACGCGTTTGCCGATTACGGATTCCCGGAGAGTCACGCGGCGAGTTTCGCCCTCATTGTGTACGCGACCGCGTACTTGCGGCACTACTACGGCCCCGAGTTCACGGCGGCGATCCTGAACGCGCAACCAATGGGGTTCTACGCACCGGGCACGCTGGTGGAAGACGCCAAGCGACATGGTGTCCAGGTGCGCGCGATCGATATCACGACGAGCGCGTGGGATCACACACTCGAGCTGCCGGATGCACGCGTGCTGGTGCCGCACGATGGTACGGTGCGGTGGCGTGCGGGTATCGTCCCCACCGCCACGGTGCGCGACCACACCGCACCGACACCGTCCGTGCCGTCCGTGCCGTCCGTGCCGTCCGTACCACCGTCAGCACCGTCAGCACCGTCGGTCCGACTCGGGGTGCGACTGGTTCGCGGACTCGGCGCCAAAGCGCGCACGGAGCTCGAACGGGCGCTCGCGCATGGTCCCTTCACGAGCGTGACAGATTTTGTGCAACGCGTCAATCTTGACCGCGCGTCGCTGACGCGGCTCGCCGAGTGTGGCGCTTTTGATACGCTGTTCGAGCATGAAGTCCCGACGCGGCGACGACGCGTGGCGCTGTGGGAGTTACTCGCCGCGCAGCGCGGAGACGCCGGCCCACTCGCACCAACGGTAATGCGTGCAGCGCCCTCGGCCGTATCGGCGCTGAGTGCCGTGGAACTCACCGCCGCCGACTATCGCATGACCGGACTGTCGCTCACGGGCCATCCCATGAAGCATGTACGCGAGGCGCTGGCCATGAATGGCGTACGCACCGCGCGCGACCTCGTGCAGGACGGTCGTGATGGCGAACCGGTGGGCACTGCGGGTCTCGTGATTTGCCGCCAACGCCCCGGTACCGCCAAGGGATTTGTCTTCCTCACGCTCGAAGACGAAACGGGGATGATCAACGTGGTGGTCACGCCCAAACGTTTTGAGCGCGATGCCACGGTGATTGCCGGATCACCGTTGCTGCTGGTGCGCGGCGTGCTGCAGGTAGAAGGACGCGTCGTGAACGTGCGGGCGCGCACGTTTCGTGCGCTGCGGGCCGATAGTGGCGAGGCGTTTGTGAAGGGGCACAATTACCGGTAGCGCGATTTTTCCTCACGCACCACACGTACCGCACGCAGCGCCCACATCGCGCGGCCATCGGGCAACTTCCCGATGCTCGGCACTCCCTCGAGTTCGGTAAAGCGGACCGTGCACCGCGCGCGCACTTGCGGCGTGATCCCGCGCTCGTCGAGGACTTCGAGACGTACCCCGACGGAATCACCCCCCGCGTACGACAGGCGCTGGTGCGCCGGGCAGCCCGTAGGGCCGGTTTCCCCTTGGGGGAAGAAAAAATACGGGTCTTCCCCGAACTCGCGGTGCTCGAACCATTGGCGCCACCGCTCACTCACCGCATCGGACGAGGCGTCACGCGAGGCGCAGCTCGCGGCCAGGAGGGCCATCAGATACGTGGCTCGACGAATTGTAAAAGCAGACATGCGCGGCTCCAGGAAAAGGCGACGCCGACACAATGCCACAGTCCATCGTCCCTGCCAATAGGATAAATGCCCTATAGACCAATCGCGCTCGAGCGACTATGATCGCCGGTTGAACACCACGACGGCGCGGCTTGGTGCCGAGCGCGTCGCCCTCACCAGAACGGAGAGCGGTCCATGAAGAATGACGTGCCGGCGATTCCCGCGAACGTGCTCATCCGTCTCAGCGAAAAGGCTGACGGTCGACGCGGAATGCCCCAGACGATTGTGCGCATTACACGCGGCAAGACCGTGGAGTACGACGTGCTCACCGTTGCCGAAATGGAAGCCAGGCGTGCCGCCGGCGATTCCGTGGAGGAGCTGATTCCCGTGGAGGCGCGTCACGTGGTGCCGTCCCGCCGAGATCGCGAGGGCGAAACAATCGTCACGATCACCACGCCGGGCAAGGGTGCCCGCACGCGTTCGTACAAGGCGAGCGAGGTTGACGCGGTGTTTCTGTCGGAATCGGCCGTGCACAAATTCGTGCTGCCGTATTACGCACGGTCCTTCGACATTCCACAGTACGAGGAACTGCTCAAGCGATACTACTCGCCAACCAAGGTTGCCTGGGGAATCATTCACTATCCGCCCTCGATGTACGACATCATCGGCGAAGACTGATCAGCGGGGAATCGGGAGGCTCCGCGCATTCCGCGTCCCATCCACAGGCAGCACCTCACGAGCGAGCGGCCCCAGGATCGGGTCCCGCGCAATCAAACCGCCCAAGAGTGGTCGACGCCCGAGCGCCCAGCGCAGGCGTTCGAGCGCGTCCTGCTTCCGCCCTGTCAGCAGCAACAGCGTGATTTCTTCGGGAATCATGTCCAGCTGGAGTTCCGGATCATTGGTCGCGGCCGCGCGTTGACGCGCAAGCTCGCTCCGGGCCCGCGCCGTATCGCCGGCTCGCGCGCTTACGGCGGCGGCCACGAGACGGCGATAGACCGGTGAATAACTGTGACCGGCGGACGCCGCGAGCGCCGGCGGATCCATTGAATCAAGACGACTGACAATGCTCCGCGCGCGCGCCGTATCAGGGCGACCGGCCAGGTCATACTTCATGATCGTGAGTGCACACTCGACAAACCACCAATCGGTCGGGTTCTCGCGCTGCCCACGCGCGCACCACGCGCTCGCGCTGTCGATTTGTTGCCGATACAGCGAGGTCGCGATGAGGTGGCGGTAAATCATCGGCGCGTCCTCGATGTATGCATCGGCATCGAGCGCACGGCTCCCCGCATTCCCAGCGCGTTCCACCTCGCCACGCATCAGATGGATGTTGCTGAGTGTCACCCACGCACGCGCACGATCCGGCTCCTGATCGACCGCGCGCTCAAGGTCGGCCACAATCGCAGAGATCTCGCCCAGATCGAACGGCGGCGGCAGCAGTTTCAGTCGTGCCCATCGCAGCGAGCTGCGGAGCTCAATGACCTCCGCCGATTGGGCATGACGCGGCGAAACTGCGGCGATCGCGGCGAGTGCGGTGTCGAGGAGCTGCAGACGGCCCGCTCCTTGAATGAAGCGGGCGTTGGTCAGCGCCGTCCATCCACGCTCCACCGCAGGGCGCACCCACTCGGGATCTTCGATGGCCGCCTGCTCGTACAACGAGTCCGCGCGTCGCAGCCCTCGAAGCGCCGTCGCCGAGTCTGTTGCCGAACGACGGCTCCCCATGAGCAGCACGGCGTCATCCCGCTCGCGATTGCCGCGCGCAATCAGCCGCCACGCGCGCACGTTCGTGGACGCGCGTTGCAACTGCGTCAATCGCACCTCGCGGCCAAGCCGCTGACGAATTCCAACCGCCAGATCCCGGGCCACGTCATCCTCAAGCGCAAACAGTTCGTTGGCCCCACGCTCGAGCGAGGTTGCGTACACCACGGCCTCTGTTTCCGAGTCGATCAATCGCACGCGCACGATCAGCTGCTCGCCAACGCGATGCACGGAGCCATCGACAACGCTTCCAACGCGCAGCTGCCGCGCGATGCTATCCAGCCCGACGGCGCCGTCGCGAAACTTCCGAACGCCACTCACCGGAATCACTTCGAAGGCGGGCGCGCCGGCAAGCTGCTGAATCACGGCTTCGGTAATGAGGTCAGCAACCGGTGTCAGGTCGCCTTCGGCGCTTCCGTCGCGAAAGTAGAGCACCGCGAGCCGCCGCGCATCGTAGAGTGCGACCGTGGGTACGGGTCGCGTTTTCCACCACGCGCCGCCCGCCATCGCGAGCGTCAGCAGCACGGCGGCCGTCCAGGTCGCGCGACGGCGCCACGGTGGCGGGGCGGCGGCGATATTCGGTTCGTAATCATGCCTCGCTGACGGCGAGTCCGCGCCGTGCTCCGTGGGTTGCGGCGACGCGGTAAGCGACGACGCGGTAAGCGACGACGCGGGCAAACGCGTCCGCGACTCCGCCGGCTTTGCCGGACCGGCCGGCCGGTCGTGGCGGAGCCGCTGCATCAGCGCGAGCACGTCAGGCTCCGGCGCCACGTCAAGCTCGCGGCGCAACCGCTCTTCGAACGTGCTCAATGCCTGCAGCGCCGTGGGCACCTCGCCCCCAGTGGCTAGCGCGTTCGCCGCCGCCCGGACAAAACGCGAGCTGAGCGGCTCGTCGTGGAGCAAACGCAGCCAACTCTGCGCCGCGTCGTGCCAGCGTCCCTCCCGCTCAGCTGCGCCCGCGAGCCGCTCGAGGGCACGCTGACGATCGCGGGCGATGCGGCTCCGCTCCGCGTCAAGCCAGCGTTCGAACTCTTCGGCCTCGTCCAGGAACATTCCGTCGAGGAACGGCGCGTCGCTCAACGCCGCCGCACGTTCCAGCTCACCGCAGGCCACGGCCTCCCCAAACTCCCACACGTCGCAGCTGACGCTCGCCTCAGCCAGCGCGACCACGTCCCCACTGGACGTGTCCAGCAGTTCGTCGCCGAACTCTTTTCGGATCACGTACAACGACTCCGACAGCAGCTTCCTCGCCTGCGCAGCGTCCCGCTCCGGCCACATCAACCCGATCAACCGGTCGCGCGACAGCGCCCGGGCGGGCGCGCACGCCAGCACCGCGAGCAACGCGAGGCGTCGCTTCTGCGAGGCCTTCCCGTGCAGCGCACGGCCGTCCCGAAGCACTTGCGGGGCGCCAAAGAGCTTGAGCGACAGCGACTTGGGCAAATTGTCGAGCGGTTGTTGCACGAATTGAGAATCGAAGGAAAGCCAGTTGTCGGTGCCCTCTTACCCTAGGTCATCAAACCTCAGGCCGCCAGCACATCAGCGCAACGTTTTTGCTGGTTCCCACCGAAACCTGTCGATCCAACGGAGCAACACCATGCGCGACACCACCGAAGTCCAGGTCCCAGAGCTTCGAACGGCGCCCGACGTGGACACGTGGCATCCGGACCTCGAAATCCTCGTTCGCTACAACGTGCCCTTCATCTGCTTCGATCGATCCGCGTCGCCGGTGCACGTCTCTCCGGGTGCCAACGCACTACTTGCGCGTACCCAACGGCTGAACGCGATGCTCCCCGCCCTGCGCGACGCGGCGCTCGACGCCTTCGTGGCCAGCGAGCAGCCGAGCGCGACTCCCGCCCCACGCGTCACGTGCCGGGTCAACGATCCATCCGACGGCAGCAGCTGGGATATCCACGTGGTGCGAACCCGTCACGACTGGTCCATCGCGATCGCCGTTCGCGACAACGCTGGCGTCGCCCTTCCCGAGTCGCGCCAGCGAGCCCGGCTCACGCAACGCGAGCTCGAAGTGGCGGCGTTGGTGGCGGAGGGCGCCCGATCCAAGGGGGTCGCGGAGGCGCTCGACATCAGTGTGCATACTGTGCGTCGCCACACCGAGGTGGTGTTCCGCAAGTTTGGTGTGCACTCCCGGGCTGAGCTGACCCGGGCGGTACTCGGAGCGCACCCAACCCTCCAGCACGCAGGTGGCGCATGATGACCGCCGAATACGGTCTCCTTGAAGGACCAGTCTACGTACCCGCGCTCAAGCCCACCGTCTTCGGAAGCCCGGCCTTTTGCGCCGAGCTCTCGGAAGCGCTACGTCAGCGGGGGACAACGAAGGGGGAGTATGCGATGCCGTCCGGCGTCTCACCCACGCTGAGGTATCCCAACACCGTGCGTTCCGTCGCGTCGATGATCGCCACGCGCCCCTCCTTGCTGAGCGACAACAACACGTGATGGCCGGACGGCGTGATCGCAATGCCCTGCGGTCCGCCTCCGGGAAACGTCATGCGTCCCAACTCCGCACGGCTGCGACGCGAAATAAAGCGTAGTTCGTCGCCGCGGTAATCGGGAATCATCACCACTTCGGCATCCGGCGAAAAGAGCACCCGATACGGCCACTGAAAACCTTCGGCAGCTGTAGTCACCGCGCCCGTGTAGTTGTCCACCACGCTCACGCGGCCCGTGGCGTTGCTGCCCACCCAGATTTCGCTCGCGTCCCGCGTGATGTTGATCGCTTCCGGCTGCGCCGGCACGTCAATGCTGCGCAACACTTTGCCGGAACGCAGATCGAGTTCGGTGACGGTGTTGCTGCCAATGTCGCCCGTCCAGGCCTGCACGCCATCGGCCGCCACGCCCACCATGTGTGAGCCTGTTTTGTCGGTGACCGCCGCACGCAAAATGACGCCGGTGTACACGTTCACGAGCACGACGGCCCGCGCCGCCTCGGAGGTCACCGCCACCACCGAGTCGTTTGGCAAAAACACGATGCCATGCGGGCGCGTGTACTGCCCGAGCGGAATCGTGCGCGATACGGTGAGCTTGGCCACATCAATGACCGTGAGGGTGCTGCCGGGTCGCGGTCCGGTGCCGTAGTCGGTCACCACAGCCATCCGCCCATCCGTCGAGAGCACGAGTTCGTGCGGACCGAAACCGGTGGGCAGCGTGGCGAGCGTGCGTCCCGACCCCACGTCCACGATCGTGGCCGTGTTCGGCGTTTTATTGGTGACAACGATCGTGCCGGTCACGCCTTCGACCTGCGCGGACAACGGCGTGAAAAAAGGCGCAACGAACGCGGCGAGCGCCGCAACGAGCATGCGTCGGTGCATCGACATACCGGTCTCCACGTTCTACGGTTCGAGAATCCGCGCGATTTCCGTGCGCAGGTCACGTAAATGAATACGCGTCATCGCATCGCCGGCCTTCGGTAGCGCCTGCTGCGCGAGGCGATCGAGATCCTGCAACTCGGCGCGCAACACACCGCGAACGTCAGATGCACTCGGAGCCGGCGCCGGGTTGTTCGCGCGCGTGAGTGCGGCGTCACTTGGATTGAGTCGCGAATCAGCCGCCGCCAGAAATGCACGCTGCAAGTTGCGACGATACACATTCACGCGCACGCTCGACAGCGTGAGCTCACCCCAGATGCCAGCCCGCATATCCGACATGAGATCGGCCAGCGTGTACACCTCCGACGGACGCTCGGCGAGCGCCTCAAATTCGACCAGTCGATTGAGTCGCGACTGATTCATCAATGCGTTGACCACTGACGCCTGACGGCCGCGGAAGCGATCGACCGCGCCATCGTTTTCGATACGGCGAAGCAGCGACGCATCGAGAAACATCGTCGGCACCTGGAAGGCGGCCGTATTGAGATAGCGCACGGCTTCGCGCTGACGCGCTTTCTCCACGGGGCGGAACCGTTCACCTGTGCCGTAGCGCTCCTGGGTGTAGGCACCGCCCACGACGGCGGCGACGTGATTCATGTACCGTCCCCACTGCCCAACCGCTTCGTTGTAGAGCGTGGCCACTTCGGCATAACTCTCGCCCGGCTTCTCGGCGGCCGCCGGGATCATGGCCACTACGCGCGCAAGGTTTTTCATGCCGAGGGTGGTGGCGCGCACGGCGTCCGCGTCGCCCACCGCTTCCGTGAGGTCCTCCGGATCGGCGGTTGCGTCCGCCGTGGAGAATCGCAACCACGGGAACTGGTCCTGCACGCGCGCCCACTGATCGAGCGTCGGCTTTTCGTCATCTGGTGTACGCGCGGCCGGAATCGGCGTGTAGCCCCACTTCACGGCGAACACATCGTACGGACCAACCTTCGGAATGAGCAGGTCTGCTGGAATGCTGTCTTCCGGCTGCGCTACGTAGTTGAAGCGCGAATAATCCATGAGCGTGGCCACATGTCCGTTCATGCGCTGGAGGAATGCGCGATTGCGGATCGAGTCGACGGGATACTGCGATGACGCCTTCATGTTGTGCGGAAATCCGATCGAGTGTCCGATTTCGTGCGTCACCACGTATTCCACGAGACGCCCCATGAGCGAATCAGGGAGCGGCAACGTCTGCGCACGTACGTCGAGCGGCGAGACCTGGATGAAGTACCAGTTTTTCTGCAGCTCCATGATGTTGTGGTACATGTTGACTTCGCCCTTGATGATCTGCCCCGACCGCGGGTCGACAATCTGTCCACCGGTGGCGTTGGCCACCGTGCTCGGGCGCCAGTAGATCACGGAGTGTCGCGCATCAAAGAGCGAGAAATTCGGATCCTGTTCCGGCGTCGGCGCAATCTTACCGATAATTGCGTTGCTGAATCCGGCTTCGAGAAACGCCTCCTGCCACTTGTTCACGCCGGTGACAATCCATGGCTTGAGCCAATCGGGCGTGGCGGGGTCAATCCAGTACACGATCGGCTCTACGGGATCCGACACCGCCGCACCCGGATTTTTCTTCACCAGTTTGAAGCGGTGAATAAAGCGCACCTGCTCGGCTTTCTGCACCGGCCGCGACATGTCGTACGCGCGGCTGGAGTTGAAGCCCACGCGTTCGTCGTGCCAGCGGGGCATCATCGGCTCCGCTGGCAAGGTCACCATGCTGAACTGCACGCGTGCCGTTTGCGAACGAAGCGGCGGCTGTGCTCCGCCAGCGCCACCGCCTCCGGCGGCCGGTGGACGCGACTGACCCGACTGCGTGACCTCAACATTGATGTTTTCGGGGAACGCCCACGTCCGTTCCACCCAGCTTCGCGCACGCACAATCCCTTCGACCGGCGCCATCTCGGGAATGTTCGAGAGAAACAAATCGCTGACGTCGATAACGGCGGCACTGTCAGCACCGAAGGCGGCCGCCGAGTAATTCGCGAGCACCGGGCCTTTGCGGAAGCCCGACACCTGGCGCCAGATCGCCGACGTGGTGTCCGCGACCAGTCCGTGCTGCTTGGCGCGCAACACCACGCGGTTCCCCTCGCGCTCCCACTGCACGATCGCGCGCATGCCACCGCCGAAGAATCCGCCCGGATCCTGCAGCGTGGATTCCACCGGCCGACTGATCAACAACATTTCGCGATCCAGCTGCGCCGCAGGAATCTCAAAGTAGAGCCGCTCGCCTACGCGGTGCACTTTGAAGAGTCCGGTCTGCGTGACGGCCCGCTCGGTGATCACTTGTCGATACGGCCGCGGCCCTTGTGCCCCGCCACCGCCGGCGGCTCGGGCCGAATCCGACGTGGCCGCCGTGCGAGCGGGTGCAGGCGTCGGTGCCGGGCGCGCACTGGTGCACGCCGTCACACCAAACGCGAGCGTGGCCGCGAGCCACGGCGATGAACGATGCAGAGAGAGTGTTTTCATCGAACCTGAGGGAAAGAGAAACGCCAACATCCGGCTGAACCCACACGAGCACGCAACGGCACCCGCACTACTGAATGAACTTCCAACTCGCGCGATGATCACGCGTGAGCGGTTCACCCATCAGGCGAGCGCGCACCATTTCAATCGGCATGCGCCCGCCCTGAAGAATGGCATCATGAAACTGCTTGTTCGTCATGCGACCACTTTCCACCAGCTCGCGGTGCAACGACTTGATCTGCAATCCACCGAGCATGTACGCCGCCTGGTACAGCGGAGAATATGACCCGTTGAATGAGCGACGCACTTCGGCCTCGGCGTTTGCCCGTTCGTGACCGACACGATTCACGAGCAGATCAATGGCTTCCTGCGGTGTCATGTCACCCAGGTGCACGCTGAGCGAAAAAATGATGCGCGCCAGCCGATGCGAGCGCCAGAAGAGCATGCCCATGCGATCCTGCGGCGTCTGCGCAAAGCCCTGATCCCAGAGCAACATCTCCCAGTACAACGCCCACCCTT
Organism: Gemmatimonadales bacterium; assembly: GCA_038203795.1. Lineage (GTDB taxonomy): Bacteria > Gemmatimonadota > Gemmatimonadetes > Gemmatimonadales > Gemmatimonadaceae > JAABRT01. The sequence goes on from JBBRDP010000017.1 coordinate 10,448, forward strand.
CGCCCCAGAACGGCGTGCTGAAAAGGCCACGATGGGCGTTGTAACGCGACGTCATGTATCCCTGCAAATGATGGCCGGGAATGAGCTCATGATGCACCGTGGCCATGGAAAAATGCGGATTGTTGCCGCGCATGCTCATCATTTTGTCATCGTGCGCCATCGAGTCGGTGGGATACGCCACCTGAATGATCTCGCCGCCAAGAAAAAATGGCGAGACGAGTTGTTGACGCGGCGACATCATTTCCATGCGCCAGATTTCATTGGCCAACGGCGGCACGGTGACGAGATCGCGCTGTGTAATAAACGTTAGCGCCTCGTCCGCAAGTCGGCGAATGAGCGCTGGCTGCTCACCGGGTGGCACGTACGCCTGCTTCACTGTCTCCAGTGCCGCACGCCAGTCGTCGCCAAATCCCATCTCCCGCGCGGCCTTCTTCTGTTCAGTTTCAATCCAGGTGAATTCACGTTCGGCGAGCGCGATGAGTTCCCTTGGTGTGTACGCAATCATCTCCGCATCGAGATCATCGGCGAGTCCTTCGGCGCCGATCGGATCTCCGATGATCGGCTCTTCCTCACCGTCGCGCTGTCCAACGACCGCTTCACGCAGCCCCTTCGCGTAGTTCGTCAGCGCATCGTTGGCGCGCTTGTAGGGATCCGTCGTCCACCAGGAAAACATCGGATCGTAACCGGCGGAGAAGCGCTGCCACGTGCGCATGGTGGTTTGCAGTGAGCCGATGTAACCGATGGTGCGCAGTGCGATGATGCGTTCGGCACGGGACGCACTATCCGTGCGCTTGGCGCGACTCTTTTTCGTGAGACTGTCGGCCTGCGACGCGATCGTGGCGAGCGCCTTGGCCACTTTGGCTCCGTCGGGACGTTCGAAGCGGCGACGCGACTCTTCGAAACCAGTAATCACATCGGCGAACGGAGTGAGTGGGGCCATTTCAGCGGCGAACTTCGTGTCTCGTTTGAGCTGCGCGAGTTCGGCGCGCAGCTTGTGATCCAGCAGCAGATAGTCAATGCGCCCCTCCTGACTGAGCGCGGCGAAATCGATCGTCGCCAGCCGCGCCCGCCGATCGAGATAGAAGGCCTCGAACCGCGCGTTGCGCGCCGGGGAATACTCAACCGTCCATCGACGACTGAGCGCCGCACGATCGGTCGCGTAAAGAGAAACCGTATCGCGGAGCTCGCTTGCACCGACCGGCACATCGGCGATCTTCGACTGGGCTTGGAGCGCACCGGAAAGCAGCAGCGACAGCGCCAGCAGGCGCGCGACAGCAAAAGTCGCAGCGAAACGCACCATCGTTGACAGTCCGAGGTTCGGGAGGAGGGCGGCGGAAGAATGCTGTTGCAAGCTACGTCCCGTGCCGGGCGCATGTGAGTCGCGGGCACGCATCTCACCCCCGATCTCGCGTGTCGGCGACCGGAGCGTATGTTGTGATCAAGTCGCCGCCCCGTTGCAGCTTGTTGCGCGTCGGGGTTCGTGTGCGCCTTCCCATCGGAGAGAATCGCATGTTTCGCCGTACGCTCGCGCTGTGCGTCATCGCCCTGCTCACCGCTGCCTGCGGCGGCGCGGACGGACCGGTCGGCCCGTCCAACATCACATCGATCGCGATTTCGAATCCCGCGCCGTTGAGCTCGATCGGTGAGTCGGTCGCCCTTACCGCGACCGGACGCGATGACCGCGGACGCACGAGCACGTCACTGGCCTTCAGTTGGGCGTCGTCAGATCCTGCGGTCGCCATCGTATCGGGTGGCACTGTCACGGCGGTGGGCAACGGCACAACCACGATCAGCGCCACCGTTGGGGCAGTGTCCGGCTCCGCACAGCTGACCGTGTCGCAGCGCGTGACCCAGCTCACCGTATCGTTCGCCAGAGACACAATTTTTACCTTCGGCGACACGGCCAGCGCGTCGGTGCAGGCGCGAGACGCCCGCGGGAATCCGGCGCCGAGTGCCGCACCCGCGTGGACGTCGTCGAATCCGGCGATCGTCGTCGTGGACGCGAACGGCGTCATGACGGGCATCGCCGACGGGGCTGCGACGATCCGAGCGAGCGTTGATGGGGCACAGGCGGAGCGCGCGATGCAGGTGCGCCAGCGGGCGGCGCGGCTGGTGGTCCTGCGGCAACCGGAAGGTGCTCGCGCCGGACTGCCGATCGCCATCCAACCATCCGCTGAGGTGCAGGATGCGCGAGGCAACCGCGTATTCACGGACAACACCACCGTGGTGACCGCTTCGATCGTGACCGGCGGCGGCGTGATCGCCGGCGGAGGTGCGGTAGCCGCCTCGGCGGGTGTCGTCACCTTCACCGCGCTGAGCGCGGGCGGAACCGTAGGCAGCAAGGTGTTGCAGTTCTCCGCGCCCTCCGTGGCCAGTGCGAATACGGTGGCCTTTCAGCTGGAGGCCGGCCTTCCCGCGCAGGTGGTGGTGGTGTCGGGCGATAATCAGAGCGCGCCGGCCGCTACGGTGACGCCGCTTGGGCTGACGGCGGGCGTGCGTGACAGCTACGGCAATGGTGTGCCGTCGAGCCCACTCGCGTTCAGCGTGCTGCAAGGCGGTGGTACAGCCGTGGCGCCGCCCGGCGTGAGCGACGGCAACGGCAATGCGACTGCCATCATGACCGTCTCGCGCTTCGCCGGCGTGGCTACGGTGAAAGCGGTATCGAGTGTGGCACCGCAGGGCGCAGCGTTCTTCACCGTGACGGCCACGCCCAATGGCACGATTCGCGGCACCGTGTCGGCGCCCACGCTGCCGTCCGCCATCATGGCGGCCAATGGCGATGCGTCAGGTCGTACGACACTATCGGGCGCGCAGGCATCGGGCGCCAAGCGTCGCGTGCTCGCCGGATTCCCCGCGTCATTGCCGCGTGTTGCGGTCAGCGGTGAGAAAGCCGGCCGCGTGCAACGTGCGACGGGTAACGCCGCCGTGTTGACCAACGCTGGAGTCAACGTGACACCGGACGACGCAATCCCGGGGGAACTGCTCATCACGTATCGGGCTGACCGCCTCGGCGCGCCAAACGTCGGCGCACGCGCATTGCGTCAGGCGAGTGTGGTCGCAGCGGTGAGCAGCGCCATCCGCAGCGCCGCCACCTCATCGGCCACACGCGCGGTCGTGTCGCTGCTGGGCGTGTCGCCGGCGACGCTGACGGCTCGTGTTCGTGTCGACGACGGGGTGAGCGACGCGGTGGCGATCGCCGCGCTGCGTGCCGATCCCCGCGTCCTCGCCGTCGAGCGCAACTTTGTGATGCGGTCGCATCTCGTTGAGCGCACGGCGCTGCAGACCTATCTCGCGAACGCCGGCGTGTTGCGCACGCGACCACAGCAAGACCCCGACGCACTGACAGCGTTTCGCTTCGCCGGCACCAACGGTCCCAACTACCCTGGTGGCGGTGCCTTTCCCGGTAACGCATTGTATTCGTATCAATCGTGGCACTACAACATGGTGTCGCTGCCGCGCGCGTGGGAACTCACGCAGGGCTCGCCCACAGTGCTGGTGGCGGTTGTGGATGACGGCATCCGATTCGATCATCCGGCCATGAACGGCGTGCTCACCAATGACGGCTACGATTTCGTACCGCTCGGGAGTGTTGATGTGTGCGGCGGCGGTGCCGTGCCAACCAACGGCGATGGTGATGGCCCGGATCCCGATCCTACTCAGCCATTCAACCGACCGTTGCAGACTGGCGATTGCGTGGGCGCCTTGAAGACCGACGGCAATCACGGACTGCACGTGGCCGGAACCATCGGCGCCGCGCGCGCAAGTGGATATGGGCTCGTGGGCGTCAACTGGCAAACGCGCATTCGGCCGGTGCGTGTGCTCGGCACGCACGGATCCGGCAGCAACTACACCATCACGCAAGGAATTCTCTACGCCGCTGGGTTGCCCGCCGACAACGGTTTGGGTGGCACCGTTACCGCGCCGGGCGGACCAGCGCGCATCATCAATCTGAGCCTGGGCGGGAGCGGCTTCAGCACCGCCATGGCGACGGCCGTGCGACAGGCCACCGACAACGGCTCACTGCTGATCGCCTCGGCCGGCAACGAGAACAGCTCGGTGCCCAACTATCCGGCGTCGTATCCCGAAGTCATGTCGATCTCGGCCGTTGGGCCGAATATGCAACGCGCGAGCTACTCCTCGTACGGTGCGTTCGTGGACATCACCGCACCGGGCGGTGACGTATCGGCGCAGGCACCGACATCCGGCGTGTACTCCTCCACCTGGAACTACGTGACGAACTCGCCGTCGTGGGATGGTTGGGATGGCACCTCGATGGCAGCGCCGCATGTCAGCGGTATTGCCGCGCTCGTGCTCGCGCGCGAACCCGGACTGTCGTCGGCACAGCTTCGGGCGCGGCTGACGAACTATGCGATTGACCTCGGCATCGTTGGTCCTGACACGTTCTACGGTGCGGGATTGCTGGACGCGCGCAACGCCATCACCGCCTCGATGGCCCCGCCCAGGCGGCTGCTCGCCCGCGTCGTGAGCGCGGCGACGGGTCAGGTTATTCGTACGGTTGTGACCACCGGCCCAAGGGGAAATTTCGAGGTGGGTGGCTTGGCCGACGGCCCCTACTGGATCTTCGCCGGCAGCGACGACAGCAATGACGGACTCACAGGCCTGCCCATGCGTTCATGGGGCGCCCTCGGTGGTGCCGCCGTACCCATCAGCGTGATCGTGGATGGGGCCGATATTTATCCAGCTGTGTTTTCCATCGGTCGCGCGTCGGAAATCGAGCCGAATGACATCCCGCAACAAGCCGATGAGCTCGTTGTCGATGGCTACATGCTCGGCACCATCGCGTTCGCGCAGGACGAAGATTTTTATCGGCTGCGAATTCCGCAGGCCGGCACGTACGCGATCCGTGTGACCGGTCGGGTGGCGGCGTGCGGATTCGCGCTCGAGGCCGATCCGATACTCAGCGTGTATTCGGGCGCTGGCACCTTGCTCGGAAGCATCGACGATGTGGATCTACCCAACAAGGACTATTGCGCGGCACTGTCGCTCAATCTTTCCCCTGGCGACTATCTCGTGCGTGTGACCGGATATTCTACCGGACGATATGCGGTGAGTACGCGCCGCCAGTGACGCGTGCCGAACCTGAGTCCTCGTTGTCGGCATACGACGTCGCCTACGCCGCTTCACTCGACGATCCAGCCGCCTTCTGGGCGGCTGCCGCCGAGGCCGTTCACTGGGATGTTCGCTGGGATCGTGTGCTGGATGACACGAACGCCCCGCTCTACCGGTGGTTCAGGGGCGGCGAGCTCAATACGTGCTTCAACGCAATTGATCGTCATGTTCTGAACGGACGCGGTGCGCAGGCCGCAGTGATTTACGACAGTCCTGTTACCAACACCACGCGCACAATTTCCTATCGCGAACTGCAGGACGACGTGGCGCGATTTGCCGGTGTGCTTCGCGCACTCGGCGTAGAGCGCGGCGATCGTGTGGTCATCTACATGCCGATGACGCCGGAAACGCTCATCGGGATGTACGCCTGCGCGCGGCTGGGCGCCGTGCATTCGGTGGTGTTCGGTGGATTCGCGCCCAACGAACTCGCGGTGCGCATCGATGACGCCGAACCCAAGGTGGTGCTCACGGCGAGCTGTGGCATTGAAGTGCAGCGAATCGTTCCGTACAAACCATTGCTCGATCAGGCCATCGCGTTGTGCTCGCACAAACCGCAACACTGCGTGGTGTTGCAGCGCGATGTGCATCGCTGTGAACTGACGCCCAATCGTGATGTGGATTGGAACGACGCCGCATCGGTTGCCCAACCGGTGGCGTGCGTCCCCGTGAAGGCCACGGATCCGCTCTACATTTTGTACACCTCAGGAACCACCGGACGCCCCAAAGGCGTGGTGCGTGACAACGGTGGCCACGCCGTCGCGCTGCTGTGGACGATGCGGCATGTCTACGGTGTACAGCCCGGTGACGTGTTCTGGGCCGCGTCCGACTTTGGATGGGCGGTAGGACATTCGTACATCGTGTACGCGCCGCTGCTCGCGGGGTGCACCACCGTCGTGCACGAAGGGAAACCGGTTGGCACGCCCGACGCCGGTGAGTTCTGGCGAGTGATCGAACAACACAAGGTGAGCGTGCTGTTCACCGCGCCCACCGCGTTCCGCGCCATCAAACGTGAGGACCCCAACGGATCGTTCTTCGCGCGGTACGATACGTCGCACTTTCGCACGTTGTTTCTCGCTGGTGAACGACTCGACCCCGACACGTATCACTGGGCGCGTGCATTGCTGCAGAAACCGGTGATTGATCACTGGTGGCAAACGGAAACGGGTTGGCCCGTGGCGGCCAACTGCATGGGTCTCACGCCGTTCGCTATCAAACCCGGATCGCCGACCAAAGCTGTACCGGGCTACCGCGTGGAAATCCTTGATGACGCCGGACTGCCGCTTCCTCCCAACAAGGAAGGGGCGGTGGTCATCAAGCTGCCACTCCCTCCGGGCACGTTGCCCACGCTTTGGCGCGATGATCAGCGCTACGTCGAAACATATCTCGATCGCTACCCGGGCTATTACCTCACGGGCGACGGTGGCTACATCGACGAAGACGGATACCTCTTCATCATGGGCCGCGTTGACGATATCATCATCGTTGCCGGACACAATCTCTCCACCGGATCGATGGAGCAAGCGCTCTCGAGCCACCCCGATGTCGCGGAGTGCGCTGTGATCGGTGTGCGTGATCCGCTCAAGACGCAGCTCCCAGTGGGACTTGTGGTGCTCAAGTCGGGCGTCACGCGCGCGACAGAAGCGCTGGCCCGGGAACTCGTCCAACTCGTGCGCGAACAGGTGGGGCCCGTGTCGAACTTTCGGCAAGTGACCGTGGTATCGCGGCTTCCCAAAACACGTTCCGGCAAAGTGCTGCGCAAGACGATGCGCGCGATCGCCGATGGCGACCCATGGACCATGCCGCCGACGATCGACGATCCAGCCGCGCTTGTCGAGATCGAGGAAGCGCTACGCGCACTTGGCTTGGCGCCGGCACCGCGTTCTCCCATCGGCGGGTAACGCCCGCAGCGATGATCGCCCGCAGCGATGAGCGCCCGCAGCGATGAGCGCCCGCAGCGATAATCGCCTGCGGCGCTACCAGCTTCCGGAGCGTACATTGCGCGCATGTCGCTGCTCACACTCTACGACCTGTCGCTGCGCGGACGCGCACACACACCGGCGCTGGACGTCGAGCACGCCGACGGCTCCGCGCAATCGCTGACCTTCGGTGAACTCGAAGCGTGCAGCAATCAGGTGGCACACTGGCTCACGGCACGCGGTGTTGCCCGCGGCGATCGCGTCGCGTTCTGCCTGCCGAACCGTGTGGCGGTGATCACGCTCTGGCTCGCCTGTGTGAAACTCGGTGTGATGGTCGTGCCGATCAATGTGTTGTATCGAGCGCGCGAGATTGCCCACATCGTGGCCGACGCCCAACCTGTGGCGGTCGTGACGTCAGCCGATCGCACTGGAGACTTTCCTGCGGGCACCCAACTGTGGGATGTCGAGACGCTCGAGCGCCAGGCGCGCGCCCTGCCATCGGATCGAACCGCAGTCGTCGCCACCGCCGATTCGCCTGCGGCTCTCGTGTACACATCAGGCACCACCGGCACCGCGAAGGGCGCAGTGCTGACCCAGGGAAACTTTGCCGCCAACGCCCTGACACTCGTGACGGCGTGGGGCATCACGTCGCGTGATCGGTATCTGGCCGCGCTGCCGCTCTTTCATGTACATGGACTCGGCAACGGTGTCCAGTGCTGGCTCGTGAGCGGCTGTCACATGAAACTCGTGGAGCGCTTTGAGCAGGCGCGGGCGCTGTCGTGGTTCGAATCGTATCAGCCAACGCTGTTCTTCGGCGTGCCCACCATGTATGTGCGATTGCTCGAGACGACCTCCGAACGCGCCCGCGCCATTGGCGAACATATGCGCCTCTTCGTGTCCGGATCAGCACCGCTTCCCGCGCACGTGCTGAACGCGTTTGCGGAACGGTTCGGGCATGTGATTCTTGAACGCTACGGCATGACCGAAACGCTGATGAATGTGAGCAATCCGCTCGTGGGCGAACGTCGTGCTGGTACTGTGGGACTTGCGCTGCCTACGCTGTCGGTAGAGATCCGCAGTGACGACGGCGCGTCACTCCCCGATGGCACGCCCGGTGACATCTGGGTACGCGGACCCAACGTCTGCGCAGGCTACTGGCAGCGTCCCGACGCCACCGCAGTGGCCTTCGTCAATCACTGGTTTCGCACCGGTGACATTGGCGTGCGCGACACCGACGGCTACATCACGTTGCAAGGACGTCGCACCGATCTCATCATCTCGGGCGGATTCAATATCTATCCACGCGAGATTGAGGAGTTGCTCACGTCCTTTCCCGGCATTTGCGAGGTCGCCGTGGCGGGCCGACCAGACGCGGTACGCGGCGAGGTGCCGGTCGCGTTTTTCGTCAGCGATGAAGCAGTCGACGCCGCAGCACTGGACCGTTTTCTCCGTGAGCAACTGGCCTCGTTCAAGATCCCTCGTGATTTTGTGCGCGTTGCCTCCCTGCCGCGCACTGCGCTCGGCAAAGTGCAAAAGCATCTACTGCCGATGGTCAGCGAATGAGTCCCGCGACACTTTCACTCGTCGCGTTGCTGGTGGTCATCGTGGCGAGCTTCAGTGGCAAACTCAACGTCGGTGTGCTGGCCGTCGCGGTCGCGTGGCCGATTGCCATCTACGCCGCCGGCTGGAAAGCCGACGCGCTGATGGCGACGTTTCCAACCTCCCTCTTTCTTACGCTGCTCGGCGTTACGATGTTGTTCGGCGTGGCGCAGGCCAACGGCACCATGGCCGTGCTCACGCAACGTGCGCTGCGCGTGTGCGGCGGGCATGTCGCATGGCTCCCTCTGTTGTTCTTTGTGCTGGCGTGCGCAATCAGTACGGTGGGCCCCGGTGCGATTGCCACGCTCGCGCTGCTCGCGCCACTGGCGATGGCGGCCGCGGCGCGCGCCGGCATCCCCATGTTCCTCACGGCGCTGATGGTGGGCAACGGGGCCAACGCCGGTAACCTGTCGCCATTCAGTGCCGTTGGCATCGTGGTGTCGTCGGCGATGGAGCGCGTGGGACTCGGCGGTCACGAGTGGGCCGTGTGGGCGGCAAACTTTACCGCCCATGCACTCGCTGCCTTCGCGGCCTGGGCGCTGTTTGGCGGACCACAGTTGTTGCGTGAACGGCGCACGGTCGCCTTCGAGGCGGCCGCGCCGATGGAGCGGAACCAGCAGCTCACCCTGGTCATCGGTGCAGTCTGGATAGCGGCCGTGGTGCTGCTCAAGGTGAATCTCGGACTCGCAGCGTTCGCTGCGGCGGCGCTGCTCGTTCTCGTGCGCGCTGGCGACGATACCGCCATGATCAAGGCGGTACCGCTTTCTGTGATCGTCATGGTGTGTGGTGTGAGCGTCCTGATCGGCGTGCTCGAAGGCACCGGCGGAATGGAGCTGTTTACGTCAATGCTCGCGCGTGTGGCAACACCCGAGAGTGTGAATGGCGTCATGGCGTTTGTGGCGGGTACGATCTCGACATACAGCTCAACATCGGGCGTCGTGTATCCCACGTTCCTTCCCGCCATTCCCGGCCTCGTCGAAAAACTCGGAGGCGGGAATCCGCTGCAGATCGCGTTCAGCATCAATGTTGGCGCCGCGCTTGTGGACGTCTCGCCGCTGTCCACACTCGGTGCCCTCTGTGTGGCGGCGGTGCCGGCGGGCCATGATCCGGCACGACTCTTTCGCAGTCTGTTGCTCTGGGGCTTTTCGATGACGGTTGTTGGCGCGTTATTCTGCCAACTCTTCATCGGATTCTTCGCGCGCTAGCAATCGATCAGTCTTCCCGAAACTTAAAGCCGAGCACCGGCGGGTTGCCCGCGGCACGCAGCGCGTAGGTGAAGCGCCCCGAGCCCACGCTGAGCCGGAAACGTCACGACCACGCTGTCAAACGCCACGCGCCCCGTATCCTTCGGACGAATCTGTGTGGCATCTTCCGGGGCAAAGATTGTCGAACAACCGGCAGCGGTGCAGGCAAGCAGCAACACCATCAGTCCACGCATGTCGCATGACCTCCCCGAGCGTCGACGCATCCGCTTTCGATTGTCTCGTGACGTGACAACAGCCCGTCAGGCGAGTGCCGGACGGGCTGTTCCTGAGTGCAACCACCACGCAGCGGTCCGAGCGGCGGACCGGCCACGAACGGCTCACGGGCAGATCGGACGCCCCATCGGCAAGGGGACCGAGCAGGTCTTCGTCTCACCGTTGCGCGTGATCACCAGCGTCGCCGTGTTCGAACCATCGTACGTCAGCACTTCTCTCCAGGACGCGGTTTCGGCTGCGCCGCCCGCGATGCTCACCGACACGTCCATCGTGCGGGACACCTGGCCAGCGATCGGATAGGTCCGACCATCCGTGCGCACGGGGATGATGAGCCCACGCGTGATATCGGCCACATTGCGCTGCGCCACAAACGAGCCGGCCCTCACGAAACCGTTTACCGTTTCCGCTCCCGACGACGTACCGTCCACTGTGCGCCGCGTGCTCCCCTTCTGCAGACCGCCGACCAGACGATCACTCACATGACGCACCGTTCGTGTTGCACTGTCGCGCATTGGCACCGTACCGTACACCTGCGCATGCGTCTGCATGGTGGCCGTCGTTGAGTCCGGTCGGCGCTGCGGCGCACCATTGATGTCGGTCCAGATCACCCACCGCTCCACGGTGAGGCCGAAGCGATCAGTGCTCGGCGCGCACGCGACCTTGCCGCTCGTCGCGTCAAACGAACACGCGTCGCTCGAAAACCCGCCGCCGAACGGGCCGCGCGACACACCGGCGTGGAAACCGCCGCCGTTCGCGAAATCTGGTGCGAGTCCGCCACCCATGAAGCCAACACCGAACGCGGAGCCGAACGGACCGCCGCGACCATTCTGGCGTTGCATGCGCGGACGCCATGTGTCGCTCTCAGTTCCCGCAAAGCTGTTCTCGGTGGACGAAAAACCAATCGGTGTGCTGCCGAGCGCGTCGGCGAGCAGCGTTTCGGATGCGTTGCTGGTCTCCGTCGGGCTGTCACCGCACGCCGAGAGGGCGAGCGCAAGCAGCGCGGACGTGAGGACAATGCTACGACGCGCAATGGGACGCGTTGAGACGAGGCCCGTTCCTGCAGCCGTTCGACTTCCTGTGCGTTCAGCGATCATGATTCGCTCCGGTTTGTGTGATCGCGCCATCGGGCCATCCCGGTCGCGGCGATCAGCAGGTTCGTGGAGGAAACACGCCACGCTGGCGGTACCCTAGCTCACAGCGTGCTACCGGGCGGAATCCACGGCGCGAGTCGCTCGCGAAAGCTGCGCAGGGCACGCGCCATGTGCCCTTCCACCGCCTTCACGGAGACGCCGAGCTGTTGCGCAATCTGCGCGTTGCGCAGCCCCTGGACACGGCTGAGCGTGAACACTTCGCGGCAGCGCGGCGGCAGTTCGGCGAGGGCTTCGTGCATCGCCGCCTGCATCTCGGACGCACTCACTTGTGCGTCCGATGGCGCAGGTGCGGGCGACATGGCGACAAGCGTCGGCGCGCTCGCGTCCCGGACCTTGCCGTGTCGAATCACATTGAGCGCCCGATTCCGCGCCGCGCGGAGCAGCCACGCTTGCACGGGACGCTCCGGATCGATCTGTGCCCGATGCTGCCACAACTCGAGCATCACGTCCTGCGCGACCTCTTCTGCCTCGTCATGTTGCCGCAGCATGGCTTCGACGAACCGAACCAGCGGCGCATACCACGCACGAAACACGGCGTCATACGCCGAATCGTCGCCAGCGGCCAGGCGCTGCAGGAGGTCGTGGTCGTCGTGCATGCAGGTGATATAGACTGGATGGCAACCGGAACGTTAGCCCCTCGGCTCGCCTCGAATTCGGGAAGGCGTTAACATCGTAGTCAGTCAGTCGTTTCTCTGAACTAGGGTTCGGGGCCATTCACGTGTTGTCCGGATACATGCCGATCGAACCCACGCCTCCGCCGCCGAACGCTTCACCACCCGATTGGGAGGCGTTGGCTCGTTTCCTGTCCGGTGAGAGCGACGCCGGGGAAGCCGCCGCGATCGCCACCTGGCTGGCCAAGCATCCGGAAGACGCGCGAGTCGCCGAGGCGGTTCGACAAGCCTCGGAGCAGCTGGCAACTGAAGTGCGGACGCCGGTCGACACCGAGCGCGCCTTGGCGGCGGTGAAGGCACGTCGAGACGATGTGGCGCCTTTGGTGTCCTCACTGGATCAGGCGCGTGCGGCGCGGCGCGACCGGGCGCAATCGTCGCCAAAGGTGACCGGTCACTCGGCCGCCCCTCCGTCGTTCGGCATCTGGCGCCGTCTCCGTGCGGTGGCCGCCGTCATGATTGTGGCCACTGGCGTCGTCATTTGGCGCGCACGAAGCGACGCGCCGGCAGCCTCGATCGAGTTCGTGGTCGCCGCGGGCGCGCGCACTTTGGTGCAACTGCCCGATGGCACAGGCGCACTGCTTGGCCCGGGTAGCACGCTCACGTACTCCGCGCAGTATGGAAAGGCCACGCGCGAGGTCGTCTTGCAGGGCGATGGGTTTTTTGAGGTGGAACGCGACGACGCGATGCCCTTCACGGTACGCGCGGGAGACGCGGTGATCGTTGACCTTGGTACCGCGTTCACGGTGCGAACCGATGCCATTCGCGGCGTGTCCGTTGCGGTCACCAGCGGTCGCGTCCGTCTGGCGCGGGACGGCGCCGCCGAGCAGATCGAGTTGGCTGCGGGTGATGCCGCGGTGCTTCCCTCCGGTGGTGCGCCACCGCAGCGTGACAGTCTGTCGCTCGACGACGCACTCGCCTGGACAACCGGCACATTGATCTTCCGCGATGCGTCGTTTGATGATGTCGCCATTTCGTTGTCGCGCTGGTACGGTGTGGTGGTCACCGCCGACAGCGGCGTGCAGTTGGCGAAACTCACCGCCTCGTTCCGCGACGAGTCACGGGCCACCGTGCTGGAAACGCTCGCGCTCTCGTACGGGGCGGCAGTCGACGTGCGCGGCGACACGGCCCACTTCCGCAGTGCTGGTGCTCGGCGTCCCTGACCGCACTCCGCGCGTTGGCGCGGCGTCGACGCGAATCCTCGTGCGCAGCATGGTGCGCAACATGGTGTGCGGCGCGCTGTGGCTGTTGGTGCAGCCGTCGCGCGCAGAGGCCGGCAGCCCGTTGCCTTCACGCATCACTACGACAGACGAGTGCATCATCTCGCCGATCATGCGTGTGCCGCAGTGGCCCGCTCCGCTCAACCGCGTCATCTCGGTGCGCGGTGGCGTCGTGTCCCTGCGCGATGCACTCGATCGCGTGGCCGCAGCCGCTCGAGTACGGGTGACCTATTCCGACGCGCTCCTCCCGCTCGAGCGGCAAGTATGTCTCGAGTTGAAACGAGTGACTCTCGGCGACGCGCTCACACTGCTTGTGGGCTCCGTGGCCGTGACGCCGCGCGTGCTCGGCGCAGACTTGATCGTTCTTGCGGCGGTCGCGTCGCCGGAGTCGGCGCAGCCGCTGCGTGCGCGTACCACCGAACGCGCCGCCCCGCTTGAGCGCGTCGTGGTCACGGGCACTGCCACCGGTGGCGCACAGCGATCGCTGAGTGTGGCTGTGGGCGTGGTCGATGGCCGCGATCTCGAAGCGCACGCGCAGGGTGATCTCGGCGCGTTTGTCAGCGGTACGATACCGGGCGTGTGGCTGTGGCATCAATCGCCCACATCCTTGCTCGCGCGATACGGCAGCGTTCGTGGCGCCAGCTCGTTCGGGCTGAGTTATCCCAAGGTCTACATCGACGGCATTGAGGTGGCGAACCCACTCGTGGTCGCACAAATGCCAGCCGAATCCGTGGAACGGCTCGAGGTGCTCCGCGGTCCGCAGGGTGCGGCGCTCTACGGCACGGATGCCATCAGCGGTGTCGTGCATGTCATCACACGACAACCCACGAACATGTCCAACGCCCCCGGTCTGCGCACGCGCGCGCAGGGCGGTGTGGTCTCGAGCGTGTTTTCTGAGTCGGGCACCTTCGGACAGGAAGTCATGATTGCGGCGCAACGCGGAGACATTGCACGCTCGGCAGCGGCAACACTCGGCGTCTCGCGACTCGGCGCCTTTGTGCCTGAGGGTGAGAGCCAGTACATCACGGCGAGTGCGCGCGCGCGGGCGATTGGACGTAACGCGATTATCGACGCCACCGCGCGCGTGGTCGCGGCAGACGTCGCGTCATCGAGCAATCCGATTGTCCTCGATGCGGTTGGTCAGACGATCGCCATTCCCGATAGTCTGCGGCGCGACGGCAGCGTGCGTCGCCTGCAAGTAATCCGTGATTCGCTCGCGGCACGATTCGATCTCGATCGCGCCGCGCGTCAGTCGTTGCGTCAGTTCACCGGTGGCGTGTCCGCCACGGTGCATCCGAGTGCGCGCTGGACGCATCGTGGCACCATCGGTCTGGACACCTACGCGCTCGATGGCAGCGTAGGCACCGTTACGCCGCTTCCCTCATCGGCCGATTCCGCGTTACGCGCCGCCGAGGGCTCCGCCACCCGTGCTTCAGCACGTCTGAGTTCGGCGGCTACCTGGTCCACCGATGCGTGGCGGGGCACGCTCACCGTATTGGCCGAACATGCGGTGCTGCGCGAAGCCACGACCAACGCCGTGCTCGCACGCCCGGGGCAGCTGATCACCGACAGCGAGGTGACCGAGGTCTGGCGTCAAACCTCGGGGCTGGTCACACAGTTCGACGCCGCGTGGCGTGAGTCGATCTTTCTGACGGGCGGTGCGCGCGTTGAGCGCAGTGCCGGATTTGTGGCCGATCCGCTGGTCACACTGCTGCCCATGGTCGGCGTCTCGCACGTTCGCGAGTTTGACGATGTCATGCTGAAGGTTCGCGGCGCGTACGGCCGAGGGATTCGGCCACCGCGCACGACGGTGGGCGGTGTTTCGCTGACGCGCGCGCGGCTGCTGCCCAACGAGAATCTCGAACCGGAAGAACAGTCCGGCGTCGAGTTCGGCGCCGATGTGTTTTGGGGTCGCCGCGTTTCATTGCACGTGACGCGTTTCGACCAAGTGGCGAGCGGTTTGGTGCAACCGGTGACGGTGTTCTCGCTCGCACCGCAGCAACCGGCACCACCGCAACCGGGCCCGCCGCGGCCCAACAATCCACCCCCTGTGCGCAACATCGCATACCAAATGCAGAACGTCGGTGCGATCAAGAATCGTGGGTGGGAACTTGAGGGCACGGTACGCGGTGGTCCGTTCGTGCTGCATGGCTCGCTCGCGGTGGTGGACAGTCGGGTTCGCGATGTGCGACGCGGCTATTCGGGCGAGCTTCGTGCCGGCGACCGCATGCTCGACGTACCGGCGAATACGATGGGGATGTCGGCGCGTTGGCGACACGGCCCGTGGAGCGCCACGATGCAGGTGACACGCGTGTCGGACTGGATCGGATACGATCGGATCGCCGCCGCTCAAGCGGCAGTCACGCCCGGCAATACCGCGACCCAATTCGTCGGCCCCCCGCTGCGCACCCTCTGGGTGGAGTATCCGGGCGTGACCCGCGTCAACGCGACCGCCCAACGCACGCTCGCGCGCGGGTTCACCTTGGAGCTCACGGGTGAGAATCTGCTCGACCGGCAGACGGGTGAGCCGGACAACATCACGATTGTGCCGGGGCGCATGCTCTCGCTGGGTATGCGCGCCCAGTTCTGAGGGGCGCTGGGACGGGCACTGTGCGGTGTGCGAGGCTACCACGCAATCCCGTAGTCCTCACCGAAATTACTCGCGGCCCCCCAGAGGGTGCCGTGCTTTCGGTCCCGCCAGATTGCCGTGATCGGCCCTGACGTGTAGCGCGCAAACTCCAGCGCGTACCCACGTCGACGCAGGTCATCGCGCACCCAGTCCGGCATGCGCTCGTTGAGTTGCAACCGGCCCGGACGTGCCTCGTGCGCACCAAAGCTCGAACGCATCTGATAACTGTGAAAGCCCGGGTGCTCCGCCGCTTGCTGCACGGTCTGCCCGAACTCCACCATGGCCAAAAAGAACTGCAGCAGATCCTGGTCCTGCGTATCGCCGCCCTGCACGGAGAACGCCATCCACGGCTCGCCGTCTTTCAGCGCAATGGTTGGCGTGAGCGTCACGCGCGGACGCTTGCCCGGCTCGAGCACATTGTACGGCCCGTCTTCCGCATCGAGTACGAACGACTGCATGCGCTGCGACAACCCGATGCCGGTGCGCCCCGCAATCACTGCCGGAATCCAGCCACCGCTGGGCGTAATCGACACCATCCAGCCGGCGGAATCTGCGGCCTGAATGCTGGTGGTCCCGCGCGTGAACGCCGCGTCAAAGGCGCTGTCGCGTGCTGACGTAGCGGCAACACTCACACCACCACCAAACTCGCGTGCGCCCCCGTCGCGGCCGCTTGCACCCGCGCCGCGCACGCTGTCGGGACGCGGTCCCGTTGTTGACCAACGAGACAGCTCGTTCGTGAACGGATTGACGCCCTGCTGAAACGGATACGGATCACCCGGCCTGACCGATGCGTCGTTCAGGTCGTGACTCATGAGCGCGAAACGCGCTTTGGCGTACGCCTTGCTCATCAGCCCGCGCACCGGTTCTTCGGGCGCGAAGTACGGATCACCATAATAAAAATCGCGATCAGCGTACGCGAGGTTCATCGCCTGATACACCGTGTGGATGTATTGCGCGCTGTTGTAGCCCATGCTTTTCACGTCGGCATTCTCCAGGATGTTCAGCGCTTGCAGCATCACCGGCCCCTGCTGCCAAATGGGAAGCTTGAACACTTCGTAGCCACGATAGTTGGTGGAATACGGTTCTTCGATGCGTACACGCCAGCTGGCCAGATCTTGCATCGTGAACAACCCACCGTCTTCCTGCACACCGCGCACGATTTCTGCCGCGATATCACCTGTGTAGAAACGCTCGTTCGCGGCCATGATCGCCTGCTTGCGTGTCTTGCCGCTGCGAAGCGCGAGGCGTTCCGTTTCCACAAGCTTGCGAAAAGTTGCCGCCAGGTCGGGCTGCTTGAACAGCTCACCAGCCGATGGCGCTTCGCGCGGCTCACCGAGGTGCGGCAGAAACACGGCGGGCGAGTACTTCCACTCTTTGAATCGCGCAGCGTTTTGTTGAATCGCGTTCGCGGCCTGGGCCTCGATCGGATATCCCTGCTCGGCCATCTGAATCGCCGGCGCGAGTACCTGCGCGAGCGACATGGTGCCGTATTCCGCCAGCATCACCATCAAACCACCGGGCGTACCGGGTGTCACAGCGGCCAGCGGACCGAACTCCGGCGGGAAACTCATCCCCTTCGATCGATAGAACGCCGGCGTTGCGCCGGTGGGGGCCACACCGAGCGCATTGATGCCAATCACCTGCTTGAGCTTCGGATGGTAGATCAGCGCTTGCGTCTCGCCGCCGCAGCCCATCGTGTCCCACATCGTGCAACCAGCGGCGAGCATCGCCGCAGCGGCATCGACCGCGTTGCCGCCCTGCTGAAAAATCATGGCGCCCGCTGTCGCGGCCAGAGGCTTCCCTGTCACGGCGACCCAGTGTTTCCCGTGCAGCTGGGGGCGTTCAGTGCGCTGCGCCCCAAGGATCGATGCGGGCAGCGAGAGGAGCACGCCAAGCCTCAGGGCGGCGCGGGCAAGCGAGCGACGTGGCGGCAGCAACATGGGATGGACTCGACGAAGGAAGGACTGCGCTTCCCTTGAGTATGTCGTCCGCGCGCTTGCGGTGCCATGGTCCCGCGCCGAGCGTATCAAGATGCGCCCTCTCTTCATTGCGGCCCTCGCCCTGGCCTGCGCGTCGCCGCGTTCACCATGCGATGCCGGGAGCTTCGCCGAGTTCTGGTCGGCGTTTCAATCGGCAACCGGCGATGGAGACGTCGGGGCGGTTGAACGATTTGTTCGTTTTCCGCTGGCGACGCGCGGGCCAATGGACGGCGATCCCGTTGTTCAGCACGAGCAGGGAACGTTCCCGCCGCTCTGGTCACAGCTGCTCGCGCAGGACCCGGGACTGCAGTTGGAGCCGGAGACGCTCCGCGCCTACATCATCCGGCATGACTCTGCACCGGCGGACGCCGTGGAAGACTCTGGCTCAGCAGCGCGCGTCGCGGATCTGGTGTTCGCGTGTCGCGCCGGCACATGGCAGCTGACGATGGCGTTCACGGCGGACTGAGCGAACCGTACCAGCAGCGTTCCGCGTGTTATCCGCTATTTGCGCGCTGTTACACAACCGCCGTTGTTCGCGGTCAGTCGAGCGGCGCACCATCACGCACGATCTGCAGCCGCGTGGTTGGCCGCGCCAACAACGTGCGCACATGGTCTCGCTGCAGGTGATATAGCCATCCCCCGAA
>JBBRDP010000018.1:0-28447 GCA_038203795.1 Gemmatimonadales bacterium
CGACATCGATGCTTCGCTAAATCGCAGAAAGCGCGGTTACAGGCTGAGCGGATCCCCACCCCGTCTCAGTGGCACCAACCCACTCGCGGCAACACGCACCTCGCCCACCCACTCATCCTCATCGCGGGCGAGTTCGCGCACGTCGTCCGGCACGGGCACATCGGCCGGCGCGATGATGCGGCCGCCCTGTTGCACGGCGCGCACCGCGCTCGCTATCCACGACGCACCGGCATGCGCGTGATCGAGCGCGGCACCACGCACCGTGCCCACACCCAGCGGCAGTGCACGCAGCACGCGCAGACGCGAGTGACGCGTGCCGACCCCAGGCGGCGCATTGACCGCTAGCCCGAGGACGCCGGTGAGTGACGCCAGAGCATCGGCCACACGTGCGGCTTCGCCGAACAGCACCACGGCCCCGGTCGTGTCACGCAGATCCAGTAGCGCGGCCATGCGCAGGCCCGACGCTTCGAGTGCTGGCGTTGTGGGCTCCGCTGTCGCGACGGAACCTCCCGCAGGATTCAGGGAAAGCGGCTGGCGCGTGGGCGACGCGTCGGGTGACGCGTCGGGTGACGCGGCCGGTGACGCGGCCGGTGACGTCCCCGCCAACAAAAGCGCCGCTGCATCGAAGTCCAACTCGCCCTCCTCGATGCGCCACTCAGCGCCGCATACGGGACACCCGATGGTGCCGCGAATTATGCGTCGCTCAATTACCACATCGGTGGCCGCGACGAGCCAACTTTCCTCGTGACCTCGCGGACAACGCAGCGCTTCAACCAGATCGACGTGCATGGTTGAACCTAACTGTGCGACACCCGCAACTCGTCCACGTTCACATGCACGGGGCGCGTCACCGCGTACAGCACCGCGTCCGCCACGTCCTCCGCGCGCAACATGAGCGCCCGCGGCGGAAACCCCTCGCGATTATCGGGATCAACAGGATCCCAGATCTCCGTATCCGTCGGGCTCGGACTCACCAGCGTCGCGCGAACACCACTGCCGCGCAGCTCCTGACGCAGCACCTCGTGAAACGCCCGCTGCGCGTGCTTGCTCGCGGCGTAGGCGCCGTTTTCAGGAAACGTATGCCGGTCAGCCACCGATCCGACGGTGACCACGTGCCCACTCCGTCGCGCCCGCATGCTGCCCATGAAAGCCCGCGTAAACAAAAACGGCGCCATCACATTCACCTGCATCGTGTCGGCAAACACCGCGGCCGGCGTACCCTCGATCGTCATCAGCGGAAACAGCCCCGCATTGTTGACCAGCACATCAGGCGCGCCGCCCAGCGCTTCCATGATCTCCGCCGACGCACGCGTGACGGCGTCCGCATCGCTCACATCACACGGCAGCGTAAACGCATTGCCGCCGAACGTGCGCGCGGCGGCGTGCAACCGGTCCCGATCACGCGCGAGCATCCACGTACGCACACCCACCGACGTGAGCGCGGCGGCGATGGCGTACCCGATACCACGCGACGCGCCCGTGACCACTGCCGTTCGGCCGGCGAGCGACTCGAGGGGCGCTCGCACGGACGCAGTCACGTCAGTACCCCGCCCCGTTCGGATGCGCGAGTCGCAGAAACTCGCTACGCGTGCGGGCATCGTCGCGGAACACACCACGCAGTGACGACGTGATCGTGCGCGAGTTCTGCTTCTCCACGCCGCGCATCATCATGCACAGATGCACGGCTTCGATGACCACACCCACACCCTTGGGCTTGAGCACATCTACCAACGCGTCGGCCACCTGCTCACCCAACCGCTCCTGCACCTGCAAGCGACGCGCAAACACTTCAACGACGCGCGGAATCTTGGACAACCCGACGATCTTGCCATCGGGAATATAGGCCACGTGCGCACGGCCGAAAAACGGCAACATGTGATGCTCGCACATCGAGTACAACTCGATGTCGCGGACCATCACCATGTTTTCGTGATTCTCGTTGAAGATCGCATCGCCGATAACTTCGGCGGCATTGAGCTCATAGCCACGCGTCAGCCACGACAGCGACTTCGCCACGCGGCTGGGTGTCTTGAGCAGCCCTTCGCGCTCGGGGTCCTCGCCCACGAGCTCGAGCTGACGACGAATCAGCGCTTCAAACTCACGCATGCGATCAGTGTCCACCGACATCTCGTCGGTATCAACCTCGGTCGCGCCGCGAAGCAGCGCCGGATCGAGCAAATCCCGGGTGGGACGAATCATGCCTTCACTCCCCCTCATATTCGACATAGTTATTCTCGGTCTCCCAGAGACGAAGCCGTTGCAGCTGTGATGGTCGCAGCGCGGGTTCGATTACGCGCCACATCGCGACGACAATGTTCTCCGAAGTGGGATTGATCCCCGAGAGATAGTCCACCTCGAGGTTCAGATTACGGTGATCCGTTTTTTCGATGACCTCACGCTCGACGATGTCGCGCACGAGTCCGAGGTCAACGACGTAGCCGCTCACCGGGTCAATGGGTCCACGCACCGACACTTCGAGCACGTAGTTGTGCCCATGCCAGTTACGATTGTTGCACTTGCCGAACATCCGCGCATTTTCTTCGTCGGACAGCGCGGGATTGTGCACACGATGCGCTGCGTTGAAGCGCAGGCGGCGCGTAACAGTCACGTTAGACATACGAGCTCGAGGTCCGGCCAGCGAAGGCGGAGCATCACCCCTTCCGTGAGCCGGCCGGTTTCGGCCCACGGGGCAGTCAACCCCCGAGTGGGGGCGGGCGTTCCCGTGAATCGCGCCCGGGATGGTGAAGGGTACGGCAAAGCCGTCTCCGAGGCCATCGGGAGCAGCCCTGCAGGCGCCCGGAAAGCACAACGGCCCCGCCCCTTTGTGGGGGACGGAGCCGCTGCGTCAAACACGGGATCGAAGAGATGATCTTGAAGCCCAAGAAAAATAATGGGACCCTCACCGCACTTCCGTCTTCCCCGCACTGGGGCATGGCGTCCACGCAGTCTGTCAGGCCCGCTCCAAGAGCTTATCGGCTCAAGAAGTAGTCTCTTCGTCCCGAACCGTTCGTTCCAAACCGTTCATTCAGCCAGCGGTGACTGTCACCGATCGCTTATCTTGTATGGATAGTACACAGCGCGCACGTTTCCGCGCAAACCCGACCTGCACCCCGACACCCCATGGACTTGCTCACTGTCGCCGGCGTCACGATGCTCGCTGGCTGGGCGTGGATCACGTTTACCACCACAGCGCCCGGTTGGGTCCATCTGTTCCTGACGCTGGGTGTGTTTCTGGTGATCTGGCGCATCGTCGTGCGCGGGACGCCCGATCCCGTCACGCCCACCGAATCGGCGAAACCAAAACCCAAGCGATAAGACAACGAGCCACGATCGCGCCACTCACCGTGTGGCGCGCGTCAGATCTCCCAGTTCGACAGCACAAGTCCTTCCGACGGTGTGTGTTCGTCCCACCCGTGCACGCTCATGCGCAAATCCGTCCACCGCACGCGCGCACCCAGCGCGATCAGCAAACGATACGCATCGGTGTACTGCCCCTGCAATCGAATCGCGACACGCGGGGTGCCGCCACGCTTGGCGAAGTTACACAGCGCGCGTAGCATGGCGGGCAGTTCTTCGCGACGCGCCAGCACCAGCTTGAGCACGCGCAGTTCATCACGCGCGCGCCCCTCCACAAGCGCCGCCGAATGACACAGGGCAAACCCGTCGGGATTCGCGGGATCGCCGAGCAACAGGGTGTCACCCAGCGCGAACCGCTCAGTCAGATCGATCTCGCGGGTGAAATCGTAGTCGGGCAACAATCGCTGCGTGAGCGCGCGACACGCCTGCACTGTGACCTCACGGTCGAGCGGTGAGCATCGCGACAACAGCTGCAGCGGCCGATCTTCACCGACCGCTTCCACGGTGAGCGTGATCGTGAGCGGACCGGGCATAAAGCCGAGCGCGGAATAAAACCCGATATTATCGACGGTACGCGGCATCGTTTCGAGCCCGATCACACGGACCCCGCGTTTGCGCAGCATCGCGAGGCCCGCTTTCACGATCGTTCGGCCGAGTCCGGCACCCTGATACTCCGGTCGCACACACAACGGCCCCATCCACCCCTCGGCGCCGGACGCATGCACGATGTTGAACGCGACAATCTGGTTGCGGTCGTCGCGCCAGCACATCGCCCCGTCGTCGGCATCTTCAATGGCGTAGCGCCAGATGGCCGGATTGAGCGGCGGTACACGCACCCCAACCATGCCATCGCGCCGATAGCGGTCGCTGAAGGCTTCGCTGAAGACCTCGTTCAACGCCGGGATGTCAGCCGCCGTCGCGAGCGAAGGGCCGTCAACAGGCCGCGTCGCGCGCCAGGTGCGTGGCGACGCAGTCACGACGACGAGTCCGGAGCGCCGGCAATCGGCACGGTGGACGCCTCTGATTCCCACGCGGCCGCGTCGGCGCCGGCGGCGCCACCAAGCGACGCGTGCACGCGGCTGCTTCCTGATTCCTGGTCGTACGATACGCTGAGCACTCGATCCAATCCCTCGCGAACGTCTTCGATATGCGTGATCACCATGACCTGTTCAAACCGGTCGTGCAAACGTCTGAGCAATGCCAGTACATTCTCACGGCGCGATTCATCGAGTGAGCCAAACACTTCGTCAAGAATCAGCAAGGAGAACGGTTGACCGGCGCGTTCGGCGATCATCTGCGAGATGGCCAACCGGAGCACCAAATTGCAAATGTCCTCTTCACCGCCCGACAACACGGTCTTCGGCAAACCATCTTCGAGCACCTGCACACCATAGTGCTCATCCAACTCGAGCGATGCGTATCGCCCGTCGGTAAGCGATTCAAGAAAGGTACTCGCCAGCTCCGAAAGTTCCGGGCGCAGCTGGTCATTGAGCTCTTCACGCAGTGCGGCGTATTCCTCGTCGAGCTCGTCGTGCAGCGAGCGTTCGCCCTCGAGCACCGCCGCTCGGGCCTGTAGCGCGGTGAGGGCCGCCCGAGCGAGCCGCGCCGATTCCCGCTGCTGTTCGGCGTGTTGCACCGCGCCGCGGGCTTCGGTGGCAGCGAGCTCGGTGTCATGCACGGCACGGGCCGCCGCTTCGTACTCGCCACGCCGGAGATCATGCGTGGCCGGGTCGAATGCAAGCGCATTGCGCTCGGCCTCGATCGCGTGCACGCGTTCAGCGATGACCTGCAACTCCTGCCGCGCCGTGTCGTGTGCCGACCGGAGCACCGGCTCACGATCCACCGCGACCTGCAGGGTGGACGCGCGCGAGGCCAGCTCGCCCAAGCGCGCCACCTCGGCCCGAACGGTGCGATGCTGCTCACTGTCGTAACCAACAGGCTGCACCGCCAGTTGCGCCTCGGCGGCTTCGCGACGGGCCTGCAGCGCCTGTGATTGCGGCAGCAGTTGGTCGCGTTCGTGCACGGCCGCCTGAATGCGCGCGTATCGACGTTCCGCACCGGCAATCTCCTGCTGAAGCACAGCGCGGCGTTTATCGATCTCCTGTACGGACTCAGGCAGCGTGCTGAGTTGCTTCACACGTTGCCGGAAATACGTGCCGTCGACCTTCACGGTCTCGAGCTGATCGGTGACGAGGTCGAGCACCTCGCGAAATGACGCACCGAGCGGTTTGCCGCAGGTGGGGCACGGGCTGTCCTCGCCGAGTCCCTGCAGCGCCGATTGTTGTGCCGCCAGATCTTCATGCTGCGTGCGCAGCGCTTCAAGACGTGTTTCCGCTTCCTGTCGATCGCGCGCCCAGAGCGTGCGGGCGTCATCGTGAGCCAGCTCGGCCTGCGCGAACAGGGCGCGTGATGCATCGAGCGCGGCCAATTGCTCGCCCGCCAGCGTGGGCGCCGTAGCGAGTTTTCCCAGACGTTCCGCGAGTCGTGCGTCGTCCTCAACGAGCGCCCGTACCCGTTCGGCCATCACCCGGCGTTCGCTGTCTGCAGCCGCGAGCGCATCGAGCTGGTCGAGTTGTTGCCTGAGCGCTGGCAACGCGGCCGCACTCTCGAGCAACGGTGCGAGCGACACACGCGCCGTGTTCACGGCATCAAGTTCACGCAGCAGTCGGTCGATATCGCGCGTGCGCGCGTCGGTGTCCTGCTGGAGCACGCGACGATCGGCGTCGAGGGCGTGCCAGCGCTCACGCGCCGCTTCAGTTGCGCGCCAGGCGGGCGTGACGCCCACGAGTCGTTCCGATGCCGCAGCAAGTGCGGCCTGTGAAAGCTCGGCGCGGTCGCGGGCAGCTGACAGCGCGGCGTCGGCGTCCACTTCACGCTGCTTGAGAATGTCGGCGTCAGGCATCGCGCTGCGCAATCCGTTCAGTTCAGCGATGATCGTGCGGCGTTTTTCGCGCAACATTTCCTGCGCGACGGCGAGCCGGTCGTAGCCGAGAACGCGGGCCAGAAATCGCGCCCGCTCCACGGGGCCGAGCGCGGCCATGACATCGAGTTCTTTCTGTCCGGTGAAGTACGTGTTGAAGAACTCGGCGCGCGACATTCCCAATCGGCGCTGCAGCAGTTCATTGACTCCGCGAATCGTGCGCGCAATCGGCTCCGCGCTTCCGTCGAGATACACATCGGCCGAGCGCAGCGTGCGCTCCACGCGATACCGATGTCCGCCGAGCTCGAAGTCGAGTTCGACACGAACGGGCGCGTTCTCGGCGGCGCGCGCGTGGCGAATCGACTCTCGGGTACCGCGTGCGGCGCTGTTGCCGTACAACGCCCACGCGATGCCTTCAAGAATCGTGGTCTTACCGGCGCCGTTTGCGCCGATGATTCCCGTGAGCCCCGACGAGAACGCAATGCGCGTGTCGGCGTGCTGCCGGAAGTTCTTCAGCGAGAGGGCGTGCAGTCGCATCGGTTACACGTCCGCGATGGGCAGCGCGGCCACGGCCGCATCTTCGGCGCGCGAAAGATACGAGAGTCCGAGTTGCACCAAGCGATCACGGTCGAGTCCAGGCGCGAGCGGTCGTTGCCGCAACCGCTCGGCCAATCGATCACGCAATGTGGCGCGCCGACCGGCTGCTCCTGTGGACGGCACAGCGGCCAGCAGCTCCGGCTTGCGGGTGTCCAGATGAAAATGCAGCGCGCGGCGACGCACCTCGCGCAGCGGTGCGTAGTCGAGTGTGCGCACGACGTGGCGCGACACATCGCGCACCACCAGGCGCACAATGCTGTTGTCGAGTTGATCGTCGACGCGGGCCAGTGATTCGGCAATGCGCGCGTCGAGGTCGGCGGCAGTGAGTTCAGCCGCGTTGATGGGCGGGAGGTCGAGCAACGGTCGGGACGTTGCCACCGGGTGAAACGTGTGTGCACCCGTTGCGAGATCATGTTCGATGAAACCCTTCCCCTGGCCCGGTGCGGCCCCATTGCGCTGCGTTTCCTCGCGCACATCGGCCCACGGATTGGTGCTCGTGTAGTCGAGCGAGCCGCTGTAGTAGCAGGGAATCGCACGTCCCGTCGGCGCGTACCGCAGCTCGATGCGTCGATACACATGGTAGTGTCCGAACGCCACGTAGTCCCACGGCGAATGCTCGAGTTGCATCGGATCGATCGGCGTATACAACCGGTCTCCGGGTTGTGCCGCTTCCGGCACCACCCCACGCACTTCGTCGTGGACGAGCAACAGGTTGTATTGGCGTCGCTCATCGGCGGTGAACTCCCGCGTCGGCGACAGCGCGGTGTCGCCAATAATTGTCGCGCCGTTGGCTAGTGGCGCCGAGCCCGGGGGTGTGTACGGAACGGCGAGGATCGACACGTTGCGTGACGGATCGTCAATGCGCTGTATTCCACGAAACACCACGCGCACGTCGAGCTCGGTGAAGAGCTGCAGAATGCATCCGGCATCGGAGACGCGCGGCACATCGTGATTGCCGGCAATCATCACGATCAACGCGTCCGGCAGCGCGCGCCGAAGCCGCGCGAACATCCCGTAGGCATCGAGGATTGCCGAGTTCGGTGGGCGCACCTGATGAAACACATCGCCGCCCACCAACACGATCTGCGGCGCGAGCGCGATCACCTGATCGATGGCGCGTGCACAGGTCGCGGCGATATCGGCCTCGCGCTGGTTCACGCCCGATGCGGTCTGCCGCTGGAACTGTCGATAGCCAAGATGCAGGTCGGACAGATGAACAAGACGCATGTCGAGAGGCGGGGCGTACGCGGTGTCGTGAGCGAAGATCGTGTGAAAACTACCGAACGACCACCGGATCAGCAGCGATCAGCGTACGCGCAGTCGTTGTGTGATGCGAATGCCCAGCTGCATTGGCGGCCCGTCGTCTGTGGCTGAGACAACCTCCGAGAGTACGTCGATGGTCGTGCGCGCGTCGACAATCCAGCCACGAATCCGATCCAGGCGCAGTGTGCCTTTCATGGTGCCCGCCGTGACCACGCGTGAGCCCGGCGGCAGATCTCTCGCCGACCCATCACGGTGCAGTGTGCCTCGAATGGAGACGTGGGCGTCGCGGCCGTCACGTGTGGTAGAATCGAGCCGGAAGACGGCCCGCAACACGCCGTCCGAGCGATAGGAGCCGATCGGGAGCGAGGGCATCGGCACATCGCGCTCCCAGCTATCCCCCACGCGCACGGGGCCGTCGGGTAGCATGGCCGGCATGGCCGACAATGTGGCGCCAACGGTCGAGGCGCCGTCGATGGCGTCGGTCATGACCATCGCACCGTTTGGCAACACACGAATACGAGACGGCCGCGCATTCGGGTCGAGGGCCACGCGCTGCGACGCCAGGGTCTGACCGATCTCGCCGGAGCGCACGAGCAATGAGTCGGTGGACGCCAGCACGACCGTTTCCCTGGCATCGCGATGTTCCACCGTGGAGTGGGCATAGAAGTCCATTACCGTCACGCGCGTTGGCGTGGCGTTGCGCCGCGGGCCAACGCCGGGCGGAAGCTGCGTCCGTGCGTCTTGCCCGGGGGCACCCGGAAGCGGGTACGCGTCCAGACGCGCTCCGGTGATCTCGATAATCTGCTGCAGCTCGAGAGTCAGCACGTCACCGTTTTCCGGCTGCACCCGG
Source organism: Gemmatimonadales bacterium (assembly GCA_038203795.1). GTDB lineage: Bacteria > Gemmatimonadota > Gemmatimonadetes > Gemmatimonadales > Gemmatimonadaceae > JAABRT01. The sequence continues at coordinate 8,988 of JBBRDP010000018.1, forward strand.
AGCGGAATGGCGCGCTCAACTCCATTGCCACCGTCTTTCACCGCTTTCGCCCCACGTTCAGGGGCAACACCACCTTGGGCACCCGCCGACGTGGCGGCGAGAGACGCGACGAGGACAAACGAGGCAATCGAGAGTGAACGCTGGGCTGATCGTGGCCGGGTGTCTGGATGGGACATCATGTACCGGACGTTGTACGCATGCGGGCAATCGAACCAGTCAATAGGGCGTCAGCAACTGGCCGACGCTTGAGTACACCACTTCGCGTCGCATGCTCCGACTGGAGCTGACGTGGCCGGATCGACGCTGAGTCGTCTTGTTCGGTGATCGGGTCGGCCGGCTCGGCGCGCAGCGGGTTCGTCGACTCGTGACGGTGCCCGCAGTGGCGCCAACACGGAACATTCGCAAGACTTGTGACAGTGACCGTTTCTCGTCAGTCCTCAACCCGCATGCAACCGACTTCGATGTCGCCCATACCCCGTCGTACACGCCGTCTGCAGGCCACCGCCGTCGGCGGGCTCTGTCTGGCGCTTGGCGCGTGCGAAGATGGCCGCGGACCCGTCGATCGGCTGTTCAAGCAGGATCCGGTGGTTTCCGGGTGGGCTCGGGACAGCGTGGTTCTGGCCAGCGAACCTGAGGTGCTGTTCCGGGTGCTGCCCGACGCCGGCGGCGCGTATGTGGTCCCGATGGCCTCGATCGGATCGCAGGGATTGCGGGCGCTCAAGTTTACACAGGCCGGCTGGCGTCGGCTCGATGCCAACTATTTGATCGCCGGCAAAACACTGACGCCGTACCGCAACGGCGTTGCCGAAGAGCCGGTGCGCATGTTCCGCGGCATGTGGCAGCCGGGAGCGAGTCCGCTCGACACGCTCAACTGTCCCGTGGTAATCCCGATCGCACGCGCGATCGTGTCGAGCGCCTACAACTTTGCCTCGCTGCCGCCCTTCGCCACGAGCGGGAAGCGCCCGCCGCTCAAGTACGGTCCAACGCTCGATCAGGCGGCGATTGCCCGCGCGCTCTCCAACATTGGTACGCTGGTGGCGCCGTCATCGGGCATTCCGCCGGGACAGCTGTCACGCTACGAACGACGGGTGCATCAGATTCCATCGGGCGTCAACGGCAGTTCGTCGCTGGTGGTGGAGTACAATGACCCCACCCCGCTGCCGGACACGCTCAAGCCCTACGGGGAACGTCCGCGTCAGATGATCGTGATTCTCGACAAGGGCACGTACGGATTCAAGCCCGGCTATTCTTTTTCGACGCTCGGCGGGCGCAATGCGGCACCCAAACTCGAGTATCTCGATTTTCTCGACGTGGACGACGACGGGGTGCCGGAGATCATGCTCGGCTTGAAAGAACGAGAGCTCGCGCCACTGTACACGATTGTGCTGCGCTACGAAAACGATGCCTGGCGTGAACTGTATCGCTTCACGGGCAACCGCTGCGACTTCTGAGTCACTGCGGTTGGTGCATCATTCCACGCCAATGTCCCACGCTTGCTCGAGGTCCTTGCGCGAGTAGGCGCGAAAGGCCGTGAGCGTCTGGGTGCGCTCGATGCCAGGCACGGTGGCGAAGTCGCGCGTGACCACATCGGCAATGCGTTCAAGATCCGGCACGCGCAGGATCGCCACCAGATCCCATGCACCGGACACAGAGTACACCTCGGACACGCCCTCAATACCGGCGAGCGTGTTGGCGCATTCCGCAATGCGCCGGGGATCGGCTTGCACCAACACGATCGTGGTGATCATGGAGTCTCCGTTAAGGTCGAAAATCAACGAACAGTCGAGAGCAGGCGTGCGATGCGCTGCATGCCTTCGATGGCGATGTGGTCGGCCGCGGCGTACGACGCCCGAATCCAGTTGGGCGTGAGAAACGCGCTGCCGGGTACTACGGCTACCTGATGCTGCTCGAGCAGCGCCTCGGAGAACCTGGCGCCCGGATCATCACCGCCGAACGCTGACACATCGATGTAGAGATAAAACGCGCCGGCCGGATGCAGCGCGAGTGGTCGCGCATCACCGAGTGCGTCGAGCACGGCGTTGCGTCGACGGAGAAACGCTTCCACCATGTTGTCCACCGCAGCGTTGGCGGCCTCGATATTCGTCAGCGCGGCGAGCGCAGCGTGCTGCGACACTGCGGCGGGATTTGACGTGGTGTGCGATTGCACTGCGATCATCGCTTTGGTGACAGCCAATGGTGCAATGGCCCAACCGATTCGCCACCCCGTCATCGCGTACGCCTTGGCGACGCCGTTGATCAGGATGAGCCGATCGCGCGCCGGCGCGAGCTGCAGCACCGAGGTGGCCGGCGCGTCGTACGCAATGCGCAGGTAGATCTCGTCGGAGAGCACCCACCAACCGTGCTTGTCAGCGAGCGCGAGAATGTCTTCGAGTTCGTCACGCGTATACACCGCGCCCGTAGGATTGCACGGAGAATTGAGCATCACACCGCGAGTGCGCGGCGTCGCCGAGTTCTCGAGTATTTGCGCGGTGACCTTCAGCGAGTTGTGTGGATCGCCCATGACCGGCACGGCCGTGGCACGGGCCAGTTCCAGCATTTCGTAGTAGCTGGTCCAGCTCGGCGTGGGCACGAGCACTTCGTCGCCCGGGCCGAAGCACGCCATGCAGGCGTTGAAGAGCGATTGCTTGCTGCCGTTGGAGACAATCACCTGCGCCGCGGTGAATGGCTCGGCGCCAACGGGCAGCAGCCGGTTCGCGTCGGCGGCGATGGCTTCGCGGAGCGCGGGAATGCCCTCGGTGGCCGTATAGCGGGTGGCACCGGCCTCCACGGCGGCGGCGGCTGCCTGGCGAATGAAGGCGGGCGTATCGAAATCCGGCTCGCCAGCACCGAGGTCGATGACCGGCACGCCGGCCGCCTTGAGCGTGCGCGCTTTGGCGGCCACCGCCAGCGTGGCGGATTCCTTGAGGCGGGCGATGTTGCCCGACGGGATGAACGGTCTCGACATGGCAAAAGCGGTCTGGTCTCCACGCCGCTAGCAAGAGCGGCCCGGGCGACACATGGAGAGTTGGCAGGGAATCGGCTATATTTCGGCTCTGCGCCGTACTGGCGCGGAAGTTACACGCGCCGGATACGATGGCGCCAATGGTGGTGACGGGATCGTCGAGCGCTGGGCTCTCGACGGCGGCGACCACCCGAGCGGGCCTGACATGCAGGCCCACTCTTGAGGAATCCTCGCTACGGCTTGGATTCTCCGCACGCCCGTTGGGCGGACGTGCGCTTTGCTGTCAGACAACTGAATGGAGCGGGACGTGGGCGATGAACGGGTAGTTACGGCACCGGTCGTGGAGACTGGAGCCGCTGGCGGCACACGCAGCCAGCACGTGGTAGTCATGGGCGCGATGGAACCGCGCACTGTCCAGGCGGCATTGCGGCCTGGTGTTGAGCGCAGCCGACAGGGTGGCGCTCCTTCCGGGCCGGCGTGCCTGGTCATCACCCCAACGGGCGTGGCAACGCAGCTCGCCGCCACCGAAGCGCGCGACCTGCTCGACACGCCCACGCTGCGCGTGGTGCCGGTGACGGCGGCGGCGCGCGCCAAGCGCGTGTTGGCCACCAGCCCGGTGGCCATCGCGATTGGCACGCCGGCCGACCTGTTGGCATTGCGCCGCGGCTCGGCCCTCTCGATGGACAGCATACAGGCGGTGGTGTTGCTCGGTATCGATGCGATGCTCGCCGAACAGGGCACGCGCGATGCGATTGAAGCGCTGCTGACCGACCTGCCGTCGAACGCGGTGCGCGTGGTGTCCAGCGCCAGCGAAGACGACGCTGACGTCAAAGAATTCCTTGAGCGCTATCTGCCCAAGGCCCGCCACATCACACCGCTCGTGAAAGCGACGTCGGTGTCATTCAATGTCACCCCGCACTACCTCATTGTGGCCCCTGCGGCGCGCACTGTCGCGTTACGCACGTTCCTTGATGAACGTGATCCGCCATCACTGGCGATCATCGCGGGCAATGATGTGGCGGAAGCCGAGGCCGCCGAAGCGCTGGCGCAGCTTGGTTTGCGTGTTGATGGACGCGCCACACAAATCGTGCGTATCTCGCCGCTCGGCCACACGGCCGCCGTGATTGGTTGGGACATGCCCGCCACCGCCGAAGCGCTGGCGAGTGCGCTGGCTGGTGAGCCGATGGAAGCCGTGTTTTTTATTCAGCCGAGTGATGTGCCGGCGATGACGGCGGTGAGTGGTGGTGCGGCGCGTCCGCTCACGCTGGAAACAGCGAAGGCCGAAACCAAGCGTGGTGCCGATGCGATTCACGTCGCGATGCGCAACGCGCTTACGGATATGCGGACCGTTGGTGCTGCGGATCTGGCGTTGGTGGCGCCGTTGCTCGACGAGTTTGATCCCGTGGAAGTCGCGGCCGCGGCGCTGCGTTTGTTTGACGACGCGCGTCGTGCGCTGAGCATTGCCCATGGCAGTGCGCAGGCCAATCGCGCGGTGTTTGCATCGCCCGTGCGTGCAGCGGCAGCGGCCGCGAGTGAGTCTGCGGCGAACAGCGGCACGACGCGTGTGTTCTTCAACGTGGGCAAGCGTGACAATGTGCGCCCCGGCGATTTGCTGGGCGCGATTGCCGGTGAATCGGGACTGCCGGGTGATCGCATCGGCAGCATCGATCTGTTCGAATCGCACACGCTGGTAGAAATCGCGAGCGAGTCGGTGGAGACGGTGATTGCGAAGCTCACGGGCGTGACGCTGCGCGGCCGTCAGCTGCATGTGCGGCGCGATGATCGTGGTGCGGGTGGACACGCTGGTTTCGCGGGCGCTCGTGGCGGCGCTGATCGCGGCGCTGATCGCGGCGGTGAGCGTCCGCGTGGTGGACCACCGCGCGAGCGTGGCGGTGACCGTGGCGCGGCACGCGGTGGCAAGCCGTGGGAAGAGCGTGGCGAGAGCCGTGGTCCGCGCAGCGGCGCGGGGGGCGGTGGAGGCCGTAGCTTTGGCGGCGGCGAAGGGCGCGGAGCCGGCGGCGAAGGGCGCGGAGCCGGCGGCGCTGGTCGTGGTTTCGGCGGCGGTGAGGGTCGCAGTGGTCCGCCGCGTCCGCGTCCGGAATTTGGTGGCGGTGAGCGCGGTCCGGCGCGTGGTGGCAGCGATCGTGGTCCGTCACGCGGACCTTCTCGGGGACCGGATCGTGGTGGTGACCGTGGGCCGCGCGGTGCAGGTCCACGTGGCGACGGCCCGCGTGCGTTTGGCGCGGACGCGGCACGGCGCGAGTATGGCGACCGTTCGCCCTCGGAACGGACCGAGGCGCGTGGTGAATGGGCGTCGCGCGGCGAGCAGCTGTCGCGGTCGACGCGTCCGCGTCCTGAGGCGCGTGGCGCTGATCGTGGGAACGATCGTGGGAACGACCGCAGGCCGCAGAGTGGCGGCGGTTCGTCGCTGCCGTTTCGTCGTCGCCCGTCGGGAGACTGATCACGCATGAGTTCAGGCTTTCACGCGCCCGGCGGATGGATTGAAGTCATCGCCGGCGTGATGTTCAGTGGGAAGTCGGAAGAACTCATGCGACGTGTGCGGCGGTCCACAATCGCGCGGAAGAACGTTCAGGTGTTCAAGTCGCACCTGGATGATCGCTATGCAGGATTGTGGGCCGTGGCCAGTCACGATCAACGCACCTTGAGTGCCGTGCCGGTGGACTCGTCGGCGCAAATCATGCAGCGGGTGGATCCCACCGCGCACGTGATCGCGATTGATGAAGCCCAGTTTTTGGATGTGGGCATCGTGCAGGTGTGTACCGCGTTGGCCGAGCGTGGGCGTCGTGTGATTGTAGCCGGTACGGATACCGATTTTCGTGGTGAGCCGTTCGGTGCCATGCCGCAGTTGATGGCCGTGGCGGAGCAGGTGGATAAACTGCACGCGATTTGTGTGTTGTGCGGATCGTCGGCGAGTCGCAACCAGCGTCTCATTGACGGTCGTCCCGCGCCGTATGATTCGCCCACGATCATGGTGGGCGCCGCCGATTCGTATGAAGCGCGGTGTCGGGCGTGTCATGTAGTGCCGCGGGCCGATGCCGCGCAGGGACGATTGCTGTAACGGTCGCGGTTTGTGCAATTCCCCCGATTCGGTCGCCGGCCTCAGGCACCCGTGAGGCCGGAAGATCCGACAGGTCCGCATGTGGGGGCGAGCACCGCATGGCTGGGGGCGGATCGGCAAGGGGTCGCCTTCACACAGGCCGCAGGCGTAACGGGGCGTGACCAGAAGCGGGACTGCCGCGTCTCTCACACGATGCTGGTTTTTTCCCCCGTTCCCCACAGGCTGTGCCATGGGTGTGATTGCAACGCTGCTCGCGCACGAGAACCGTTCGGCACGACTTCGTCAGGCGGCGCGCGACCGCTACCGGTTCGTGCCCTGCGACGACTGGACCTCGCTCACGCGTGCGTGTGAACGCGGCCCCATCAACGTCGTGGTGTTCGATCTCTATGTAGACGGTCGAGCCGATTTTGAACGTGTCCGTCAGTTACGTGTGCGCGTGCCGCGGGCGGCACTCGTCGCGTACGTCGATCTGTCACGTGAACGTGCGAAAGATATGTTCGACGCGGGGCGCTGCGGCATTGACGTGCTCATCGTCGCTGACGAGTCCGATTCACCGGCGCAGTTGGGCGCGCTGCTGGATCAGGCCGAAGCGCGCAGTGTCTCGAGTCTGCTCAAGCCGCATCTCGCCGGACTGCGTTCCGTTGTACGCGACGCCGTGATGCTCTCGGTGACCCGCGCACACGAGCGGCTCACGCCCGACGGACTGGCGCGCTTGATTGCCGTGTCGCGTCGGTTGCTGTCGAAGCGGCTCGAAGGCGCGCAGTTGCCACCGCCGCATCAGATGCTCACGTGGGGCCGACTCATTGTCGCGGCCAGCATGCTCGAAGACGGATCGCGCAGTGCCGATGGTGTGGCGAGCGCGCTGGATTTCCCGTCGGGCAGTGCATTCCGGAACACGTGTCAGCGGTACCTGGGGTGCACGCCGCATCAGATCCGACTCAAGGGCGGAGCGGCGTGGGTGATCACCGAGCTGCTGGTGACGCGGGATCGTCGGCGTGATGCGTTGATCGGGGAGCATGACGAGGAAGCATCAGTGGCGGCCTGATCGCGTACACTGCGTTGCACACGGCGTCCGGATTTTCCGGGCGCCGTTTTTGTGTACGACGAACACGGCGCCTCCTGCAGTCCAATTCGGAAGACCGAATCGGGAACGACTGAAATCCGAGCGACCCAATCGGGTTTCAGCGTGAGGCGACACCCTTCCCCTCCCCGTGCGATCGGCGTTTCTTGCGTGATGCAGCGCATCGGCCTCACGGGCAATATCGCGAGTGGGAAATCTACCGTTTCACGGCGACTCGCCGAGCTCGGCGCGCGCGTCATTGATGCTGATGTGCTCGCGCGCGAGGCGGTGGCACCGGGCACAACGGGGCTCGCGGCCGTGGTGGCTCACTTCGGCGATGCCATGCTTCGCCCCGACGGCACATTGGACCGCGGGCGGCTGCGCGCGCGCGTATTCAGCGATCCGGCTGAGTTGGCCGCGCTCAATGCCATCGTGCATCCGGAGGTGGGCCGGTTGCGCGCCGAACGGGCGCTGGATGCCCAAGCCGACGATGTGGAGGTGCTCATCGACGAAATCCCGCTGCTCTTCGAAGCGGGACTCGCGGATCAGTTCGACGCGATAGTTTTCGTGGACGCGCCGGCCGAAGAACGTTTGCGTCGACTCATGATGGATCGTGGCTTGCCGCCCGATGTGGCGCAGGCCATGATGTCATCGCAAGGAGACGTGGACCCCAAACGACAGCAGGCAACGTGGATCATCGAGAACGATGGCTCGCGCGATTCGTTGCTGGCGCGCACCGATGTTGTCTGGCAGCGTATTCTGGCCCGCACCGGGCCGTGATTTTTCCCTTGACGGAGCATTCCCAGTGTCGAACATCCCCGCCGATCTGCGCTACACCAAAGAGCACGAATACGTGAAGTCCACGGATGCACCGGGTGTGGTGTACATCGGCATCACCGATTTTGCGCAGGGCGAGCTCGGCGACATCGTGTACGTCGACCTGCCCAAGGCGGGTGCGTCGTTCAACTCGCACGATGTGTTTGGCACCGTAGAAGCGGTGAAGGCCGTGTCGGAGCTGTTCATGCCCGTGACGGGCGAAGTGCTCGAGATCAATGGCGCGCTCGACGGTGAGCCGGCACTGGTGAACAGCGACCCGTACGGCGGCGGCTGGATGATCAAGGTGAAGCTCGCCGAGGGCGGCGATGCGGGGCTGATGAGCGCAGCGGAGTATCAGGCGCTGGTGGGCTGACCCGACGTTTGGCACGCGGCAAAACAAAGCGCCGCCACCCGGTTAATCTGGGTGGCGGCGCTTTGTTTTCGCAACACGCCAACGTGGGCGTTTGCACGCCCCACCACGTCTCGCGGTGACCAAGCGGTCAACCGCTACACGTACTCCTCAATCGGCGGACACGAGCACACCAGATTGCGGTCACCGTACGCGCTCTCCACCCGCGCCACGTGCGGCCAGAACTTGCGCGCCCGCGTGTGCGGTGTGGGGAACGCGGCCTTCTCGCGGCCGTACGGACGTTCCCACACATCGCCCACCACATGTGCGGCGGTATGCGGCGCACGCGTGAGCACATTGCCCTCACGCGGCTGCGCGCCCGCTTCGATCTCGGCGATCTCAGCGCGAATGCCAACCATGGCCTCGATGAACCGATCGAGCTCGGCCAACGACTCACTCTCGGTTGGCTCCACCATCATCGTGCCGGCCACCGGGAACGACATCGTGGGCGCGTGAAACCCGTAGTCCATGAGACGCTTCGCAATATCTTCTACTTCGATGCCGGCCGACGCCTTGAACAGTCGCGTGTCGAGAATGCACTCGTGCGCCACCAGGCCATTCTGGCCGCGGTACAACACCGGATAGTGCTCCTCGAGTCGCTTGGCCACATAGTTCGCGCTCAGGATCGCGAGCTTGGTGGCCTCGGCGAGTCCGTCGCCGCCCATGAGTTTGATGTACACATACGAAATGGGCAGAATACTTGCACTACCCCATGGTGCGGCCGACACGGGACCGATCGCCTGCGCGCCGCCCGTGCTGATGATGGGGTGACCGGGGAGAAACGGCACGAGCTGCGGGGCAACACCAATGGGACCCATACCGGGACCACCACCGCCGTGCGGAATGCAGAATGTTTTGTGCAGGTTGAGATGGCACACGTCGGCGCCAATGTCACCGGGGCGCGACACGCCCACCATCGCGTTCATATTCGCGCCGTCCATGTACACCTGGCCGCCGTGCTCGTGCACGATGGCGCAGATGTCCTTGATGCGCGTTTCGAACACACCGTGCGTGCTGGGATACGTGACCATCAGCGCGGCCAGTTCGGCACTGTGCTGCACGGCCTTGGCCTGCAAGTCGTCGACGTCCACGTTACCAACGGCGTCGGTCTTGATCACGACTACGCGCATGCCCGCCATCACGGCACTGGCCGGATTGGTGCCGTGCGCCGACTGCGGAATGAGACACACGTTGCGATGCGATTCGCCGCGTGCTTCGTGATAGCGTCGAATGACGAGCAATCCGGTGTACTCGCCCTGTGAACCGGCGTTGGGCTGCAGCGAGACGCCCGCGAAACCGGTGACTTCGGCGAGATCTTTCTCGAGCTCCGCAAACATCTCAGCATAGCCTGCGGCTTGTTCAACCGGCGCGAACGGATGCAGCTTGCCGAACTCGGGCCACGTCACGGGAATCATCTCGGACGTGGCGTTGAGCTTCATGGTGCATGAGCCGAGTGGAATCATGCCGTGCACGAGCGAGAAGTCGCGGGCCTGCAGCGCGTGAATGTAGCGCAGCATTTCCGTTTCGCTGTGGTAGCGAGAGAACACCGGATGCGTGAGATAGGGCGACGTGCGCGCGAAGCGTTCGTCGAAGCGTGCGTCGCTCTCGTCGGCCAGTTCGGCGAACGAGAAATCGGGCGCAGCGCCGTTGTTGAAGACGGCGAACAAATCGTCGACGTCGGCCGGCGACACGGTTTCGTCAAGCGCCACGGCGAGCGTGCCTGCTTCAAGCACACGCAAGTTGATCTGACGGGCAGCGGCAGCGGCGAGGATGTCTTCCTGCCCATGGATGCCCACTTCCACACGCAGCGTGTCGAAGTACTGCTCGTGCGTGACGTGCAAGCCGAGTCGTTCCAGCCCTGCCGCGAGCACGGTGGCCAGTCCGTGTACGCGTTCGGCAATGCGGCGCAATCCTTCCGGCCCGTGATACACCGCGTACATGCCGGCCATCACAGCGAGCAGCACCTGCGCGGTGCACACGTTGCTCGTGGCTTTCTCGCGGCGAATGTGTTGCTCACGCGTCTGCAGAGCCATGCGCAGCGCGGCCTTGCCGTCGGCGTCACGCGACACACCAATGATGCGGCCCGGCATCTGTCGCTTGAACTCATCGCGCGTGGCAAAGAAGGCCGCGTGCGGCCCACCGTAGCCCATGGGCACGCCCAAACGCTGCGAGTTGCCAACGGCCACGTCGGCACCCCACTCGCCCGGTGGCGTCAGCAGCGTCAGCGAGAGCAAGTCGGTGGCGACGATCACCAGGGCGTTCTGTGCATGGGCGCGTTCGCAGGTGGCGCGATAATCCTGCACCGCACCGTCAGTGGCGGGATACTGCAGCAAAATACCAAACACGGACGCGTCGAACTCGGCTTGCAGCGCATCGCCCACGAGCACGTTCACGCCGCGCGCTTCAGCACGTGCCTGCACCACAGCAATGGTTTGCGGATGACAATCGGCCGCGATGAAGAACGTGTTGCGCGTGTCACTCCCGCGGACGGCGAGGGCCATGGCCATCGCTTCGGCCGCAGCGGTGGCTTCGTCGAGCAGGGAGGCGTTGGCAATGGCGAGGCCGGTGAGATCGGCCACCATGGTTTGATAGTTGAGCAACGCTTCGAGTCGGCCCTGCGCAATCTCGGCCTGATACGGTGTGTACGCGGTATACCAGGCCGGATTCTCCATGATGTTGCGCAGAATCACGGGCGGCGTGATGGTGTCGGCGTAGCCGAGGCCGAGGAATGAGCGCCAGATCTGATTGCGACTGGCGACGCGCTTGAGGTTCGCGAGCACGTCGGCTTCGGAGCGGGCCGGCGCAATCGCGAGCGGCTGCCGCAGGCGGATCGTTTCCGGCACCACCGCATCGATGAACGCATCGAGGGTTGGATATCCGACAGCATCAAGCATGATCTGCTGATCGGACGGCGTCGGAGCGTTGTGACGCGGCGCGAAGGGAGCTGCGGAGAAATCGGGAGCCGAACGAGTGCGCGTAGCCATGAACTTCCTCGGGAAACCGGGAACGATCCCGGTGGATGCACGATGCGAGAGACCGGAACCGTCGGGTGCCGGGGACTGCGGGCCGAGTGGCGGTGAACAGCGTTGAACAATCCGCCAGCGACTCAACTCCGGTAAGTTAATAATCGTGCCGACCGTATCGCGACGCGCCCCCCAACTGCTCCCCGACGCCTCGCCAGCGCCCCACTGGCCGTCGCGCTGGCGTGCCCTGGAATCACCGGCGGCATTGGGCGTCGAGAACATGGCGGTGGATCTGGCGCTGCTGCACGCCGCCGCGTCCCAAGGGCAGGCCGTGTTGCGCACGTACGGGTGGGCGCGCCCGACGGTGAGCTTCGGGCGCAACGAGGCGGTGCGCGGGGTGTGGGACGTGGAGGCGATGGAGGCAGACGGTGTTGACGTGGTACGACGGCCGACGGGGGGACGCGCACTGTGGCACGGCCGCGAGGTGACCTACTCCGTGACCATGCCGTGGCCAACCGACCGCTCCTGGCGCGAAGCGTACGACGCCGTGAACCAGCGGCTGCTGCAGGCGCTCCTGATGCTGGGGGTGCCCGCCCGGCTTCACGCGCGCGATGCGTCGCCTGCCGTCTCGCCCGACGGCTCGATGTGCTTTGCCGCGCCCTCAGTGGGGGAGATCGTCGTGGACACCGGGAAAGTGGCCGGCAGCGCGGTGTGGCGCACGAGTGGCGGCTATCTACAGCACGGTTCCATTCTTCTGCATGACGACCAGTCGCAGCTGTCGTCCTATCGCTACGAAAAAATGCGACCCGATGCGTCGTACGCCGCGCCGGTCTCGGCCTGGCTCGGCGCGGGCGATGATGCCACGCTCTCGTCGCGGGTCGTGGCCGCGCTGCAGGCGGTGTGGTCGTGCAGCACGCGTGACAATGCAGGGCACCCTTCGTCAGCCATCGACGAGCGTTCGCTCCACGAATCCCGGGCGATGATGTGTTCGCCGCATTGGCTCTGGCGTCGCTGAGCGTTCGCCTTCATCGTTGTAGTGCCCCTTCCCTCCCCGTCTCCGCTCCCCCCAATGATTGCTCCGCGACACATCTCTCTTTTCGGTTTGCTGACGCTCTGCGCCCTGTTGTCCGGGTGTGGTGGCGAGGTCGCGCCATCGGACAATCGCGAGGAAGGCGGCACGGTGGTCATCGCCTTGGCGGCGGAACCGGCGACGTTGTTGCCGCCGCTCGTGGGCAGCGATCATGAGCAGGCCATCGCAGAGGTGGTATACGATCGCCTCGCGGATATCGGACCGGCGCTCAACACGGTGGGTGATGCGGGCTTCACGCCTCGCCTCGCGAGTTCGTGGCAATGGGCCGCCGATTCGATGTCGATCGCGTTCACGGTGCACAAGGATGCCCGTTGGCACGACGGCACGGGCGTCACGTCCACCGACGTGCAGCGGAGTTTCGAACTCTACACCGATCCACGCGCGGAATCGCGCAACGCACAGTTGCTTGCCAATATCGATTCGGTGAGCACCCCCGATGCACAAACCGCCACCTTCTGGTTCAAGCGTCGCTCGCCGCAGCAGTTCTACGACGCAGTGCATCATCTGTTCGTGATGCCGGCGCACCTCCTGATCGACGTGGATCTGACCCAACTCGCGACGGTGCCGCTGGCCCGTGCACCGGTTGGGACGGGCCGGTTCGCGTTTGTGGGTTGGACAAGCGGGCAACGCATTGAACTGCGATCCGATACCAGCAACTATCGCGGGCGTGCCATGCTCGACCGTGTGTATTTCGTGCCAACACCGGATTTCGGCGCGGCCACCGTCAAGCTTTTCACGGGTGAAGCCGACTTTTTTTCCCCGCTCAACCGCGAAAGCCTTGAGCAAGCGACGCGCACGCCGAGTGTGCGCGTCTGGACGTATCCCGCGCTCCGCTATTTGCATCTCCCCTTTAATTTACGCGACCCGGCGAACCGCGCGCGTCCGCATCCAGTGCTCGGCGATGTGGCCGTGCGTCGCGCGCTGTCGATGGCCACCAACCGCGAACGCATTGTGCGCACCGTGTACGATTCTATCGGCTCGGTCGCGATTGGTCCGGCACCGCGGGTATTTCTGCCCGACGATTCGTTGCTCCGCCCGATTCCGTACGACGTTGAAGGCGCACGCGCGCTGCTGGATTCCGCCGGGTGGGTTGTCTCGTCCCGCGACAGCGTGCGCAGCCGCGACAGCGTGCGCAGCCGCGACGGCGTGCGGCTGCGCTTTGAAATACTGGTGCCATCGGTGAGTGTCAATCGAGATCGCATGGCCGTGTTGCTGCAGGATCAGCTGCGCGTGATTGGCGCGGAGGTCGTCCTGCAACGTCTCGAGCCCAACGCACTCGTGCAGCGCACGAAGAACGGCCAGTTTGACGCGTGGATGGGTGGCTGGATGACGTCGCCGGGACTCGTGGGGCTGCGGCAGGTCTGGAGTACGCGGGCGATTGGAGGCGAGGGTGACAACACTGGCGGCTACAGCAGCAGCACGTTCGACGCCAGCGTGGATACCGTGCTCACCGCGTTCGACGCCATTCTTGCACGCCGCGCACTCACCAAGGCGATGCAAACCATCATCGATGACGCTCCGGCGATCTGGCTGGTGGAAGAAGTCTCTCCGGTTGGCATGTCCGCACGCATCGATCCGGGCGTGTTACCAGCCACGGGCTGGTGGCACGGATTGCCTGGGTGGCGCATACCGTCGGCACTGCGCAATGACCGGGACCGCGCCGGTCTCGGAACGGCACGCTGACCGCTGGTCGCATGACTGGGCCGCATCGAACGCGCTTGTCCAGTACGATCGGGCGGCTGCTCCAGGCGCTGCTTGTGGTGTGGGCCGCGTCAACGGCGACGTTTGTGTTATTGCGCGCTGCGCCGGGAGATCTGTACACCACGAGTCTCGATGGCTTCAGCGTGCCCGACTCCACGCGTGCGCTCTGGCGTGCGCAACGTGGACTTGATCAGCCGTTGCCGGCGCAGTACCTGCTCTGGGTACGCAATGCGGCGCGCGGCGATCTGGGATATTCCACGATGTTCAAGCGCCCCGTTCGCGATGTGATGCGTGACGTGTTGCCGCGTACGCTGCTGCTGATGGGACTCGCCTTGGCCACGAGCATGCTCTGCGGCATGGCCATTGGTGCGTGGCAGGGAACACGCGCCGGCTCCACGGGCGATCGGTGGATCTCCACGCTGTCCATGATCGCGTATTCGCTGCCCGAGTTCTGGCTGGCGCTGCTGATGCTCCAAATCTTTGTGCAGTGGCTGGGCTGGTTTCCGGCCACTGGGATTGTGGATGCGATGCACGATCTCATGCCGCCCGGAGAACAACTGCTCGACCGCCTTCGGCATCTCGCGTTACCGTGGTGCACACTGTCGCTCGTGGGTACGGCGTTGTTCGCGCGCTTTCAGCGCTCGAGTATGATCGACGCGTGGCGGGAGCCGCATGTGCGTACCGCACGTGCGAAGGGATTGACCGAGCGCGCGGTGCGTCGACATGCGTGGAGAACGGCACTCGTGCCCGTGATCACGCTGTTCGGCCTGTTGTTTCCGGCACTGCTGGGGGGCGCCGTATTTGTTGAGCGCGTCTTCGGCTGGCCCGGTATGGGCTACACCACGATTCTCGCCGTTGGCGCACGCGACTACGACCTTGTCACGGCCGCCGTAATCGTGGGCAGCGCCATGACCGCCGTGGGCAGCTTGCTCGCCGACGGATTGCTGACCATCGCCGACCCTCGAACGCGCGCACCGTGACGAAGCTGCCGCCGCGCGTGCTCGTACCGCTCGTGTCCCTGGTCGCCCTGTCGGCCGTGGCCCTCGCGGCCCCGTGGCTGTCGCCATTTCCGCCCAATCAGATTCCAGCCGAGGGCGTGATCGCGAGTCTCGCGCCAACGCTGCTCCATCCGTTTGGCACCGACAGCGCCGGTCGCGATGTCTTGAGCCGCGTGTTGTTTGGTGCCCGCGTGTCGCTTGGTGTTGCGCTGCTCAGCGTGCTGCTGGCGAGCACCGTGGGCACACTGTACGGCGCTGCGTCGGGATGGATTGGTGGCCTGACCGACTCGGTGTGCATGCGCTTGCTCGATGTGCTGATGTCCATTCCGCGCTTGCTCGTGCTGCTCTGCGTGGCTGCGCTGTGGGGCGCGCTACCGCTCTCGGGGATTGTGCTCCTGCTCGGCCTCACCGGCTGGTACGATGTGGCGCGTCTGGTGCGCGCCGATGTGCGGGCGCTGCGGTCGCGCGAGTTCGTGCTCGCCGCGCGGGCCACGGGCGTGCGCGACGGGCGCATTCTCTGGCGGCATGTGCTGCCGCATGTGCTGCCCACGTTGGCGGTGACGGCGACGCTCGGAGTCGCCCATACCATCGCGCTCGAAGCCGGCCTCTCGTATCTCGGACTCGGCGTGCAGCCACCGCAGGCCAGTTGGGGGAGCATTCTGAGCGATGGCACCGCGCTTGGAATCGGGCGGTGGTGGGTCACCGTCTTCCCTGGGCTCGCGATCGTGGGCGCCGTGCTGCTCTCCAACACGCTTGGCGATGCCTTGCGCGAGGCCCTCGCACCGCGACAGGTTGCCGCGTGACTACGCCCCTGCTAGCCGTCCACGATTTGCGCGTCTCGTTCGACACCGACGCCGGCCTCGCCCGCGCCGTTGATGGCGTAAGCTTTACGATTGACGCCGGCGAGACCGTTGGACTGGTGGGCGAATCCGGGTGTGGCAAGTCGCTCACGGCCTTGTCCCTGCTCCGCCTGATTCCACCCGGCGGCACGTTCGCGGCCACGAGTCGGGTGGAGTTTGTCGGCGAAGACCTGTTCACGCTGCCCGATGCTGCGTTACGCGCAATCCGTGGTCATCGCATGTCGATGATTTTTCAGGAGCCGATGACGGCGCTCAATCCGGTGCTCACCGTGGGCGATCAAGTCGCGGAGGTGGTGCGCGTGCATTCCAACGCATCGCGTCGTGACGCGACGGATCGCGCGGTCACGATGTTGACGCGCGTTGGTATTCCTGACGCGGCCGAACGCGCCCGTCAGTATCCGCACGAACTCTCCGGCGGCATGCGGCAACGTGTGATGATCGCGATGGCGCTGGTGCTTGAGCCGTCGCTGGTAATTGCCGACGAACCCACCACGGCCCTCGACGTCACGATTCAAGCACAGATTCTGGAGTTGCTGCGCGAGTTGCGCGACCGCATGGGCATGGCGGTGCTGCTCATTACACACGATCTCGGTGTCGTGGCCGAGATGGCGTCTCGCGTGCTGGTGATGTACGCGGGAGAGATCGTTGAGGAAGCGCCCGTAAACGCGCTCTTTCATTCGCCCGCGCATCCGTACACCGAAGGATTGCTGGCTGCTGTGCCCACGCTCGACACGACCCGCGAACGGTTGCGCACAATTCCCGGCACGGTGCCGCCGCCCACCGACTGGCCAACCGGTTGTCGGTTTCGCAATCGTTGTGCGCACGCGTGGGACCGCTGCGCCAGCGAGGCGCCGGTGTTGTATCAGGTGGGACCGGCACATCGCGCCCGCTGTCATCTGGTGCAGGAACCCGACCGTCGTCGATCATGAGCGCCCTGCTCGAAGTGCGCGATCTCACAAAACATTTTCCCGTGCGCCGAGGCTGGTTTGGTGGCGCGGCGGGGAGCGTGCGCGCCGTGGACGGCGTGTCGTTTGACGTACACGCCGGCGAAACGCTGGCGTTGGTGGGCGAGTCCGGCTGCGGCAAGACCACAACCGGTCGCGCCATCCTTCGCCTGGTTGAGCCCTCCCGCGGCACCGTGCACTTTGACGGCCACGACGTGCTCGGCCTGCGCGGTGAATCGCTGCGACGTCTGCGTCGATATATGCAGATTGTGTTTCAGGATCCATTCGCCTCGTTGAATCCCCGTCTCACCATCGGTGCCGCCATTCGCGAAGGGCTCGTTGTGCACAATCTGGCGCACGGCGCCGACGCCGACACGCGCGTCACGCAACTGCTCGATGAAGTGGGGCTGCGTGCGGAGTACGCCTCGCGCTATCCGCACGAGTTCTCGGGCGGTCAGCGACAACGGGTTGGTATCGCCCGTGCGCTCGCCGTGGAACCGAAGTTCATCGTGTGCGACGAGCCAGTCTCCGCGCTCGACGTGAGCGTGCAGGCGCAGGTGGTGAATCTGCTGCGTGATTTGCAGCGGGATCGTGGCCTCGCGTATTTGTTCATTGCGCATGATCTCGCGGTGGTGTCGCACATGGCCGACCGCGTGGCGGTGATGTATCTGGGGCGGATCGTTGAGCTAGCGCCGCGTACGGCACTTTTTGCGAACCCGCTCATGCCGTACACGCAGGCGTTGCTCTCGGCCGTGCCCGTGCCGGAACCGGGACGCACGCGCCATCGCATCTTGCTCGTTGGCGACCCACCGTCGCCGGCGAACCCTCCGTCGGGATGCGTATTTCACCCGCGGTGTTCTCATCCCGACAAAGACCGGGAATGTTCGAACCGAGTGCCCGTGCTTGAAGAAAAATCGGCCGCCCATTGGGTCGCCTGCCACAAAGTGCCCGTGACCATCACGCCTTCCCTCACCTCCACCCCCTCCTGATGTCCAACGACAGGACTTCCGGCGCCGAACCCTTCGTGCGCGACACGCGCTTCTTCGGGCATCCGCGCGGGCTGGCGACGCTGTTCTTCACCGAGACGTGGGAACGGTTTTCGTTCTATGGTCTGCGACCGCTCCTCGTGCTGTTCATGGCCGCAGCGTTGGCCGAAGGCGGTTTCGGTTTCGATCGAGGGCAGGCGTCGGCGATTGTGGGCATTTACGGCGCGTTTGTGTACGTGGCCTCGTTGCCTGGCGGCTGGGTCGCCGACCGACTGCTGGGTCTGCGGCGCGCGATTCTCATTGGCGCCATCCTCATTACGGCCGGACACTTGTCGATCGGACTCTCCGGTATGGCGGGTTCCGGTGCCGGCAAGATTTTCTTTTTTCTCGGCCTGATTCTCATCGTGTTCGGTACGGGACTGCTCAAGCCGAATATCTCAGCCATCGTTGGTGATCTGTATCCGGAAGGTGGCGCACGACGCGATGCCGGATTTTCGATCTTCTACATGGGCATCAATCTCGGCGCATTTGCCGGGCAGCTCGTCACCGGGTTCCTCGGTGAGTCCGTGGGTTGGCACTATGGATTTGGTGCCGCCGGCGTGGGCATGTTGATCGGCCTGATCGTCTATTGGATAACCGCTCCCAAAACCCTCGGCCCGATCGGCCTGGAACCGACGCGCAATCCGGATGCGGCGCTGCAGCGCAAGCAGGAGCACCAGGTCAAGCTCGCGCTTGGCATTGGCATCGGCGTGATCGCCGTGGTGTTCACGCTGGCGGCGACCGGCATGATCACGCTCGACGCACAGGTGCTTGGCGGCTACATGACGTTCGTGCTGGTTGGCATTGCCGTCGCGTTCTTTGGCTACGTGTTTGCGGCCGGCAACTTGTCGAGCGACGAACGGAAGCGCGTGGGGGTGATTGTGGTGCTCTTCATCTTCGCCGCGATCTTCTGGTCGGCCTTTGAACAGGCGCCCACCTCGCTCAACCTGTTCGCGCGCGACTTCACCAACCGACAGCTGGGCAGCTTTACGGTCCCAGCCACGTGGTTTCAGTCGGTGAACGCCGCCTTTATCATCCTCTGCGCGCCGGTGTTTGCGGCCATCTGGACCGGACTGGGCAAACGTGGCATCGACCTGTCGAGCCCGGCCAAGTTCACGCTCGGTTTGTTCTTTGCCGGACTCGGTTTTTTCATCATGATCTTTGCCGCGAACCGTGTGGTGGCCAGCGGTGGTACGCTGCTCGTGTCTCCGTGGTGGCTGGTGGCGAGTTATTTCCTGCAGACGCTCGGTGAGCTCTGCCTCAGTCCCGTGGGACTGTCGTCCATGACCAAGCTGTCGCCGCGCAAGTTCGTGGGACAGATGATGGGGATCTGGTTTCTCGCCTCGGCGGTTGGCAATCTGATTGGTGGCCTCGTAGGTGGAAATGTCGATCCCGAGAAGCTCGAGCAAATGCCGAAGCTGTTCACCGTGACCACCATGTCGCTGTTCATCGCAACCGCCATCCTGGGCGCGCTCATCGTGCCGGTGCGCCGGATGATGAGCGGTGTGAAGTGACGCGACTTACGGCCAGTTGAACAAACTCGGCGGCACCGC
>JBBRDP010000019.1:0-27795 GCA_038203795.1 Gemmatimonadales bacterium
TGCGACCGCATCACGGCGGTAATCGCGAACGCGCCGGACAGGCCCAGCACGACACCCAGTCCACTGCCCAGCGAGGCCACCGCTACGGACTCGGCGAGGAATTGCCAGAGCACGTCGCGCTTGCGTGCGCCCATCGCCTTGCGAATGCCGATCTCTCGCGTGCGCTCCGTCACGGAGGCGAGCAGCACGTTCATGATCCCGATGCCGCCCACGAGCAGCGAAATGCCGGTGATCGCGCCCATGAACAGTTTGAACAGCAGAATGCCCTGCGCGGCCTGCGCCAGTCGCGATTCGTTGCTGCGCACGCGCGTGGTACCCGCGCCGAAGCGCGTGTCGGCCCACCGAGTCACGGCCGTTCTTACGCTATCGGCTTCTTCGACCCGCGCGATCTTTCCCACCAGCAGCACGCTCCGCGGCCGCGCCGTTGGCGGCAGCGCCAAATCAATGGTGTTCAGGCTCACCAACGCGGCTTCGGTAGTGGTGGAGTCAGCGATCACTCCACTCACGAGAAACTCGTGACCCTCAAGGCTGATGGTCTGGCCGAGCATCGCCGCCGCATCGGGCAGGGCGGCCGCCGTCGCAAAGCGCGCTGCCAGCGCCTGTGAAAGCATCACCCGCGGTGACGAGAGCGCATCGATATCCGAGGCATCGAGCAACCGACCGGCCAGCGCGGTGAGCGGAGACATGACGCTCCAACTTTCCGTGACCCCGGAGACGTCGATCATGCGCCGCACCTTGCCGGCGCTGTCCGTGGCCTCCGTCCGACCGGCCACCTCGGCGGTCATGCCCACCAATCCGGGAATGCTCGCCGCGTCTCGCACATCGGCCACCGTGAACACCGGGAATCGATCGAGCGGGAACGTCTGCCCGTCCACCTCCTCCGTGGTCACGGGCGCCACGTTGAAAAACTGTACGCTGGTTGTCTCTTCGAGCTGCGCACGGATGGTTTGCTCCATGCCGTCGCCAACGGACAACACTGCGACCAGCGAGGCCACGCCAATGATCACGCCAAGCGTGGAGAGCACGGTGCGCAGCGGATTGGCGAAGAGGGCCGCGATACCGACGCGGATGTTTTGACGGAGCGCGGTGGCGCTCGACGTGGGCGGGGGAGGGTGCATGGAGAGAGCGTACGCAGGGGCCGGTCAATCGGTGTCAGCACCGGAGTGGAATTTGTTGACATTGAACGCGCGTTCAACGTATGTTTCAAAGATCGGCACGCGCTCTGCGGCAGCCATGTTTCCCGCTCTGCCCCCAATGCCTGGTCGTAAAGCGCCCGAAGCCATTCGCCGAGATGAGATTCTGCGCGCCGCGTATCGCGTGGCCGCGCGCGATCGGCTGGGCGGGCTGACCATCCGTGCCGTGGCCACCGAAGCGGGCGTGAGCGCTGGTCTGCTGCTCTTCCACTTCGAGTCGAAAGACGGCCTGCTGGTTGATCTGCTCGACTGGATGTTGGCTCACACCATTGTGGCCGGCGAACTGCATCGGCGTCCGCCCCCGGGCACTCCGCCGGTCGTCTGGCTGTTGGCCATAGTGGAGCGCGATCTCGCGCACCTGCTCAAACAACGCGAACGCGTTGAACTCTTTTATGACTTCTGGGTGTTGGGCACGCGGCACCCGGTGATCCGGCGGCTCATCCGGCGCGCGCTGCATCGCTATCGCGACGCATTTCGCCCTGCGGCGCAGGCCATCATCGCGGCAGAACCGTTGCGATACGTGGGACTGAATGCCGACGATCTGGCCGGCGTGTGCGCGGCATTCATTGAAGGCTGCGCGACACAAACCATCCTCGACCCGACGCGTTTTGACGCGGTGCGCGCGATGGCCACACTGCAGGCGTTGGTGTTGCAGCCGGAAGCTGTCGTTTCATGAACCGCATCAGCTGATGCTCGGCTGTACCGGTACTTTTTCTTTCATCTGACATCGACGCGGTCACGTCGATCATTTCACCACTGCCAAAGGTTCACTGGAGTGTCGTTGTCCACGTCGTCTCACCACACTGCACACACTGCTACGTCAGCGTCCGTCACGCACGCGCCCCAGTCCGGCGCACCGCACGGTCACGACGACACCGTCTATCCCGGCAAGGCGCTATTTATCGCGCTGCACATCGCCTGCTTCGCCGCGATCTTCACCGGCGTCAGTTCCACGGCCATCCTGCTGGCCGTGACGCTGTATGTCGTGCGCATGTTCGGCGTCACTGCTGGCTACCACCGGTATTTCTCGCATCGCACGTTCAAGACGAGCCGCGTGATGCAGTTCCTGCTCGCTTTTCTCGCGCAGACCACGGCACAAAAGGGCACGCTCTGGTGGGCCTCGCATCACCGGCACCACCATCGCCACAGCGACACCGAGCACGATGTGCATTCGCCACGGAACGATGGCTTCTGGCAGGCCCATCTGGGATGGATTTTTGAGCCGCAGTGGGACCGGACCAACTTCGACGCGGTTCCTGATCTGACGGCATTCCCGGAGCTCGTGTGGCTCAACAAGTACGAACACGTCCCCACGCTCGCGCTCATGGCGCTCTGCTTCTGGATCGAGTCCTGGACCGGCCTCGTTGTGGGCTTTGTGTGGAGCACGGTGGCCACGTGGCACGGCACATTCATGATCAACTCGCTCGCGCACGTGCACGGCCGGCAGCGCTACGTCACCGGTGACGACTCGCGCAACAACTGGTGGCTGGCCATCATCACGCTCGGCGAAGGGTGGCACAACAATCATCACGCCTATCAGCGCTCCACGCGCCAGGGCTTTCGCTGGTACGAGGTGGATGCCACGTTCTACGTGCTCAAGGCGATGTCATGGGCCGGCCTGGTGTGGGATCTGGGCGCACCGCCGCCGGAAGTGGTGCGCAATGAGCGACCGGTTGGCAAAGCGGTGCTCGAGAAAGTGGCGCGTCAACTGGCTGCGTCGTTCAATGTGGAGCAGATGGTGACCGATGCCATGGCGCACGTGCGTGAGCAGATGCATGACGCGATGTCGCACGTACACTGGCCCACATTCCCGTCGCGCGAGGAGCTGCGGGCCCGCGCGCAGGCGATGTTGCCCACCACGCCGTCGCTCGACGCGATCGCTGAACGCGCGCACCAACTGCTGGCCGAACGCGTCGCGGAGCGCCTTGAGCGAGGCGCCGCCGCCTGATAGTATTGCTGGTCGGGGACTGAGCGGACGCCAAGGACTGTGCGTGCGCCGGGTGCCGCCAAAACGTGCGCACCCGGCTGGTACGCCCGCGCTCAGAGATTGCGCGCTGCCCACACGATGCGCTGGCCAATGCCGATCGTCACGCCGGCGGCCATGACCCACGCGAGCTGCACGTAGTGCGGTGAGAAGGCGAGAAAGAGGGTGAAGAACACCACAGTTTCTGTGCCGGCCACGAGTCCGCGCGGCATGGTCACTGTGGTGAGCTCGCCTCGTGATGCGGCACCAGCACCACGGCGTTCGAGTACGGCCGCGAGATACATCCACGAAGCAGCGTTCACGAACCACGTCGCGAGTAGCACGCTCGTCACCAACCACGACGCGCGTGTGTCAAGTGCGATGGCGATGCCGATGGGGATCGCCGAGTACACGGCGAAGTCGAGCACGATATCGAGATAGCCACCAAAATCACTCTGTCGCTGCTGCACGCGCGCCAGCGTACCGTCCAGGCCGTCGAGCAGGCGATTGGCCAGCCAGAGCGATACCGCGAACATCCAGGCGGAAAAGCCAGCGGCGAATGCGGACGCGAGTCCGAGCACCAGCGCGAGGAGCGTGATCGCAAGCGGACTGATCGTATTCCCAATTCGCAGCGCGAGCGGTGTAAACCACCGTTCCTTGTGCCGGCGAAACCATTCGTCAAACATGCGCGGACTCAGACGGGAAGCAGAGCAAACCGCGCGGGTCCACATGAACGCTCACGGTTGTGCCGACGGCGGGAGCGTGCAGCGGGTCGATGAGCGCGTGTACGGTGGTCGCCGCGAGCTGTACGGTCGCGGAACTGCCCGCCGCGCGATGATGCACGTGCACCACGTGGCCAATCAGAACATCAGGTGCGGTGTCAGCGGTTACGCAGGACTCGCAGCGAATGGCGTCGTGGCGAATTGCCACCGTGACTGATCGCGCGTCGCGTGTGAAATGCAACGACGCACTCGGCACTGCGAAATCACCGATCGGCGTATGCACCATATGCTGATGCGCCACAGTGCCGCTGAACTCCTGATGCAATCCGAGAAAGCGCATCACACTGAGCGTAGCGGGTCGCGCGAACAGCACGTCGGCCGGTGCCACTTGTGCGATGGTCCGGTCCAGCATGATGGCGAGTCGATCACCCAACGCGGTGGCGTCGTCGAGGTCGTGGGTGACGAGCAAAATGCCCGCGTCGCTTTCCGCGTGCGCGATGCGGATCGCCTCCCGTACATCTCGGCGAAGCCCGGGGTCGAGTGCCGAGAGTGGTTCGTCGAGGAGCAGCACATGTGGACGCGCGGCCAGTGCGCGGGCGAGCGCGACGCGATGTCGCTGTCCTCCACTGAGTGCGTGCGGTGCGCGATCGGCCAGACCGTCCAGTTGCAGCCGCGCGAGCAACGCCTCCACGACTCGGGTTCGCTCCACGCGCGCGACGCCACGAATCATGAGCGGGAATCCGATGTTCTCCGACACCGACAAATGCGGGAAGAGCACGGGCACCTGATGCAAATACACCGCATCGCGCAACTCCGGAGCGGCGTGTGTGACATCGCGTCCGTTCACCACCACGCGGCCATGCGAAAGTGGCGCGAGGCCGGCGATGGCGCGGAGCAGCGACGTCTTGCCTTCACCCGACGGGCCGAGCAGCACCACGCGCTCACCACGGGCGAGCGTGAGCGAGATGTCGCGCAGGCCACTCGCGTCCCCGTGCGCATCGACCCCCGTGTCAAACGGCACGGCGAGCGCGTCGAGGTGCAGCGCGGCCGTGGCGGCCGAGGCGGACGAGTTCATGCTGTGCATGGTGGCGATTCGCCGCTCAACCGGGAAGCGCATCGGTACGCCGCACACCAACACGCAGTGCGGCGAGTGCGGCCACCGCCGGTACGATGAGTAGCAGCGCGCCCACTGCGGCCTCCCGATCTTGTCCGGCGCGCACAAGCGAGAGCACTTCAATCGGCAGCGCGCGCACCGCACCACCACCAACCACGAGTGTGAGGGCAACCTGCGCCCACGAAATCAGAAACGCAATGGCCAGGGCTTCCGCGATCGGGCCACGGAGCGATGGCAACAACACAAAGCGCCAGGTTTGCCAACGCGTCGCGCCGTGCGAACGCGCGGCGTCGCTGTCGCTGTCGCTGCGCGCCGAAAACACACCGAGAAAGAACAACGCCACATAGCCGATCGCCGGCACCGAATGTGCAAGCCACACGCCGGCGGCCGTTCCACCAACACCAAGCCACAGCGTCGCGATTTGCAGACCGGCACCAAGCGCGATGGGCGGGGCCGCGACCGGTAGAAACACCAATGCCGCCGCCACGTGACGTGACGCGCCGCGGAGCTGTGCGAGTGAACGCCCGATGGGCATCGCGACGCACACGGCAGTGATCGCGGTAGCGAGCGCCAGCAGTGTGCTCATGAATGCTGCACGCCCGATGGTGCCGCCCAGCACACCACGCCAGGCGGCCAGTGTCAACGCATCAGGCAGCAGCGAAGGCCAGCGCCAGCTCTCGCTGGTTGATTGCACCACAAGAATGACGAACGGGCCAAACGTGGAGATGGTGAGCAGCACCATCGCGATCGCGCGCCACGGCTGCGAACCCCGGGATGCACGCGTATCACTCGAGAGACGAGTGCTCGTCATTTCACCAGCGCTCCCCACCGCGCTCGCGTCCACTCATGTACCGCGACGGCGAGCGCGCCCACGACAAGCGCAATCAAGGCGAGTCCGTACGCGTCGCTGCGCCGGGCGAGCGACGGGTCGGCGAAGCGCTCCATCGTGAGCACCGGCAGCGGTGCCGGGTCGACCGGCGCGAGCAGCACGGCCGACTCAAAGCTGCCGAAGGCAAAGATGAACGTGGCAATGACGGCGGGGAGCAGTCCGCGCCACAACAGCGGCCACACCACGCGTCGCGCCACGTACGCCGGTGTAGCGCCCAAGGTGCGCGCGGCGTCCTCCAGGTCGCGCGATACGCCGGCCCGCATCGCAATGCCCACCACGGCGAGAAAGGGCAGTTCTTTCCACGCCAGCGCCACGATCAACCCCACACCGGCGCGATCATACACCAGCGGCGGCATCGCACCAGGCTCGTTGATCACGCCGGCGAAGAACAACAAGCGCGCCAGCAGTCCACTCTGCCCCAACACAAACAGCGCGGTCGCAGCGGCCACCAAATGTGGCACCGGAAGTGGCAATGTCGCCAAAGAACGCGCGATCCGATCGGTGCGCGTACGGCGCGGGAACAGCAGCGCCACGCCGGCGGCAGCGGCCGTAGCGATCGCGGTGCTGACGGTCGCCACGTACAACGACCAACTCACACCGCGCCACGTGGTGCGATCTGTCAGGAGCGCCGTGGCACGCGTCCAGTCGAGTTCGCCGGTTGCACCAGCGCCCGTCAGCCCGAGCACGGCGAGCGCGGCGTAGGCCACGCCGAACAGCACAGGCAGTGCGACCAGCGCTGCGAGCAGGAGTGGAAGGGGCGAGCGGCGATGCATCCCCGAAGCTACACGCTGGCGGCGATGATGATGGCGACGATGACGGCGATGATGACGGCGATGATGATGGCGATCAAGGCCGCGACTCTGGCTGCGAGCCTGGCGGCGACGCAGGCTGCCGCTCACCCGCACTCGACCGCACCCACGCCAGCCAATCGGTGCTCAGCCGCTCATGATACTGCGGAGACACCTCGGGGCGTGCGTAGCGAGCCAACGTATCACGCGGAATCGCGCGCGGATCAGCCTCAGCCGTGGCAAACTGCGTACGCCAAGGTTCCGGAACGGTGCTCACATCCAGCACGGTGCCGTCAGCCCACACGTCGGGCTTCTGCTTTTCAAACTGCGCTTCGGCCGAGAGCAGGAAGTTGGCCACCACCATCGCCCCCGCCGGATTCGGCGCGTTGAACGGAATCCCTACGTAGTGCGTGTTGGCAATCGTACCGTCACGTAGCACAAGGGCGCGCGCTGTAGGCGGCAGGATGCCCTGACGGATCTTGTTCAGCACGTCATACTGATTGTTCGACATGGAGAAATCAATTTCCGAATTCGCAAACAATCGGTGCATCGCCGCGACATCGGGCGGGAACGTACTGCCGTTCCGCCAGAAGCGCGAACGCAGCGAATCGAGCAGTGCAAACACCACCATCCGCCCCGCCGCATACCGTGCCTCAGAGAATCCGCCCGCAAACGCCGCAACACCGCCGCCGCGCGCGTACATGAGCATCTTGAGGAACGTGACGCCGGCAAATCCCTGGTCGTGCGTAAACCGACCCGGATGCGCGCGAACCCACGCGGCGAGTTCATCGAACGTGCGCGGCGGATTCGGCGTACGCACGGTGTCATAAATGAGCGCAAACTGCACGGTGCCCCATGGACTCTCAAAACCGGCCGGATCCTGCTCGAAATCCCGCGTGATAATGGGCGACGCTGAATCAATGAAGGCCGCGTTCGGCAGCACGCCAGCCCACGGACCGGCGAGCAACAACTCGGTGCGCAGGTTGGCGAACGTCTCGCCGTTGATCCACACCAGACTCGCCGAGCCACGACCACGCCCTGCTTCCTGCTCAATCACGAGCTGGTTCACAATCTCGGGACCCTGTCCGTCAACGGCTTCGAGTCGAATGTCAAACCGTTCCCGCAAGCGCGGCGCAACCCAGCCATCAACGTACGCATTGATCGCCGGATCGCCGCGCCACTTGCGCCAGGTCACCGTGGTGCCACGCGCGCGCGCCTCGACGCTGTCCCACGGCAGCGCGCGCAGCGCCGCGATCTCGGCGGTTGCGTCACCGGTGTTGCGATCAGTCGAGCATGCCGCAAGCATGAGCAGCGCCAGCGCACGTACACATCGGTGTCGCGTCAGCCACCGCGTGTTGAGGCCGCGCGGGTGCGTGTGCCGCAGCTTCGCTGTCGTGCACAGTTTCACAACACCCACCGCGCGGAAAACTGCAGTTGACGCGGCGGTGCCACGGCCGATAACACAACCGGGTCTCCCGGGCGACCCACCTGTGTGCGTGTACCGCCACCGGGGAGCCCGTTCGCGTAGCCACCCGCATCCGTGCTGTTGAGCAGATTGAACGCATCAGCGCGCAACTCAACTCCCTGACCGCGAACACGCAGCTCATACGCGATACTCGCACTCGTGAAGAGTGCACTCGGCAACCGCTCGCCGTTGCGCGGCACGCCAAAGAATCGATCCTGATTGCCGAGAAAGCCGTTGCCGAAGGTATCGCCCGACCCGTCGAGATCTCGGAAGAACGCGACCCGATTGATGGGCTGACCAGTTTGCCAGTCAGCGATGCCGGAGAGCGACAACTGCTTGACTCCGGTAAACGTCGCGCGCACCGCCACCCGATGACGGCGGTCGTTGATCGCGTCGGCCCACTCGTTGTCGAAGTTGTTGCCCTGCGTGGCATTGAAGTTGATGTCTTCCGTATTGTTGCGCGCGCGCGACCAAATCCAGTTGGCGTCAACGAGCCAGTTCTGCTCGGCCACCCATCGTGCGGTGGTATAGAGGCCGGCGTACGTGGAACGGCCGCCACTCTCGGTGGTGGAGCGGCGCCGGAAACCGCCGGTAACCGGCGCGACGGGGCGGAATGCGTCGCCTGTGGTAACGGCGAGGCTGATCGTGTCACCCGCACCAATGCCCCGCGCATTCGCATTCAGATCCCACGACCGCGGCAGATTGCGCGTGTCGACATACACCGCGTCAAATCCGAGCGCGAACTGTGTGCCAATTTGCTGCTGCCAGCCGACGGTGAACTGCCGACTCATGGGCTGCTCGAGTCCGAGCGCGAACAGTTCGCGCACCTCACCAGGCGGCAGCGTGCTACGGTCGAGTGAGGCGGTACGCGGCCCTTGCAGGTACGCCGGCGTCTCGGCGCCCGCGAACGTCACCGTTTGATTGCCGTCCGGGCCGAATTGAATGGCGTCGGAGTACACCGCGTACGGAAACTTGCCCGCGTACAAACCAGCGCCAGCACGCAGTACGGCGCTGGGCCCGACGAGCCAGTTGATCGACGCGCGCGGCTGCCAATTGTTCAAGTCGGGTGAGCTCGCACCGCGCGAGGTGAGATCGTCATAGTCCCACCGCAAGCCCAGTGTAAGCGTGAGCGCTGGTGACAAACGCCACGCGTCTTCAACGAACGCGCCCACGAGTGTTTGTGAAAGATCGACTTGCTTCTGCGCGGCGTCCACGGTGTAGCTGAGCACGCGAACGTCAGATGGCACGTCGGCAAACGCGTACCGATTGCCGCGTCGCGGAATGTTGCCCTCGTCGAGCACCACGTACGATCCCGAAGGATTCGTCTGCGATCCCGTGAGCTGAAAACCCGAACGCCAGCCATCGACTCCAATGCGCAGCTGATGCGTCTCGCCAAGCATGGTCTCGAAGACATTGCGCAACTGCATCTGCGTTTCGCGTTCGTCAAAAATAAAGTTGCTTGAGCCCACGACGCCCACCGAGACCGTATCGATGCCTTGCACCTGTCGGATGGTGACCTGCGGAACATCGAAGCTGCTTTGTGCCGGCGGGAAATTCCAACGAAACGTGCCGAGCTGCGCGGCGAACACGTTGCTGGCACGCCCTTCGCGCAGCGCGGAGCGGTGTATGAGCGCCGACGCGGTACCGATGCGTCTCGTGACGATATCGGCTTCCGGTGCCACGATGCCGCTGCCGCGTCCCTCACGATTGACACCGCTACCCGTGATGCGGAGCGTGGTGGTTTGCGTGGGTGACCAGCCGTGATCGAGACGGCCAAACGCCTTCAGTGTGCCGCGCACCTCGCGGCCTGTGAAGGTCGTGTTGGCGGTTGAGGCGATGCGGTCTTCGTTTTCGTTCGTGTATTCGATCGCACCGAAGACGAACGTTTGCTCTTTGCGCAGCGGACCACCGCCCGCCGCCCCAACCTGCGACCGACGGAAACCATCCTGCGCTCGACGGAAGTCGTCGGGATTCTGCCCGGACGGAACGATGGCTGAACGCGCGTCAACCGGCAGTCCGGGCCGATTGTACACAAATGCCTCGCCCTGCCACGACGAACTACCCGCGCGTGATTCCATGTTCACCACGCCGTTCGAACTGCGCCCATACTCAGCGCCATAGGTGTTGGCGAGCACACTGAATCGCTGCAGCGCCGAAAGCGGCACTTCGACCCGCGTGCCACCGAGAAAGCCTTCGTTGTTCTCCAGGCCATCGAGCGAGTACTGCGTGTATAGCGCGTTGCTGCCATTGATCGAGAGCCGCGGCGCGTCACCAAAAAATCCCGTGCCGGCGCTGACGCCCGGGATCGTGTACGCGAGCGCAATCGGGTCGCGGGAATCGGTTGGGAGACGTTCGAGTTCCACTCGCTCCACCGAGCCGCCCGTGGCCGCATTCGCGGTGTTCAGCAGCGGTCGCGGCAAGGGTGCCACCACCGACACCACGTTCAGCGATGCCAGCGGGCGAATCGTGAGTGCAACTGATCGCGTGACGCCATCGGTGGATGCGGCAACTCGCACCGAATCGGGTACGAAACCAACCGCGCGCACCACGACAAACGCGGCGATCGCGGGCGCATCGAAAATGCGGAATCGACCGGCTGAATCAGTGACGACCGTACGCGACGACGCGACGTTGTTGGCGCTGAACGTGACCTGCGCGCCGACCACCGGTAGCCCCGATGATGCGCGCACTACACCGGCAACCGGCGTTTGCGCCTGTGCGCCCGAGAGACTTGGGAGCAACAGGGCCAGCAGCAGCGCAGTAGATCGAAAATGAAACATGAGGGCGTGCAAAAGGTTGGATAGGCGCGAGCGGCGCTGGCGCTGCTCTAACGAACTAATACGAATTGATGTGCCTGACCGGATCTGCGCGCCGTCTCGCGACCGCGCACGCACCAACGCTCACGGACCGTCGTATCCCTCAGCGCGCAGGCGTGCGAGTACTCCCTCACGCAGTGACGCCGGTTCGGGCTCAGCTCGGCGGAGCTCAGCCACCGCATCAAGCAGCAGCTGGCCGAAGTCCGCATGCGAAAAACAGTGGGCGCATCGCGTCACGTGGACGCGTAGCGCCTCCTGATCGACGCCCGCAAGATTGCCGTCGAGATAGTCCCAGAGCTTGCGGACCGCCGTCGCGCAGTCGAGCATCGGGGGTTCGTGCGCCGTCTGATCGGCGTGTGTGTTCATGAGCGGGGTTCCTCTTCGGAAGCCGCGGCGACCAGTCCCGCGTCGCGCGCGTGTTCGAGTAACGACTGCTGAAGCAGACGACGTGCGCGAAACAATCGCGAGCGCACCGTGCCCACCGGGATATCGAGGACTTCTGCGGCCTCGGCGTACGACAGCTCCTGCAACTCCACCAGCTCCACCACCTCGCGAAATCCATCGGGCAGCTCGGCAATCGCTTTTCGGATCGCCGGTCGCAAGTCGGCGTCGCTCAGCCGCTGCAGTACCTCCTGTGAAGCACCCAGCGGGAACTCCTGTTCGGCGAGCAACTGCAGTGTGTCGTCTTCTACGGCCACGAGTCGCGCGTCACGCGGTGCGCGCTTTCGCCAGGCGTTGCGCGCAATCGTGAAGAGCCACGCACGCGCTTCGTTGCCGGGTTTGAAGGAATCCCAGTGGCGCCAGGCGCGCAGATACGTTTCCTGCACAAGGTCTTCGGCATTCGTTTCGTCGCGCGTGAGCGAACGCGCAAAGCGAGTGACATCGGGGAGCCAACGCAGCGCGATGTCGTGGAATGCCTGCTGTCGATCAGGCGGAGAACCGGTCATGATACATGGGAGGACGGGAATGGGCGAGCGTTCAGTCGGCGCCAGGCGGTGACACACCGTCTGGCGTACGAGCGCCTCGGAGCCGCTGCACGATCGACGGCAGGAAAGACAACGCCAGCAGCAACACGGAGGCGATGATCAAGTTGGTTCGCGCCGTACTCGACGCACCGGATACACCACCAACGAGGCTGCCAGCGAAATACGTGTAGATGATGGTCCCCGGGAGGATCCCCAACCCGGTGGCCACGACGTACGGACGCAGTCCGATACCCGATAGCGCCGCTGTGAAACTGAGTGCGTTGAAGGGAATGACTGGCAGCAATCGCAACCGGAACAGCGTACTGAAGCCGCGCTTGCCGGCGAGCAGATCGAGCCGCGCGGCTTGACCGCCGAGCAGCTTGCGGAGTGCGTCGCCGCCGATCGCGCGCGCGAGCAGGTACGTGCCGGTTGCGCCGAGCGTCGCGCCGAGCCAATTGAGGAGCGACCCGAGTGCCGTCCCAAACAATATGCCGCCGGCGAGTGTGAACGGTGTCGCTGGCAGGCCGAACGTCGCAACCACGATATACGTGAGCACGAACGCTACGTGGATGTAGGGCAGTGTACGCGCGCGATCAACCGCCTCGAGCAATGCGGCTGGATTGCGCAGGTCGAGCAGTCCGGCGCGCGCCGCGCCAAACGCCACAAGCACAAGCACAAGGGCGAGTATGCCGAGTCGAATCAGCGACGCGCGTTTCGACGCCGGTTGCGTGGACGAAGGTCGCTTCGACGCAGCCTCCGGCGCTTCGGCATCAGGCGCGCTGCTCACGTAGTGGCTCGGAAGAACGCACCAAACAGCCGCTTGGCCAGTGGCGTAAGGCGCCCACGATTGAACTGGTCGGCCGCGCGACCGAAAATGGCCGAGCGTGTGGGATACGGGCGAATCGTGCTGCCGAACGAGCGCAGTCCGTCGCCCCGCTTCATGGCGGACACCACTTCGCCGATCATGTCTCCCGCGCCTTCGCACACCAGCGTGGCGCCAAGTATGGTATCGGAACCACGTTCGAGATGCACGCGAAAAAACCCGTCCGTGTCGCTCTCGAGAATTGCGCGGTCGTTGTCGTGCATGGGCATGGTGATCGTGTCGTACGGTGTACCACCCGTATCAAGATCGGCAGCGGTTGCACCAACGTGTGCCACTTCCGGAGACGTGTAGGTTGCCCACGGAATCACCAACGATGAGGCTGTTCCCCCGCCCACTCCGTAGAAGAGCGCATTCGGTACGGCCTGCCGTGCCTGCGCGTCGGCGGCGTGCGTGAACTGAAAGGGCGACGCGACATCGCCGATCGCAAAAATCTTCGGATTGCTCGTGCGATACCGATCGTTGACGGTGACGCCACGCTTGGTAAACGCCACGCCGGCCGCGTCGAGCCCAAGCGAATCAACGTTGGGTGTGCGGCCGGCCGCCACGAGCAGCGCGTCCACCTCAGCGCGATGCGACGTGTCGCGAGCGGAGGCTTCAATCACAGTGACGTGACCGGTGCGCTCCACGCGTGTCACCGTGACGTTATGATGCAACAGCACGCCGTCGCGTCGCAGCGACGCCTCCACCACCGCAGCCGCGTCGGCGTCATCACGCGGCATGGCACGAGCGTCCGCGTTGAACACCGTCACCGTACTGCCGAAGCGCGCGAACGCCTGCGCCATCTCGAGCCCGATCGGACCCGCGCCAATGATGCCCAGTCGCGCCGGAAGTGATGTGAGCGAAAAGAGGGTCTCGTTCGTCAGCGGGTTCGCCTCGGCCAATCCCGGAATCGGCGGAAGCGCAGCGCGCGCTCCGGTGGCCACAATCGCGCGTCGAAAGCGCAGCGATTGTCCCGCCACGTCTACGCAGTCCGCCGATGTAAATCGTGCGTCGCCAAAAAACACATCAACGCCGAGACCGGCAAAGCGCCGCGCACCATCAATCGGTGCAATGCCCGCGCGAAGCCTCCGCAATCGTTCCATCACTTCACCAAAATCGCCGTCGCCCGTGGCGCTCGGTCCACCAAAATCGGCTGCCGCCGTGCGCGCCTGATGCCACGCCCGCGCGGCTCGCAGCACCGCCTTGGACGGAACGCAGCCTACGTTCAGACAGTCTCCACCCAACAAATGCCGTTCAATCAACGCCACCCGCGCACCGAGGCTGGCGGCGATTGCCGCACTCACGAGACCTGCGGTCCCGCCACCGATCACCACCAGCTGATAGCGCGACGCGGCCACGGGATTCTGCCAGTCCGGGGGATGGACCTGCGCAACCAGCGCCCGGTTATGAGCATCGTCCGGCAACATAAGTGGTGTCGCGTGCAAGGCCATCGGGAACATGATGTAAGGCGAGTAAACTCGCGTGAACGCCGAGAATCCGCCCGATGTATCAAACAATCCGTGGGCATGAGTTACGTACAGGACTACTCACCCGGATCGGATCGGGTTCCCGGGACGGGTTCCGATCAGTCGTGCTCGCTGTCCAACGCTCGCCAATGAGAAACGTCTTCCGGCGTGTCGAGATCGAGCGCACCGTTCGCCAATGCGATTGCAGGCTCGTCGCCACGGAGCAGCGACCGGGCCCCACGGTCCCCATGCAGGGCGCGCAGTGCATTCCACTCCGTGCGCGGCCAGACGGCTGGAATGCCGCACACCCCCTCGTACACCGAGACCACGCGTTCCCCCCGCGTGCGGTGTTCGGCGAGCAGCGCGCGCAAATGTGCGGCCGAGACCGCCGGCTGATCACACGCCAGCAGCAGCATCGCCGAGCATGAGGACGAAGCGATGTGATCGATGCCGCACCGAATGGACGATGCCATGCCGTCCGTCCAGAGCGCATTGTCCACGCAGACCACCGGTTCGCCAACCAGCACCTCGCGAACATCCTCCGCCTGTGCGCCGAGCACCACAACCACCGGATCGCAGCCAGCATCGATCGCGTCGCGAACAATGCGCACAAGCAGCGAATGGCCCTGCGAATCGCGCAGTAGCTGCTTGGCCGAGCCGAGCCGACGTGAGGCACCAGCCGCCAGCACGATCGCGGCGATCCGCTGGCCTGACATGTCAGCGGCGATCGCGCGGAGGTGTGAGTGGTTGCTGACACACGATCGCGAACGTGTCGCTGTGCGTGAATGGTGTGTCGCTGCGCGCGTGCAATGGTGAGGTGCGATCACGCAAGGAACCGCCCGGTCGCGACTCCAGCACGGCCTGCATCTCCGCAACGGCGGCGAGTCCGATTTCGTCGAGCGAGTCACCGCCGATGTCGAGCCCGATTGGTGCGAACAGTCGAGCTCGATCACGGGCACGTGGCGGTCGTCCGGCCTCGACAAGTGTGCGAACAAGTCGCGTGGCGCGCTGCCGCGACCCGAGCACGCCAATGTACGGTGATTCGGTGGCAATGGCCGCTTCGAGCCACAGTTGATCGTGATCGAAGCGATGGGTGCACAGCGCGAACATGGTGCGTGCGTCCACCACCACGGCGCCATCGCGTACCGCACTGGCCGCCTGCTCCGCCGCGACCGTGCGTCGCGATGCGCCATGCGGCAGTTCGAGACACTCCAGAACTTCGCGACGATGGTCCACCACCGTGGTACGCCACCCAATGGCAAGCGCAACGCGCGCAAACGACTCCGCCCCGCGCGAAGCGCCCACGACAATCACCTGCACCGGTGGCCGAACCGGTGATCCGAAGACGCGCTCCACACCCGAGGCCGTGGCGTGTTCACCGAGATACGGGCGATCGGTGTGCCGCACGGTGTCTTGCACGCGCGCAATGACTGCGGGCATCGTGGCCAGCGCCGGCGCCGCATCACGGACAAAGCACAGCGCGCCAATGCGTTGCGGATCGCTCGATGCCACGATCGACAGCAATACGCCATTCCCCCGCGACTCACTCTCGATGCGTGCGTCTTCGAGCGGCGAGAGATCGGCCAGTGGTGCGAGCAGGATATGCGCCACGCCGTCGCATCCGCTGCCGAATCCCCAGATGGTTTCGAGGTCGTCGCGCAGATCGTACGTCATCACGGTGCCATGGCCGCTCGCACATACCGACGCTGCGCGTTGCGCCACGTCGCCTTCGAGGCAACCCCCACTGATCGCGCCGGCCAGGACGCGTCCGTCCGCGTCACAGAGCATCCGCGCTCCCGGCTGCCGATACGACGACCCATCCACCGCGACCAGCGTCGCCAGCGCGAGTGGCACGCCCGGTCGCTCCAGTCGCGCGGAGCGCGCCGCCTGCAACAGCGAGACGAGTTCAGAATGGGCCACGGGACCGTTGGGAGTGAGGAAGCAGCGGGACGAAACGACACGATATGACTCTACGCCCCGTACCAAGGTACGCAAGCGCTGCCGTTCGGTGGAGCACAACCAGATCAGGCCGGTTCGGTCTCCGGGGCGATGCTCTGAATGTTCACGCGCGCTACGCGGCGACCGGCCATGGCCAGCACCCGGACGATGCCGCCGTCAAAGCGCACCTCGTCGCCCACTTTGGGCAACCGGCCGAGCTCGCCAAACACAAAACCACCAATCGAGTCGTACAGTGACACCGGCAACTCGACGTCGAGGAAATCGGCCAGCTCCGCGAGAGCGACCGCGCCCGCCGCCTGAACATCTGAGGGACCGGTTCGTTCAAACGGCACCGGGCCGCTCTCGTGTTCATCCTGGATCTCGCCCACGATTTCTTCCACCAGATCTTCGAGCGTGACGAGCCCGGCTGTTCCGCCGTATTCGTCGAGCACGATGGCCATCTGGATTCGCCGATGCCGCATCTCGGCGATCAACGATTCCACGAAACGCGACTCGGGCACGAGCAGCGGCTCGCGCATGATGCTGGACACGGTACCCGCGCCGCTGCGGATCGCGCGAAACAGATCGCGCGCGAGCAGAATGCCAATGATCTGATCGACATCTTCGCCGACCACGGGCAGGCGCATGAAGCCGGTGTCGAGCATGACGGTCTGTGCGTCGAGCAAAGTAGCCGTAGACGGAATCGCGACGATGCTCGTGCGTGGGGTCATGACTTCGGTCACCTGAATTTCCCGCAGGCGCATGATGTTGGAGACCACCTGCCACTCGGTCTCATCGATCTGGCCTTCGCGTCTTCCGATCTCGGCGAGAATCTCAAGTTCCGCCCGGCTCACAGTTTTCTGACCGTGTCCACCGGAGCCGATGAGTTTGTTCAGGACAGACAACGGTGCGAGCACCGGCTTCATGCCAATGATCATGATGCGAAGCACGCGCGCCGTCGCCGGCGCGAGCCGCTGCCAATAACGTGCGCCGAGCGTCTTGGGGATGATCTCGGAGAGCACCAGAATGAGCAGTGTCAGCACTGCCGAAAACGCGGCCATCCACTTGCTGCCGAACACTTGCAGCGCAATCGCGCCACTCACCGCCGCGCCTACGGTATGTGCAATGGTGTTGAGCGTCAGAATGGCCGCAATCGGTTCATCGATGTTGCGGCGCAGCCGCGCGAGCAATTTGCCCGCCGGATCTCCGCGATCCTCAAGGAGCGCCACGTAGGCGTGGGACACCGAAAGCAACACCGCTTCCAGCACGGAACAGACAAACGATATGCCGAGCGATAGCGAGATAACGAGCAGTAGTGTGGTCACGTCAGTTCATGGTCGTCACAGGCTTTTTGGGCTTCACGTGTTTGTCCATCCACGCCACCATTTCGTACAGCGTGTGCCCGATGCTTTCACGAGCCGCATACCCGTGAGATTCCGCCGGCAGCTGCACATAACGCACCGTGGCACCGTTGCCCTTGAGGGCCGCATACATGCGCTCGCTCTGCACCGGAAAGGTGCCGGTGTTGTTGTCGGCCATACCGTGAATCAGCAGGATCGGGTCCTTGACGGTATTGGCGTGCGTAAACGGCGACATGTTGGTGTAGATCTCCTGCGCTTCCCAATACGTGCGCTGCTCAGCCTGAAATCCGAACGGCGTGAGCGTGCGATTATACGCCCCGCTGCGCGCGACGCCGGCGCGGAAGAGCCGCGAGTGCGCGAGCAGATTCGCGGTCATGAACGCGCCGTACGAATGTCCTCCCACACCAATGCGATTCCGGTCGGCCACGCCACGGGACACGATGGCATCAACCGCCGCCTGCGCACTGCTCACCAGTTGATCGACGTACGTGTCATTGGGTTCGGCATCGCCTTCGCCAATGATCGGCATCGCGGGCCCGTCGAGCACGCCGTAACCCTGCGCCAACAAAAACAGATGACTGGAGCCGGACGGACGCACGAAGCGATGCGGTGATCCTTGCACCTGCGACGCGGCCGCCGCTGAACGGAACTCCTGAGGATACGCCCACAGGAAAAAGGGCAGCGGACCATCGCGCTCTTTGTCGTACCCCGCAGGCAGATAGAGCGTGCCGGAGAGTTGCACACCATCTTTGCGCGTGTACGTGATCAGCTCCGACGTCACTCCCGCAAACATCGGCGCCGGATCGGTGAAAAAGGTGAGCTGTTGCGGAGCCATCCGCGCGCGCGTCTCGCGCAACCAATAGTTCGGTACGTCGGTCTTGCTCTCGCGGCGCGTGAGGAGTCGATCACCATTGTCGTTGAGCAACGCAACACTGCTTTCGTACACGCCGCTGGCCGACTGGAACACACGTGTCGCGCGACCCGTAGCGAGTTCGTAACGATCGACAAACGGACGATCGCCTTCACTCGAGGCACCGTTGCCCTGCAGGAACGCAGCGCGTGTGTCGGCGGTAAGCTTGAGCAGCGTCTGTCCACGGGCATCGGTGGTGGTCACAAATGCACCGGGATCGCCGTACCGGTCCTCGGTGCTGCGCTCCCACAACAAGCGAGGCGCGTTCGCGGGTTGCGATGGATTCACCGCCCAATACCGCTCCATGCGTGTGCGCTGCCATCCCTCGCGCACGATCGCCAGATCCGGGCGCGCCCAGAACACGGTACTTGCACGCCACCCCACACTCGCGAGTGTGACCGGCGATCCCGTGAACGGTGCGGCCAGCAACATCACCCGGTCGCGAATGCCATTCACAGCCATCGTGTCAGCGCGTGTCGCTTCGGACCACACGAGCGTCGCGTCGGCATCACTGCGCCAGCGAATGGCACGCGGTCCTTCCGCCACCACATCGCCACCCCACGGCACACTTTCGCGCAGCGGCAGCGTGTGCACTCGGCGTACTTCGCGGCCCGTCATGTCCCAGACAGCCGTCACGGTGGGAAAAAAGTTGAGCGGCACCACGTATGAGAACGGACGCGACATCGTGGTCGTGAGCAAAAACCGCGCGTCAGGACTGGCGACGGCCGATGCATGAATGCCAGGCGCACCGATCTCGGTGATGGTACCATCGAGGTTGAGGCGGGCGAGCTGACTCGTGCCATAGTGCTGAAACAGCGCCTCATCGTGCGGCGACTTGAGCAGGTCCTGATATGTGGCCACACGGTCGGCGCTGCCGCCTTGTGTTTCCTGCACGATCGGTCCGTCGGGCGTGACCGGCATCTCGGGCGCCGCCGAACGCGACGTCGGCACCAGTTTGCAAAGCAGTGCGGGGTCACTGCCGATCCAGCTGCAAGGGGCGCCGAGCACGCCGTTCAACGCGCGTGTGCTCAGCTGACGCGCCGTGCTGCTCGGATGCTCCACGATGAACGGGTAGATACCAGTGGCCGTCGTGACGGTGAAAAACGTGTGCTCGCCTGAGGGCGACCAGCTCACGTTGCTGATGGGACCGCCCGTTGTGTCGGTGCCGGCCGGCCACGGCACGGTGATCCGTCTCGCCTCGCCGCCCGTGATGGGCATGACGGACAATCCGCGCACGCCGGAGCCTCGGGAGGGGCCGTTCGAGCGCGGATCGAAGCGCAGGCCGGCGAGCCGGTACTCGGGGGAGGCCACCTCCGCGATGGACGGGTAGCCCGCGCGCTCCGAAAGCAGCAATCGCGTGCGCGAAGGGCTCGGGCTCACGAGCGGCGTTGGCGGCGCATCGAGCACACTGGCAATGGCGGCGGGCGGCTGCTGGTAGCCGGCCTGCGCGTGGGCCACGCCCGACGCGAGCGAGCACGCGACGAGAGCAGCTCCAGCAAGGGCCGGAGCGGGCCGACAGGCCAGACCGAGACGAACGGCAAGGATCGGATGCGGACGCATCGACGGATCTCCAAAGGAGGGGAAACAGCAGGCACTCTGGAAGCTTACCGCAAACCGTCGCGTACGGCACCCTGCGCGAACGCACGTACCGGTTACAACGGCTGATTAGCTTTGAGATTCGCCCCGAACCTGCAAGCCGCCATGACTGCTGTCGCCACAACTGAACACACGCTGCATCCCGAGATCGCGCGACGTCGCACGTTCGCGATCATTTCGCATCCCGATGCCGGCAAAACCACGCTCACGGAAAAGTTGCTGCTGTACGGCGGGGCGCTGCATCTGGCCGGTACGGTCAAGGCACGCCGAGCCGAACGCCATGCCACGTCCGACTGGCTGGCCATGGAAAAGGAGCGCGGCATTTCCGTGACCACATCCGTGATGCAGTTTGACTATCACGGCTTTCGCGTGAACCTGCTGGATACACCCGGTCACGAAGACTTCTCCGAAGACACGTATCGCACACTGGTGGCCGCTGACTGCGCGATCATGCTGCTGGACAATCGCAAGGGTGTCGAAGAGCGCACGCGCCAGTTGTATGACGTGTGTCGTCGTCGTCGCCTGCCGATTTTTGCCTTCGTGAACAAGTGCGACCGCGTGGGACGCGATCCGCTCGAACTGCTCGGCTTGCTTGAAGAAGAACTCGGGCTGCCGGTGGCGGCCGCGATGTGGCCCGTAATGGAGAACGACACCTTGCAGGCCGTGGTGGATCGGCGTCGCCAGATCGTGCACTGGTTTCAGCGCGGCGGGGATCATGGGGCCTCGCGCGTGGCGGTGGAAACCACGCCGCTCACGCACGAAAACATTGCCCGGCACACGAGCCAGAGCGTGGCTGATCGCACGTTCGAAGAACTCTCGTTGCTCGACGCGGCCGGCAATCAGCTTGACGACGCAAAGATTACCGCTGGCGAGTTGATTCCACTCTACTTCGGCAGTGCGCTCACCAACTTCGGCGTGGAGCCGTTCCTCGACGATTTCCTGCGGCTTGCGCCGGTTCCTGCGGCGCGCAATGTGGCCGATGGCATGGTCTACCCGGGCGATGAGGCGTTCACCGGATTCGTGTTCAAGATTCAGGCGAATATGGACCCCAAGCACCGCTACCGTATTGCGTTTGTGCGCATCTGCTCGGGGCATTTCGAGGCCGGTTTGCAAGTCACACTTGGCCGCACGAACAAAATGCTGCGGCTCAACCTGCCGCAACAGTTCCTCGCGCAGGAACGCATTCACGTGGACGAAGCGTGGGCGGGCGACGTGATCGGCGTGCACGACCGCGGCAACCTGCGCATCGGCGACGCGCTGTTCACGGGCAAGCCGGTTGTCTTTGACGACATTCCGCGCTTTCCGCCCGAACATTTCTCGCGCATCAGCGTGAAGGATCCGCTGCGTCGCCCGCATCTCGATACGGGACTGCGTCAGCTCGCCGAAGAAGGCGCCGTACAGCTCTTTCGCGGCGACCCGCAGGCGAGTGTGCCCGATATTGTGGGCGCGGTGGGTCAGCTGCAGTTCGATGTGCTGCTGCACCGCCTTGAACACGAGTACGGTGTTCCGGCCAAGCTCGTGAGCCTCGGCATGTCGCACGCACGCTGGATCAGCGGCACACCCGCGGCGATGCAAAAGGCCACGTCGATGCGCGATCGCATGGTGCTCTACGATGCGAAGGGGCAGACGGTGCTGCTGTTCGCGAATCAGTTTGCGATGCGGTGGGCCGAGCGTGAGACGGAAGGACTCGTGATGCGAGAGTTTCCGGATTGATATGGCTGGCGCGTGCCCAAGCGAACGCGGCGCGGTGCAGCCGTTGCCGATAACCTGCGCTTGGCTGTCGGCAGCCGCTACGCCCCGTGCTCCTCAGCATCATCTGACGTATCCAACAGATGACGCAAGTACCGCTCGGGATCGTTGAGAAACGCACGCGTGAGCTGAAAGTGCTCGGTGTCCTGGTACGCGACCGGTGTGATGTGCCCATCCTCAAAGCTCAGCACGCGCGCGCCTGGAAGACAGAGCAGCATCGGCGAGTGCGTGGCCACAATGAACTGCGCGATACGACGAGTGGCGAGGTCATGCATGATGCGCAGGAACGCGAGTTGGCGCTGTGGTGACAACGCCGCTTCGGGCTCGTCGAGCAAATAGAGTCCATCCTCGAAACGATGCTCAAAGAGCGCGAGAAATGCTTCGCCGTGTGAACGTGTGTGCAGCGACCGTCCGCCATAACGACGGAACTCCGAACCCGACTCCTCAAGCTGCGTCGAAAACTGATGGAACGTCTCCGCGCGGAGAAAAAATCCATCGGTAGACCGTTGGCGCCACGCCAAACGCAACGCGCGACCAAGTGCATGCCCTTCGTCATCTTCGACAAACTGATGATCGCGATTGCCGCCGTGCAAACCGAATCCGGCGCTCCACGCGAGTGCTTCGAGGAGCGACGATTTACCCGAGCCGTTCTCGCCGACGAAGAACGTCACCGGCGTCGTGAACTCCAGCGATAAGTCGTTGGCCAGAATGGGTAGCGTAAATGGGTGAACGCCGGGCTGCACACGATCCTCGCGCAACGATACGTGTGTCAGGAACGGGCTGCCGACGACGCCGGCCGTAAATTTGGATTGTGCTCGCGGCGGCATGACGTTGCTCGGTAGTATACCGTTTATTCGTCGCCGATCCGCAGCGCGATCTTTCCGGCGGTGTCGTTGCCCTCAAGCACCGCGTGCGCCTCGGCGATCTCCTCGAGCGTGAACGTACGGTCGATCACCGTTTTCACGCGACCGTCCGCCAGCAGCGGCACAATGACCTTGTCAAAGGCCTGCGTAAACTGCAATCGTTCGTCGAGCGCACGCGCACGCAGCACAGTCCCGCGCAGGCTCAGTCGACGCGACAGGACACGGCGCAGATCGATGTGCGAATCGGGGCCGGCCAGCAGCCCGATGAGAATGAGTCGCCCATGGGGCGCGAGGCAACGCACCCCCTCGCCCACGTACGGGCCGCCCACCAAATCCAGAATCACATCCACGCCGCGGCCCGCCGTGCGCGCCACCACCTCACTGGCGAAGCTCGGCGCGTCGGCGTCGGCGTCGTCACGGCCCGGCACAAAGCCGGCCTCGAGCCCCAGGGCATTGGCCGCGTGCAGTTTACCTTCGGAGCGCGCGGTACCAAACGGTACGCCGCCGAGCGCGCGTACGATCTGCACGGCAGCAAGCCCGACGCCGCTGCCGACCGCGTGAATGAGCACCGACTCGCCGGCCGCAAACTCGGCTTGCCGCAAGGCGTCATGCGCCGTGATGCAGGCTTCGGGGAGCGTGCCGGCGGTATACAGGTCGAGCGAGTCCGGCACGCGGGCGATAGTATCAGCGTGGGTGACCAGATACTCGGCATGCGCACCGCCCGGCACGAGCCCGAACACCCGGTCGCCAATGGTCCACCGCGTGACGGCCGCGCCCACGGCCGCGATCACACCGGCGAACTCCAGCCCGGGAATATCCGGGGGCGCGCCGGCCGGAGCGGGATAGCGGCCGGCCCGCTGGATCAAATCGGCCCGGTTGAGCGCTGATCCCACAACCCGGACGAGCACGTCGGCGTCGTGCGGCGCCGGCGTGGGCCGCATCTCGATGGTGAGCACCTCGGGTCCACCCGGATGGGTGATGACGGCGGCGCGCATGGTCTCAGGTACGGCGGATGAAGGCATGCGGAAAGATGGACCCACGCACCGAGCACGCGGAACCCGGGCGCCACCGAGCTCGGCTGTATGCAAGTCATTGCTTGCATGTAAGTAGGTGCTTGCAGTATACTGAGACATGCAAGACAACCGCGCCCGAATCCTGGAGGCGGCCGCTCGCGTGTATGCCCAGCACGGCTACCGCGGCGCCACCACGCGACGTATCGCTGAAGAGGCGGGCGTCAACGAAATCACGGTGTTTCGTCACTTCGGCAACAAAGGGACGTTGCTCGACTGTGTGGCGCAGGAATGTGGCATCTCCGAGAGTGTGCCGCCCTTGCCGGCGCGCCCGTCCGATCCTGAGTCCGAACTTACGGCCTGGATTCAGGCCCGTATGGCCCACAATCGCGGCATGCGGCAACTGATCCTGCAGACCATGAGTGAGTTGGAAGCGCGCCCCGACATGGCACCGTGCGTCGGGCACGGTCCGGTCGATGCAGCGAACCAGCTGCGTGACTATGTGGTGCGACTGCGCCGCCACGGGCTCCTCGACGTTGCGCAGGGAACCGGACTGCGCCCGCTGGAAGTGAATGCCGCCGTTGCGATGCTGATGAGCGCATCCTTCACCGACGCCATGAGTCGCGACATGATGCCCGAAATGTTTCCGTCCCCACCGGAGAAGGCAGCCGGTGCATACGTGCGGGTGTTCCTGCGCGCGATCGGATTTCGTGCCGCCAAGCCCGGGACTCCTGGCCCGTCACCAACCGAGAGCTCCACGCGTAAGGTGCGCGTCGCGATCTCGTCCTCGTCTACCTCATGAGTGTGTTTATGTCACTTCGTACATGTATCGCGACGGCGCTCGTCGGCGCGATACTGTTGCTTCCCACCGGCGCACTGTTGGCGCAAGGCGGCGCAGCGATGCCACCGCGGCCCCTGTCGCTCGACGACGCACTCGGTCTCGCCGCCGGAAGCAGCGAATCCGTTGCGCTGGCGCGCGCGGGCCTCACGCGCGCACGCGGTCAGCAGTATCAGGCACGCAGCGCAATGCTGCCGCAAGTCTCAACCAGCCTGAACTATCAAATTCAGCTGCAGAACCAGTTCGAAGCGATCACCCGTCGGTTCAGTTCGGGCGGCAGTGATACAAGCGGCGGTGGAGCAGCGGACAACCCGATCACGCGGATTTTTGCGTCACCGTACACCGTCACGTACGGACTGCAAGCGAGCCAGCCGTTGTTCACCGGTGGGCGTGCGCGCGCTGGCGTGGAGGCCGCGCGACTCGGGCGCTCCTCCCAGGAGCTGGGTATCACGAGCGCGATGGCCCAGGTGCGGTTGGACATCACCGGCGCCTATTACGACGCGGTGCTGGCCGATCGACTCGTCGCCATCGCCGAATCGTCGCTCGTACAATCCGAGCGCACGGCGCGTCAGGTGCAGCTCACGTTCGATGTGGGCAATACGTCGGAGTTCGAGCTCATTCGCGCCCGCGTCACGCGCGACAACCAGCGACCGCAGTA
Organism: Gemmatimonadales bacterium; assembly: GCA_038203795.1. Taxonomy (GTDB): domain Bacteria; phylum Gemmatimonadota; class Gemmatimonadetes; order Gemmatimonadales; family Gemmatimonadaceae; genus JAABRT01. The sequence continues at coordinate 25,167 of JBBRDP010000019.1, forward strand.
TCTGCAGACGCGCACGCAGCGGGATCTGGCCTACGTGCGCCTCAAGCAACTGCTTGATCTGCCGCTTGATCAGGACGTCTCGCTCACGAGTCCGATTCAGGAAGCGACCGAGAGTAGCGGGCCGGTGGTGGCCGGTCCGACGTCGCTCACGGTGTCGCGCGAGGATGTGATTGCTGATGATCCGCGCGTGCGTGCAGCCATGCGATCGGTGTTGGCAAACTCCGATACGAGCGTGGATGATCGGTTGCCGGTGCGGCAGGCATCACTCGGCGTTGGTGTGGCACAGCAGCAACTCAAGTCCACGCGAGCGCAACGCTGGCCGCAGCTGTCGCTCAGTACCAATTATCAGCGCTTCGCCTACCCGGATAACGGAGTGCCGGGCGCGCTCGCGGATTTTTTCCCGAACTGGTCGGTCAGCGTGGGGGCATCGGTACCGCTCTTCACCGGCGGACGGGTGAAGGGCGAAATTATGGCCGCCGAGGCTGGTGTCGAAGAAGCACGCCTACGGTTGCAGCAGACACGCGAAGCCGCGCAGTTCGACATGCAGCAATCCATCATGCAGCTCGAACAGGCGCAGTCAGCGTGGCAGGCCAGCATCGGCACGGCGCAGCAAGCGCAGCGCGGGTATGACATCGCGGAAGTGCGCTATCGCGAGGGCATCTCCACACAGATCGAACTGTCGGAAACGCGCGTGCAGTTGCAGCAATCGCTGGCCAACCGCGCGCAAGCGGCGCGCGATCTGCAGGTCGCGCGTGTTCGCATCACGCTGCTGCGTGACCTTCCGCTGTCACAAGCTGGCTTGGTGGGCGGTGCGCAGCCGCAAGCCCAACCAACGGCACGACCGACCCCGTCCACCGGCGCCGCCGGTGGCCCCACCCAGCCCGGCACGCCGAGCGGAGGCTTTTTCGAATGAGTACTCGTATACGGCGCGCAGCAGCGCCGACCGTTGCCCTTGTCACGCTCGCGTTGATCAGCGCGCTCGGTGCCTGTGGAGGCAAGGACGCAGAAGCCACCGACGGTACACCGGTCTCGCAGCAGATTGGCGCTGAGAATGTGGTGGTGGCCTCCACCGATCGTATCGTGGGCGGACCCCTGCTCACGGGTGCGCTGGTACCATCACGGGAAGCGCGTATTCGCTCCGAAGTCTCCGGTCGGGTCCTCAGTACGGCTGTTGAAGCGGGCCAGCGTGTGAGCGCCGGTATGGTGCTGGCGCGCGTGGACGATGCCGCGCTGCGTGACGACGTCTTGTCGGCGCGCTCGGGATTGGTCACGGCCGAGCTCACCGCCACGCAATCGGATCGTGAACTCGAACGTGCGCGCACGCTGGCCAACGCCGGCGCGATTGCCACACGTGATGTGGAGAGCGCGGAACGTGCCGCGTTGCAGGCCCGTGCGGCGCTCGACGACGCCAAGGCCCGATTGGCGACGCGCGAGAAGGCACTCGCCAACACGGTGTTGCGCGCACCCTTTGCCGGTGTGGTCAGCGAACGGTCGGCCAACGCGGGTGATGTGGTGTCGCCTGGCACCGCGATGTTTACCGTCGTCGACCCGACCAGCTTGCGACTCGAAGGCTCAGTGCCGGCGAATGCGGCTGGGCGTGTGACCGTGGGCGCCCGTGTGGATTTTTCGGTGAATGGCTACGCCGACCGGGAGTTCGTCGGCCGCGTCAGCCAAATCAATCCGGTGGCCGATCCCGTAACACGGCAGGTGCGCATCATTGCCACGCTGCCCAACCTGAGTGGCTCGCTCGTGGGCGGCTTGTTCGCGGAGGGCCGAGTGGCGACCGAAATGCACGAAGGCGTCGTAGTACCGGAGGCGGCGGTCGATCAGCGCGGCGTCTCACCATTCACCGTGCGGTTGCGCAATGGCGTGGTAGAGCGCGTTGACGTCACGCTTGGCGTTCGGGACGCAGCCCGTGAGCGACTGGAAGTACTCACTGGCATCAGTGTGGGTGACACGCTGTTGGTGGGCGCCGCGCGCGCCATTTCCATTGGCACGTCGGTGCGCGTGAGCGACCCGCGTGATGTCTCCACGCCAGCGGCGCGTGACAGCGCACGCGTGGCACCGCCCGACTCTCAGCGTCGTTGATCGCCAGATCAGCGTCGTCTCGCATACCCGCTTAGAGGCACAGGATCGATGTTCATTTCAGACTATGCGATCAAGAAGCCGCTTCTCACCGTCGTCGCCATGCTTTCACTGGTGGCGTTTGGTGCGGTGGCCTTGTTCAGTTTGCAGACCGACGAGTTTCCGGATGTACAGCCGCCCGTGGTGCTCACCACGATCATCTACCCCGGTGCGTCGCCGGATCAGGTGGAGCGCGAAATCCTTGAGCCGATCGAAGAGGCCATTCAGGGTATTTCGGGTGTCGACAAGATCACCAGCGAAGCGCGCGATGGATTTGCGCAGATCGTCACCACGTTCGTGTTCTCCAAAGATCTGCAGCAGGCCACGCAGGATATTCGCGATGCGGTGAGCGCCAAGCGTCAGGACTTGCCGGCCGAAATGGAGGAGCCGCTGTACCGGCGCTTCGATCCGACCGACCGCCCCATCGTGACGCTCGCCCTCTGGTCGGATGTGCTCACACCGGCACAGCTCACACGGTTGGCCGATCCGGGCATCACGCGTGAGC
>JBBRDP010000020.1:0-26807 GCA_038203795.1 Gemmatimonadales bacterium
GCCTTCCACGCACGGTCCGGTGAATCCGATGAACTGGTAACCCGGCGCTGGCGTCGCGCGGAACACACCGCTACGACCGACGGGCAGCGCATACGCACAGGACTTGGGGCTGTTCGGTGTGCTCACGCACGACGGTTGCGCCGGGACACCGGCGATGTCGAACGCAATCACGCCACCGCCAGAACCACCGACGTTCATGGTCATATCAATCGCGGCGACAAAGCGGGCAGACACCGTTGTCGCGACGCTCGGTGCTACCAAGCACGTGACAGTCGCACTTCCCGCACAGGCGCCGCCCCACGCGAGTAGCGCGCTCGCGGGTTTCGGGATAGCGGTGAGCGCAACCGGCGTAAACGGATTCACGGACATCGCACATGTGCCAGCAGTCGTGGCGCCCAGCGTGTACGTGCAATCCATACCACCCGCGACTGCCAGCGCGCGAATAAAGCCCGACCCACTGGAACCGGGGAATCCTTCAGCGGTGAGAGTAACGGGCAGCGAGGCGAAGTTTGCGCGTACCGAGCGCGAGAGATTCATCGTGAACGCGCAGTCGGCCGTGCCGCTGCAGTCATCGCTGCTGAATCCGGAGAACGTCGAGAGTCCGCCGGCGATCCCGCGCACCGTGACAACCGTACCCGCGTCGAACGGCTGTGTACACACCGCCGAACCGGCCGCCAACGCCAGCGTGCACGCGGGCGCACTGTTCACCTGCAGCGTGCCAGCGCCCGTCCCGTTCATGATCAGCGTGAGCGTCAACACCTTCTTTGTAAACGTGGCCGACACCGCACGCGACTCCGTGAGCGTGAGTGCGCAGGCGGTGCCGCTCCCCTCGCACGCACCGGTCCATCCGGCAAAGTCCGACTGCGCATCGGGAATGGCCTGTAGCGTAACCGATGCGCCGTGCATCACCGGTGCTTCGCATGCACCACCTGTGACGGACGCAGCGCGTGTGCACGCAACCAACGGTACGGCGTCCACACGACCGCCGCCTGTGCCAACGATGTCAACGGTGAGACGACGCTCGTCAAAGAACCCCGCCGTCGCAATCACATCTGCGCCTGCCAGGGTGACCGTGCACGTGTCGCCGTTGGCGCTGGCGCACGCATCCGACCATCCGGCAAAGCGCTGACGGCTTTCGTCGCTACCAGCGGCCAGCGGTTGCGGCGATGCGGTGAGCGTGATGGAAGCGCCCGCAACAGCCTGCACAGTGCAGGAACCGCTTGTGGTGGCACCGCGGATCTCACAGTCGAGCCCCGAGCTACTCACAATGCGACCGCGGCCATCGCTTTCACTCGATGCGCGCACGGTGAACCGGCGCAGCACCGTGAAGCGCGCACTCGCCTGACGCGCCGTGGACATCGTCACGATGCACGTGCCTCCACTCAGCGCCGCGCTGCAGGCCTCGCCCCACGCGCCGAACAGATTACCATCATCAGGCGTCGACGTCAGCGTCACCGCCGCGTCGCCGGGAAACGTGAAGGTGCAGGCGCCAGTGACCACGGACTCGTTGACTCGGCAATCAATACCTGCGGGGTTGGAGCGCACGGTACCGCGTCCGCTACCCACGGCACCCACGATCGCGAGTGCCGCCGGGGGACGCGTGATGTTCGCCGAGGCCGATGCCGAGAACGTGCCGAGCGTCGCCGTGAAGCGCGCCGCGCCCACACTCACCGACGTGATGGCACCGGCGGAGCTGATGGTCGCAACCTGTGGTGCATCGCTGGTCCACGTGACGACGCGATCTGGCACCACCTGCGCGCGATTGTCGAGAATGCGCGCACGAATGGAGCGCGACTCACCGAGCGGAATATTCATCGGCACGTCGGCCGTGATCACTGCGCCGCTCGCATCGACCACGGCCAGCGACGTGATCGCAAACAGTGTGACCGGCTGCGCCACATCGGCGGGTTGTCCAGGCGTGAGGTTGAGCGGACCCACAATCTGACGATCAACCACCACGCCGTTCACCATCAGCGCGAGATTCAACATTACCGAGCACGAACCGGTGCCACCCGCGCGCTCTGGATCGGCCAGACAGGTAGCCACGTCGATCCCGATGGGCACGGCCTGCAATTCGGCGCTCGACAGCGACAACGTTTGCCCGCCACCGAGACGCACCTCGGAGCCATCGCGGCGCAGATACGACGCCACAACACTGAGCGTGACCACCTCGGCCGGCGACTCGTTGAGTTGCGGTACGACGGCCTGCAGCGAGATCATCGCGGGCGACGAGTTGTCACCGCGTTGACCGGGCGTCAAAAAGTCGGCGAACGACGTGCAGGCACCGAGCACACTGGCCGCCATCGCAGCCGCCATCGCAGCCGCCACTGCGGTGCGCGCACGCGACCTCCATCCTGGTCTCGTCGAGTTGCCTCGTGTATGTCGCATAAATCCCTCAGAACCGGGTGACAACAACCAATCCACCACTCACACCCAAAAACGACTGCATTGCCGTCGGCACGAGCGCGGCGCGCTGTCGCAGCGATCCCGCCTGCGCCCGCACGTACGGCTGCACCGACAACAAACCTCGTCCGATCGCCAAACCCGCCGACACGCCAGCGCTGGTGACGCCGGCGGTTGGTAATCCCTGATCAATCCCAAGCCCGGAGTGCCAACGCGCGTCCGAGGCGAGAATCACGTCACGCCCCGTGGCCCACGGCACAACCGCGCGCACCCCCGCCTCCACATACTGTCCGCTGGACCGCTCGACGGTCCGCCCATCGCGGGCAAACGGCGCGCGCCACCGATATGAAGAATACACCAAAAGCTCTCGCAAGCGCGGAGCCGCGAGCACCAACTGCACATCACCACTGAGCACCGGCCCGAGGCGCACGCGCGACTCGGCCAGCGCCATCGCGGGTGAAAGCGAATCACCAATCGCCGAGCCACGAAAACGATCGTCGGCAAAAATATCGGCAGCCGCCGCCACGCTCAGCCGATGCGGGCCGAGCAACCGATCGGCACCAAGAGACATCCGAAACACGCCGCCCGGCAGAAAATCAGCGGATCCGCTACCAGCGCTCAGCGCCGCCACCGGCTGAAACCGTCCTCGCGCTTCATAAGATGTCCCGTAGGCCAGCGACCACCTGCCAACTTGTTGAGCAAGAACGAGACCAATCGTTCCGCTGAGTCCCGCGCCAACGGGTGAACTGCCAAGACCCAGTGCCGGCGCCGCCACAATGCGCAGCGTGCTGAACTGTGAGGCATCGAGTGAGGTGAGTCCGGACGGCAGATTGAGCCCAACCGTCATCACCACGGCATCATGCAAAAACCGACCGGTGGCACGGGCTCGCACATCGCTGATGCCACTCAGCGACGCCGAACGGGTACCGCCTTCGGCCGCCGCGTCGGTAAAGGTGATTCTCCCCGCCGCAAAGAGCGTCGTGAGATCGAGACGCCATCCCCCAGCGATGGGCGAAGACGCGGTTATGGGCATTGTGAACTGCTCAACACTCGTGATGCGTGTGGTGTCGAGACCAGCAAACGCGGCCTGCGAGAGTCCCGCTCCACCAAACGTGATGCGCTCGTACGACGCACCGGCGCCGATCAGGCGACTGGCCACCAGTCGCTCCTGTGCCGAGAGCGCGGCCGGTGAGAGCATGCTGATCACCAGACTGCGGTGCAGCGCACGCCGACGGGTTACCGAATGCCACGCCGTACGCCGTGCGCACAGAATCACGGTCGCCTGACCCGCACCACCACGGTCACGATCGTATTCGGAAACGCCGGGTCACTGGCACCACCGGACGGCCGCGTGTACGACGTGATCAAATCGAGCGGACGATTGAGTCGATCGACTGTCCCTGCAACCGCAGCATTGATTGGCCGCGCGCCCGGCATCAACATCGGCGGCGGCGCTTCGGACTGCACAATCTGCCGGAGCGCGGACGCGCGCTGAGTCGCGAGATTGAACGCCGGTGAAATCCCCGCCGCGCGCTGATACTCGTCATACGCGCGTCGCCGATCACCAAGCGCTTCGGCTTGCACGCCGCGACCGTACGCGGTGAGTGCCGCCAAACTCGCGGCGGGTTTCGCGTCTTCGACCGCCGCGCGTTCCGCCGGCGACAATACTACGCCAAGCGCCTCGAACAACCGGAACGCAATGACCTTTTCCGCTGCGAGCAAGTCCGTCAGCGGCGCGCGAGCGTCGAGTGTCTGCTCGAGCAATCCGGTGGCGACATCCGCGATGCGCACACCAACTCGCAGATCACCACTGGGCAGCGTATCGATCGTCCCGAGAATCAGTCGGCTGGCGCCGAGCAGCTGGCCGACGCGCGGGGCACTGGCCGAATCCACACGTCCAGCGCCAGCCAGATCGACTTCACGCAACACATCGCCGAGTCGTGCACGTTCAACAAGCTGCAGCTGACCACTGCGCGCGAGGTCGGTTACGAGCAGATCCGCCATCGCAAAGCCAAGTGCGGTGAGTCGCGGATCGGCGCCGTTCCAGCGGAACGGCGGCACACCGATGTTGCCGCGCGCAGCGACCGCCGCGCGTTGCTCTTGCGAGAGTGCCGCCGCCGTGTTTGCATCGACGGGCACCACGACGGGACGACCGCTGCCGGTGGTGTGACAGCCGCTCAGCGCGGCGGCGGCGAAGAGCGCACGGACCGCGAGCGTCCGAAGGGAGGCTCGGGATGGATGCGGCGAGCGGGATCCGTTCCGTCTCGCATCATCGCCGCTCACGCATGCAATAGCTGGCACAGGGAATCCGGGTTGATGAACAGTTTCATTACGGGTCGTCCTTAACTAAGGTGTAGCACAAATCACAGCGGGTCAAGAACACCGATAGAGTGTCACACAAACACAACAGATGTGTTGCGTCAATGCATCGCATCTCTACGGATGAGGTCGCCTTCCCTTTCACATGCCGCTCGTTCCAGCCAGTGCGGGTCGCGCCATTCTTGCGGTAGGGCATCTTTGGGTTACGGCATGTGAATTGCTCCCCCTTCTCAACAGTTTGTTAGCTCAGGACAGTCGTCGGTGTTCTCTCCAGGAGTCGTAGTGCGGCATCGCGTGGGTATTCTGATGATCGTGGTGGTGCTCTTGGTCACCGCGACGCAGGCGCTACGAGCGATCGCGGGTGGTGCCGGTGCGTCGCCCGCAGGGTCGGCGGGGATCGCCAGTGCCGCCATCGCGATGCCCACGCCACCAGCCCCGAGCAACCGCGCCCTTGCAGGGCGGACTGCGCCGCCTGCGCCGCGAGCCTTCGCGGGCGGTGCCGGTGCGTCGCCCGCAGGGTCGGCGGGGATCGCCAGTGCCGCCATCGCGATGCCCACGCCACCAGCCCCGAGCAACCGCGCCCTTGCAGGGCGGACCGCGCCGCCTGCGCCGCCTGCGCCGCGAACGTTCGCGGGTGATGCCGGTGCGTCGGCCGCCGTATCGGCGGGGATCGCCGGTGCCGCCGTTGCGATGTCCATGCCACCAACCCCGAGCAACAGCGCCGGTACGGCGTCCACGCCACCAACCCCGAGCACCAGCGCCGGTGCGGCGTCCACGCCACCAACCCCGAGCACCAGCGCCGGTGCGGCGTCCACGCCACCGGCGCCGAGCAACAGCGCCGTTGCGGCGTCCACGCCACCGGCGCCGAGCAACAGCGCCGTTGCGGCGTCCACGCCACCAGCGCCGAGCAACAGCGCCGTTGCGGCGTCCACGCCACCGACAGCGATCAAAGGGGCCGCCCAAGGGCTGGCCGCGCCCACACGCGCGATCAACCTCAGTGCGCCTCCGCTCGTCGATAACAAGGTGGTCGGTGACAAACTCCGATCAGATCAGGGCGTGCGCTTTGAGGGTGCGATCTTTCTGAATAGCCTGAATTGTGCCAACCCCTTTGGCCCTCCCTCGGGGGCGTGTTCAGGCCAGATTCCACGGCCGGGTTTTGGCCTCGGTGCGGTCTCGAATGGCGATGGCGCATCTCCGTTTGCGACGTCGATCTCGATCGTGTTTGACAATCCAATCTCGGGGATCGCGTTTAACCTGTTTGCGCTCGACTTCGTGACGGAAGCCGGAGTTCAGCTGGTGACGGAGACCAAATTTCAGCTGCTCGACCGCAATGGCAACGTGATCGATGCGAACATGGACGGCAACGCGGACTTCTCCTTCGCGGCGGTTCCGCAGGACCCGTTCACTAGCATTGGCGCTCCGCTGTGGTGGGGATTTTCGGGCGGCGAGTTTGGTGGTATTCGCATCGTGGCCCCGGTCTTCGAAGGCGTCACGAACGACGGCATTCGGTTCGACGTGGTGTACGCCATGTGGCTCACCAACATCCAGATCTCCGAGCCCCCGCCGCCCGTGCAGGTCGTCCCCGAACCATCAACGATCGCACTCGTGGCCGTCGGCCTGCTCGGCCTCGCGGTTACCCGTCGGCGTCGAACGCGCGCGGCCTGAACACCCGGCGGGCGCGTCATCGCGCGTTCGTACGCGTGACGCACCACGCGCGTGAAACCTCGGCACCACTCGCGCGTACAGACAGTCGCTCAGCGCCCCCTTCCCGCGCTGAGCCTATTCGTTGATCGCTGTGACCAACCAGCCAACGATTGCGGTTGCTCTTGGTGTCTGATGTCCCGCGCGCTGTCCCCCGCCCACCTGCCACGGGAGTTGCTTCGTCCGCATGCGGTGTTTCGCTTCCTTCGTCGCGCTCGTTGTGTGTCTGAGCGCCCTGCCTGTACAGCTGGCGGCTCAGGTTGACGTTATTCGGGGTCGCGTCACCAGCACGACTGGAGAGCCCGTTAACAGGGTGCGGGTCACCGCGACGTCCATCCCGGGCAACGTGCCACGCAACACGTTCACAGATAGCCGCGGTGCGTTCCAGTTCGCCTTTCCCGGCGGTCAGGGTGACTACATCATGAACTTCGTCGCGGTCGGTTTCGCCTCGCGACAGTTTCAGATCAAGCGCACGGTCGATCAGGATGTGCTCATCGCGGACACGCGCATGCAACCCATCCAACTCGATACCGTGGTGTCGACGGCACCGGTGCAACAACGCGTCAGTCGCTGCAACGATGGCCGATGGCTCAGTCGCGTTTGTTCGCGGCGTGGACTATCGCGTGGAGTTTCGGGCGCCGGATGGCACGATCACGAACGGGGAGAAGCTGCCGCATCCGTGGATGCGCATGGACGATGACGCCAAGGAACGGTTTGCCGATTCGGCGAAGGTTGTGCAGATCAAGAACGCGAAGGACCAGTTTGCCACCTCCATGATCTCGTGGTCGAATGCGCTCAACAAGCCGTATCCACCGTCGTTCGAGATCCACGAAGGCTTCATCGTACCGCCGGGCATGCCGGCCGATTGGATCCTGCCCAAGGGCGTCACGTTTCCTCCCAACTACATGCCCGCCTGTCCGCCCGGTGTCACGCCACCGGCGACACCGGCGTGCATGCAGTCGTACTTCCAGGAAATGTTCGGGGGTGGCTACACACCACCGGCGCCGATCTACCGCGCGCCAACGCTCATACGGCCGGCCGACATTCCCGACTACAAGCCACCCATCTCCTATGGCGAAACGCGCGCCGACGCGGACGGCAATTTGTGGGTGCGCGGCAATCCGATGCGGCCGATGCCGGGTGGTATTGTGTACGATGTCATGAACCGTGAAGGCACGATGATTGATCGCATTCAGTTGCCAATGGGCTATCAACTCGTGGGCTTCGGACCGGGCCAGGTCGTCTTTCTGAGCAATCGCGACGCGAAAGGATTACACCTCTCACGGGTGCGGCTCAAACCGCCCGAGTAACCATTGGTGCCGGTGAGACGGCGCTGCAGTGGGCGCTGTCGTGGGCGTACTCCACGGCGCACCCGCTACATCCGGCACGTCGTCGTTGCGCCGAGGGACGCGCCCGCAGGCAGCGGTGCGACGGTGAGTTGCTGCACGCGCGCGGGTTCGGTGGGCGCCAGTGTCATGCCAATACGCAGCGCACCGGTGGCGCATTGCACGCGCCATTGTCCGCGCAGCGCATTCGCCGCGACGAGCGGGCCGTCTACGCGACACTGTCCACCGGCCTCAGTACGCAGCGTCGCAATGGCGTCCGCGCGACGCGCTGCCGGCTCGTCGAGGAACAGATTCATCGCGGCCACGCTGTCCGCGAGCGGCTGTTGCCACTGCAGCACCAATCGTGACACCTGCTCGTGCATCGCGAGCAACACGGGTGCAGCTTGTGCCACGCGCGGCTGCAGACCGCCGCTGCGCGTGAGCACGGCGAACGCCTGGTCCATCGGGCCGGTCCACGGTGTGTACGTGAGGTTTCCAAGTGTGATGATGCCGACACCGTGCTCCGGAAGCCATCGCATCTGCGAGCCGAATCCGGGCAGTCCACCCGAGTGCGCGACGGCGTGCGCCATGTCGCAATTCTGCGACACACGCAATCCGTAGCCGTAGCCACCGGCGGTGAGCGACAACTCGCCGTTGGACAACCGTGCAGCCGTCGCGCCGCTATAGCGTGCAATCTGCTGCATCTCACGCAGCGACGAACGCTTGAGGACCGGCGATTCCACGCCGTCACGCGGCGGCCAGGCATCGAGCATCAGGGCAACCCAGCGACTAAGATCGGCGGCGGAGGTCAGCATGCCACCCATCGCGCCAAACGCGCCATCAGGTAGCGGGGGTTCTTCGAGCCACACACCATCCTGCAGACGATAGCCGTGCGCGAGTCGCGAAGCCGGCACGTTGCGAGCCTCCATGGTGGTGGAGGTCATGCCAAGTGGTCGCAACACGCGCTCCTGGATGTACTGCGCGTACCGTTGCCCACTCACATTGGCCACGATACGTCCAAGCAGTGCGAACCCGAAGTTTGAGTACTCGTACGCCACGCCCGGTACATTGGAAAACGGAATGCCGCTGCGCACCATTGCCGCCAGCTGGTCGTCAGTGGCGGCGAGTTGCTGGTCGCCCCACGGATTGTCCTCGGGGAATCCGGCCGAGTGCGTGAGCAGATGGCGTATCGTGATGCGCGGTGCATCGCTGGTTGCATAGCGCAGCTGCGCCAACTCCGGCACGTAGCGTTCGGCCGGATCGTCGAGCGATAATCGTCCCGCGTCACGAAGCTGAAGAATCGCGAGCGCGGTAAAGCTCTTGGTCATGGACGCGATTCGGAACACCGAGCTCGTATCGAGCGGCGCTTGGCCGGCGACCTCACGCAGACCGAGCGCCGATACGTGCAGTAGTTTCCCGTCGACAATCACACCGTACGCCATGCCGGGAACGCGCGTGCGCTCGGCGAAGGCACGCATCACACTGTCGATTGCCGGCAACGCGCCCTGCAGCTTGGCGATGCGATCAGGATCGGCGAACCGCGCGGGCGGCGCGATGCTGGATTGAGCGAGGGCCGTTACCGCAAGCAGCGGAAGGCCAGCGAGAGCGAGGACAGCGTGAAGTGAGCGCATGACCATGATCTGCAGCACGTCGCAGCGTTCGTCAACTGGCGTCACCGGACGTCCACCGGCATCGGCCGGGATCAGCCGGCGGTCGCGGGTTCGTACCGGTAGATCGTGACCGAGCTTTCCTCGAAGTCACGCCGCGCGCCACCTTTGGGAAGCACATGCGTGGTGGCGTGTTCCACCGCGAGGATCTGCGAGAAATGGCTCGCCATCCACGATTGAATCACGTAGTCGAGCATTTTCGATTCGTACGGCGGATCAACGAACGCGAGATGATAGCGCCCCGACGTGAGCGCAGCCGCAAACGGCAGCGCGTCTTTCTTGAATACGCGCGAGCGCTTGATCAATCCCAATGCAGCGATGTTGGCCTTGAGCGCGTGCAGACTGGCGGGTCGCGTTTCCACAAAGTCGCAGCGCTTGGCGCCACGCGAGAGGGCTTCGAGACCAAGCGCGCCTGTACCGGCGAACAGATCCAGTACGCTCGCATCGGCGAGGTCGGGCTTGAGCATGTCGAGGAGCGCGGCCCGCACGTGCTCCGCTGTGGGACGCACCCGAAAGTCATTGGGCGACGTGAGGTGACGGCCGGCGAACTTTCCGCGAACGATACGCACGCGATCAGCGCAACAAGCGCCGGGCGCTTGCCGCGACGGCTTCGTCAGGGTGCGTGGTATACGTGCGCACGAAAGCGTTTGACTCGTCGTCGCGAACACGTGATGCAAAGTCGAGCGCGCACACGAGCACCACCTGCGACCCCGCGTCTTTGGCAATTGAATGAAAGATTTCGGAGGCCGCCCGGTAGTTCATGCGCCCCGCCAGCTCCTCGGCGCGCGCCGGCAGCGGCGTATCGAGCGCTTGCGCACCACGGCCGCTCACGAACAGCGGATTGCGCGCCGCAATGCACAGGTCCATGGCCTCGACCGACCTGCTGGCGAGACTTTCCCCGCAACCGGCGGTGAGCAGACTGAGCAGACTGACTCCGGCCAACAGGCCGAGGGAGCGCGGCTGAAACCGTCGCGTGTTCATGAGTGCGGAGCGTTGAAGAGGTCAGACAGAGATAAAGTGGTGCAGCGGACAAGACGGACTGATACTGACGCGCAGGCGTTCCCGTCAAGCAGGCAGCCTGTATGGGTCGTTCACGAGGTGTCTTCCCGAATGGGCAAGGGTGTGACGTCGCGACCGCGTGCGAGCCGTACATCGAGCAGCGAATCGAACGCGTCGCGCGATTTCAGGTTGTCATAGCCGGCCGTGACGGCGGCCGCGAATCCCTTGTGCGAGGTGAGCCCGACGGTTTCGAGCGGCACAAGCGCGCCCGACCGGACCTGCTGAATCACTTCGGGCCACATGGCCGTCGGCAGATGCCACGCCTCGCGCTGTCCGGTGGCACGCGTAACCCCGTCTTCTTCACCAACTATGCCGACTTCGGGATCCGAGATGGCGACTTTGCCAAACGCTGCATGCGCATCGGCGCTGCGCCAATAGCCGGGAAACGCATGACCGGCCAGCAGAAACACCACGGGATAGATCTCGATATACTCGCAGCACGCGGCCAGCAGCAGCGTCAGATCGAGACACGTGCCGCGTCCCGACGACAGCATGACGCTGGGCGTGCGCACGCGTTGTGACGCGATCGAGTAGGTGGGCGGCGGATTCACATAGGAGAGTCGGCAGTCGTACAGGATTGCCGACCAGATTGCCTGCACTTGGAGGTCCACACGCGCGTGCGGCTCGCCGGCAGTACTGTCGATGCGTTGATAACCGTTGAATCCTGCGGTTGGATCGTCACGCAACGCCATCAGATAGCGCTGTGCCTGATCGATGATGCCTGACACCGCCGGATCACGCGGCAACACAAACGACGGAAGCCACATGCGGTCGGTGTCGTCGTCTCGCCACTGATCGGCGGGCAGCAATGTGACGCGCGTGGTATCGCGGTACAGCTCGCGCGTACTGCCCGGAGGCCCCCAGAGCACTTCCACGTACAAACTTGTTCGCATCGCCTCACCGCGCGATCGTGACAGGGCAGACGTGAGCGGCACGCGCACCAGTTCGTTCAGGTCGATAAACTGTTCGCTAAGGGTAAAGGTGCGTCGGTAGGGATAGCTATCCGAGCCGACATGCAACTCCACGTTGACCTCAATGCGTTCAAGACGACCGGGTTTGAGCTTGCGGATCGAGAACTCCTTGAAGAGTCCGCGATTGTTGTGCAGCAGTGAGTAGTTGATCTCGCTGAGCGGGTCGACGGTTACCGTCACGATCTCTGAAAGATCGGTGATGGTCGCGGGATCGAGCACCTGAGCGCGTTCCTTCGCGATGACCTGATCAATGTGAGAACGGGTGCTTGTCGTGGACGACACGGCCGGTGCCAGCAACGGCGTGCCACTCCATAAGGCGAGCCCGGACCCTTGCACCGATCGTGGTTGCTCGCGCATCTCGGCCCACGCCAGATCGAACGCGAGCACCAGATCGCCGTCCGCCATGCTGAGTGCGTGGTAGAAGCTGCTGAAGAACAACTCGGCGAGGGCATCGTCGAACGTATCCTGGAACGCGAGCGCCGCACCGATACCGGCACTGATCAGCATGGGCGCGATACGTCCCGCGCTGTTGTGCAGGTTGAGCGTGACAAGCGCGGGCTTCGCCGCTCCACCGGTAAGGGCGGTGGCGATTTGCTGTGCCGATACCGCCTCAACCGCACCTGTTGTGCCACGCAACAGATAGCCATCGAGCACCGTCTCCGTCGAGGCGTCATTCAGCAGCGCGAGGCCCTGGTGTGTATCGAAGCCGGCCAGATGCACGATCTCCGGACGGTGTGTCTCCACAGCGCGCGCCAGCTCATCGAGCGTGGGATTGATACACTCGTGAAACCGCTCGCCGGCGAGTGCGGACTGCACCATCCGGCGCTCGGCGCTGAAATCGAACACGTCGGCCAATCCTCCCACCGCACTCTGCACATACAGGGCGCGCGGCTGCTCGCTGAGCGTCCGCGCAGTGCCGCCCACGTCGAGGCGACGCACCACACTCAGGCCCACACCACGACGAAGATCGCGCGTTCCCGCCGACAACACGTACTCCCACGGCATGATGCGTAGCTCCCAGCCGATCGCTTCATTTGTCCAGGGAATCACCACTTCCACATGCCCCGCGAACGCCAGCCGCTCACGCGCACTCTCCGACATGCCGAGTCGTTGCAGCAACTGCCGGGCGCGGTCAGCTTGTTCGTTGACCGATACCTCACGTTCGGCCCATCGCCGACGATTGCGCACGATGTACGTCCACTGCATGGCCACGCGCTGAAACTCGTTGGCCACGAGGAGTTGTTGGTCGGCCGCCACGTCCCACTGGAGCACGGAGCCATCCGGGAGGGCAAAGCGCACGTCGCGTACGACCGACAGGTCGGTGCGCGTGGGAGGCGGGACTGGTGAGCGCGCCGCTGCGCGTGTTCGCTTGATCGGAGGTTTCGGCATGGTGCGTCGCTATCGCGTCAGCCCGGTACCGTAGGCCGCCACGCCGGGAATCGAGATCGGCAGCCGTCCGCCAATCGACGCCTGCCCGAGCAGCGCACGCGCCGCCGCGCGCTGTGACATCGCCCATGGACTCCAGGCGATCATGTGCGCTTCGGTGAGCGGCAACCCCTGCGCGAGATACGGATTCAGAAACGACACGAGCACAACCTTCGTGCCCGACGTGCGCAGCGCGTTGAGCAACTCGGGCACACCGCGCGTTGGCGTCATGCTGGCCGTGTTCGTGCTGGCCCCGATGTAACTCGAGACGATCACCAGATCGGCATCACGTGCGATGCGGAGCGCATTCTCCACCGAAGCCGGTAGCAGCGCGGGTTCCGGACTCACGCGGTACGTTCCAGTGCCGCCCGCCGCTGCGCCTGCCGTGTTGTCGGCCACGATTTCCGGACTGAGCGTGAGCGACAGCAGTTGCGGGTACGCACTCTTGAGCTCCGCATCGAACGCGCGACCAGCGCCGAGGTCCGCGCGCGTGGAAATGTTCACGCTGACGATACGCGCCGATTTCGGAAGTCGCAGTGGCACCAGCGTGAGCGAATCACGCACGAGGGTGATCGCTCTCTCGGCGGCGATGCGTGCCGTGGTAACGTGCTCGCTCACGCCAACGCGTGTTCGTACCGCGTCAAGATCGACGGTGCGTTGTGTGTGCAGCCCCATTTCGTGTTTCGCCATGAGCAGCTTGCGCACGGAGCTGTTCACGCGCTGCTCGGTGAAACGGCCTGACTGCACGCCGTCCATCACAGCCTGAATCGCCACCTTGACGTCTGTCGGCATGAGCAACACATCGTTGCCTGCGACAACGGCGCGCTGGGTGGCCTCGGCCATGGTCATGTCGCCGAGCACGCCGTTCATGTCGAGTGCATCGGTAACGAGAATGCCCTGAAAACCCATCTCATT
Organism: Gemmatimonadales bacterium; assembly: GCA_038203795.1. Taxonomy (GTDB): domain Bacteria; phylum Gemmatimonadota; class Gemmatimonadetes; order Gemmatimonadales; family Gemmatimonadaceae; genus JAABRT01. Next base: position 13,786 of record JBBRDP010000020.1, read on the forward strand.
GCGGAGGAGATCGGTCATGACAGGCCGGCTGAGTGTGGCTGCGGTCTTTGTGGTATCGAGTGCCGGAAGATCGCCGTGAAACGTCATGATCCCACGTACACCCACCGCGATCGCGGCCTGGAACGGACGCAGTTCCACGCTGTCGAGTCGCGCGCGCGTCCCATTCACGCGTGACAGTTCGAGATGCGAGTTTTGTTCGGTGTCGCCGTGACCGGGAAAATGTTTGGCGGTGGCGAGCATACCGTTGTTCTGCATACCGCGAATGAACGCGCGGCCCAGTCGCGCCACGAGTGCCGGGTCTTCACCGAACGAACGCGCACTGATGACCGGATTCTTCGGATTGTTGTTCACATCGAGCACGGGCGCGAAGCCCATGTGCACGCCAAGCGCGCGTCCTTCCAACGCCGTGACACGACCCATGGTATAGGCGAGTGTGGTGTCGCGCGTGGCACCGATGCCCATCTGATACGGAAACGATGTCGCGCCACCGAGCTCGATGGCGTTGGGAAGAAACCAACCACCGCGCGCGCGAAACGCGGCACCGGTTTCGAAATCAGCACCGATCAGCAGTGGCAATTTCGACGCGCGCTGTAGTGCGTTGGTTTTGGCAGCGATGTCGAGCGGGCCACCCACCGAAACGATAGCTCCGCCCAGTTCCTGTTCGCGGATGAGGCGTTCGATGTTCGTGAACGACGGCGCATCGATGGCGCTGTAGTCACCGAGTGTCCACACCCACACCATCTGCGCGGCCTTCTGACGCAGCGTGAGCGTGGTGAGCACCGAGTCGGCCCAGCGGGCGTCGGCGATGGTGTCGCGTGTGGCGCGAGGCATCGATGGGCGCCTGGGAACGCTTCGCGAGTCGGCCGAGTGGGCGACCGCCGCACGCACGGGCCAAGCGCTCACGCGCGCAGCGCTCGCGGGTGGACCACTCACCGGCAGTGCGCTCGCGGGCGAATCGCTCGCGGCCAAGGCGCTGCGGCACGAGGCCACGAGCACGGCCACGCCGGCGAGTACCGGCACGAACTGGATACAGCGCACGAATCGCGGCATCTTGGGGGAAGGCAACCGGGGAAGGGATGAACGGTACTCATACCAAAGATAATCATTCTGCGCGCCGGATCGCCGCCGCGAAAGGTCTAGCCGATGACAGCCATCGATGGGAGAATCCTTTTTTATGAACACCACGTTACGCGTCGCTCGACGCACCTTGCCGCCTCACGCCTATATCGCCATTGCCGCAACGCTCACGGTCGCTCTCTCGCGAGTCAGCGCCGCCCAGGCACCGATTGTGGTGCGCTCGAGCGAAGCACCAGCGTGGGGCACCACGGTACGGCTCGTCGAAGAACTGCGCGTTGGCGTGCTGGAAGGTGATCCCGACTATGAGCTGGGCCGCGTGCGAGCGGTGACGATCGGCGTGAATGGGCGGATCATCATTGCCGACGACGCCGCGCCGGCACTCCGCGTGTTCGATGCGAACGGTAAGTTCGTGCGTGTGATCGGTCGCAACGGGGAAGGGCCGGGCGAGTATCGATCGATGGGTGGCGTGGCGACGTTGCGCGACGGCCGGATCCAGCTGTGGGACAACCGCATTCAGCGACTCACCACGTACTCGGCGGCCGGTGAATACATCAGCGCCGTTCGCGTGCCAAGCGGCTTGTTCTCGGCCGATCTGTTTCATGTGGATCACGAGGGGTTTGCCTTCGTGCGCACCACGGTCGGTATGCCACTGCCGAACGAGGCGTGGCAGTTCGGATGGTCGCGAGTATCACCGGACGGCGTCGTACTCGACACGATCAACGTTCCCACAAGCACCTTCGCCGCGCCGTCGTTCGTGCTCTCCACGCCGTCGGGATACGACCGGCCGTTCACACGGGAGCTCGTGTCCACCATGAGTTCACGCGGCGCCCTGTTGATGGGCGACAATCGTACGTACGCCTTTGAACAACGTCGAGCCGGGACGCCCACGATTCGGGTGGAACGCGCGTATCAACCCATCACACTGTCGGCGGAGGAGCGTACCGAATGGGAGGCCTGGGCACGAATGTTTGAACAGCAGGCGGCCAATCAGCCGGCAGCGCCAAAGGGCGTGATTGGCGGTGGTCCTCGTATTGTGAAATACGACATCCCGCGTGACAAACCGCCCTTCAGCGAACTCACCAGCGATGTTGACGGGCGCATCTGGGTGCGCCGCTACACGAAAGCAGTGTACCGCAAAGCGCCGGAGCGCGCCGCCGGTGACAAACGGCCCAAGCGCGAATGGCGCGAACCACCCACCTACGATGTATTTCTGCCCGATGGCAAGTTCCTTGGCACCGTGGTGCTGCCGTGGAACTCGCGACTTGAAGAGGCGATCGGCAATCAGGTGTGGGTTACCGGGACCGGCGAGCTCGGCGAAGAGTTCGTGGCGCGCTATCGCATCGAGACGGGATCGCGATAAGCCCGGGCAGCCATCACTCGCGAGAACGAATGAGGTAAAATGCCTCCTGCCGTGGACGAAAGAAGCGGTAACCGTCTTTCGTGAGATACGCGTCGTCCTCGAACATCACAAACACCTTCTTGCCGTTCCATTCCGGCACGGGCGTAGCCGTATTGAGCTCGATCGAGATGTACGATCCATCGCGCAGCCGCGCGTTCTGCGACGTGGTGTCGCTGCGCAGCGGACTGCGAAAATCGATGGACGCGCCGAGCCCATGCCCCTGTGCACCAATGGGATGCGAATAGATCATGGCTTCGATGCCGCGCTCTTTCATTTCTGCCATGGTGGCGTTGAATACCGTGCCGCCGGTGAGGCCTGGCCGGGCGTGACGTTGCATCAGCGCCTCCTGCAGCGTGTTGCTGTTTGCCATGGCCTTGCGCAATCCTTCCGGCGCTTGAGTTTCACCGGGGCGCAACACGTAGGCCATTTTCTGCCAATCGGTGTCGAAGCCCATGTAGGTGATACCGAAATCAATGTGCACGACATCACCCGGTACGATGGTCGTACTCTCGGGAGCGACAGCCAGAAATCCGCGTGACGTGGCGATATCTGCGCCCGCACGTTGTACGCGCAAGTCGGGCTGGAACCAGGTGCGCACGCCGGCGGCCCACAGCATGTCATACAACCCGTTCCGCACATCGCCAACGGTGGTGCGACCCGGCGTGATCACCGCATTCGACAACGCGCGCTTTACAATCGCCTCCGTCACGGCCACGGCGGCACGATAGTGTTCCATTTCCTCGGGCAAGCGCGTGTCCAGATACTCCTCCACCAAGTCACCCGCACTCACAAACCGCTTTCCCGCGTCTTCACCGAGCGTTTCAGCAAGGAAACGATGTGCATCGTAGCCGAGCGAGCGGGTCTGTCCGCGACGCCCGCGAATGCCGAGGCCAATGGTGGCCGGATTCCACTGCTGATACAACGCGCGCAGCGTGGCGGCCGGCGGGCGCGGCTCGTCACTCGGCGCGTCAAAGAAGCGGGTGAGGTTCTCTTCGGTGTACGAGGTGATCGCGTACTTCTTGAGCCCCTGGTCTCCGGCGTCGACAAATACAAAGATGTCGCGGTTGCCGGTATACGGACGCGGTGGTGCGATGTACTGCGTGAGTGGATCGTCGTGGAACTCTTCGTTGACCACAATCCACATGCCAATGCCGTGACGACGCATCATGGGTAGCAACATCGCGTGTCGCTTCGGAAGCCACGACTCGCGCACGCGAATCTGCTCAGACCACGGCAGGAGGGCTTCACTTTCCGACACGCGAACATTGCTCGCTGCGGCAGCCGGTGCCTGCAGCGCGTGAGCTTGCCGCGCTGATGCCGACACGAGCACCAGCAGCAGCGCGAAACACCGTGCTGTTCGCGATGCCAGGCGCGATGCCAGGCGCGATGCCAGGCGCGTTTTCATTTGCGATGCCATACGCGGTACACGCGCCAAACTCCATACTGAGATACTCATCCGCTGTTCCTCAAACCGGCTGAGATGCCGTTGATCGTGAGATGAATGCCCCGCTCGATCCGATCGTCGTCTGGGGTGCCTTCGTGCGCAGCTTTCGCCCGTTGCCGGCGCAGCAAGGCAATCTGCAAGTGATTGAGCGGATCCATGTACGGTACACGATTGGCGAGTGAACGCGCGAGCAGCGGATCGTTGGCCAACAAATGCGGCTGACGGGTGATCGCCAGCACCGCGTTGTGCGTGCGCTGCCACTCGCGCTTGATGCGATCAAAGATATTGTGCCGCAGTGCCTCGTCTTCTACGAGTTCCGCGTATCGCGAGGCCACCGCGAGGTCTGACTTGGCGAGCACCATGTCCATGTTCGACAGCAACATGCGAAAAAATGGCCATGTTTCTGCCATGCGCTGCAGCGTGGGCAACCCATCGGGCACCTCACGCAACCACGCGTCTACGGCGCTGCCGAAACCGTACCAGCCCGGCAACAAGACTCGGCATTGTGCCCAGGAAAATACCCACGGGATTGCCCGCAGATCTTCGATGCGCTCCGAGCCACCACGCGAGGAGGGTCGGCTGCCAATGTTGAGCGTGGCGATCTCCAGCAGCGGTGTGGACTGGCGGAAGTACCGCGCAAAGCCGGGCGTATCGTGCACGAGCTCGCGGTAGGCACGGAACGCATGAGCGGACAGCTGGTCCATCACGGCGTGTGCGTTGTCCGCCGGTGGCCGGGTGTGTTCGTGATCCGTGAGCGTGGCCTCGATGGTCGCCGACATGAAGCGCTCCAGATTGCGACGACCAACCTCCGGGTTGGAATACTTGGAGGTGATCACCTCGCCCTGCTCCGTGATCCGGATCTGTCCGCCCACCACGCCGACGGGCTGCGCCAGTACGGCCTGATAGCTCGGCCCACCGCCGCGCCCCACCGAGCCACCGCGTCCATGGAACAGACGTAACGTCACGCCGTGCTCCCGAAACACGTGCATCAGGGCGATTTCACTCTGATACAGCTCCCACCCGGACGTAAGAAACCCACCGTCCTTGTTGCTGTCTGAATAGCCGAGCATCACCTCTTGCGTGTTGTCAAGCGAGCGCACGAGTGCGCGATAGAGCGGGAGCGAAAACGCGCGACGCATCGTGTCGCTGGCCTGTCGCAGGTCTTCGATGGTTTCAAAGAGCGGAATGATGTTCATCGATACGGCTGGTGTGTCGCCGCCCGTCATCAACGCGGCCTCTCTGAGCATCAGCGCAACCTCGAGCAGATCCGAGACGCCATCGCATTTGGAAATGACGTAGTTCGGTAGCGCCGTAGATCCATAGCGTGCTCGCAGATCGCGCGCGGCGAAAATGATGTCGAGTTCACTTTGTGTTTCCGTCGAGTACGAGAGATAGGATGCGTACAGCGGACGCGTTCCCTCGAGTTCACGGTGTAGTAGCGCCACGCGCTCCGTCTCGTTGAGCGCCGCGTAGTCGGGACACACACCCGCACGCGCCAGCAACTCGCCGATCACCCGTGCGTGCACGTCGGAGTTCTGACGCAGGTCAACCGGCGCCAGGTGCAGTCCGAACACATCGGTTGCCCTGATCAACGAGCGCAGTCGGCCGTTGGCGAGACGCGCCACACCATGTGCGGTCAGCGAATCGCGGATCACGCCCAAGTCCTGCGCGAACGCTGCTACGCTGGCGTACGGTGTGACACCGGCCACGCCGGCCCGTCGCTGAAACGCGTGATCAAGGTGCGCGGCCGTGGCGGCAAGCCGTGCATAGATCAAAATGATTGCGCGTCGATACGGCTCGTCGAGACGCTGCGATTGCGCATCGGGCGACTGATCCGAGAGCGCTTGCAAGGCGTCACTCACCGGCAACAGCTCCTGTGACAATGGCAGCTCTTCTCCCAGCGAGTGTACTTCGCCGAGGTAAAAGCCGAGTGCAGCCGCCGACTGCAAGCGTACCGTCTCACGGAGCACATCGGCGGTGACAAACGGATTCCCGTCCCGGTCACCGCCGATCCAACTTCCTATCCGGAAAAAACTCGGCAGCGACCACTCCCGCGTTGGGAAACGCGCGCGCAGTGCATCTTCGGTGTGGGCGTACAGTCGAGGTAGCTGCGTGAGGAAGGTGTTCTGAAAATAGTGAATCCCGTTCTTCACTTCGTCAATCACCTGCAAGCGGTTGGCTCGCACCATGCGCGTGTGCCACAAAGTGAGCACGAGCCGAATGAGTGCGTCGTTAGCCTGTTGCTCTTCGTCGATGGTGAGCGCCGTGCGATCGCCACGCTCAATCAGATCGCTGATCGCCCGCATGGCGCGCTGCGTACTCTGGCGCTGCACTTCGGTGGGATGCGCCGTCAACACGGGCGAAATAAGCGCCCGGTCAAAAAATGTATCCAGCGCCATCGCCGTGCGTTCGTTCGGATCGGGCGCCGCACGCGCCTGCCATGAGACCGCATCGAGCGCGTGGGTCAGGCTTCCCTCACCCGCCTGCTCGCCGGCGAGATCGGCCGCTCGCCGCGCGCGGATCTGGTGCGCATCTTCGGCAATATTCGAGAGTTGCAGGAAATACGTGAACGCGCGGACCACGGCCAGCATCGTGGACTGCGGCAGATCATCAAGCAACTCGTGCAGCGCGGCGCGGTCGCTCGCCTGTCCTTCGCGAGCGAAGCGGACAGCCGTTTGTCGCACCGTCTCCACGAGCTCGAACGTAGCAACGCCCTCCTGGTCGCGCAGCACGTCGCCGAGCAGGCGTCCGAGCAGGCGAATGTCATCGCGCAGCGGGCGATCCTCGTCGTGCGTGGTTGGGCGGGCTGTGTCAGGCATTGGGCGGGGAGGCAAGGGCGACGGCGAGGCTCGATTCGTATTCTACACAGGCCAATGGGCATCGGGGCAGCAACATTCGACGAATGGCGGTCTCGGCGCTACACTTCACCTCACTTCCCAACGCTCCTGGAGCCTGCATGCCCGCCGATCGCCGTCGTTTTCTGCAGCATTTGACCCTCAGCGGGATCGCGATCGGCGCGCTCCCCTCGGCGCTGCACGCCAGCCCCGCAGCGCCGGTGCCGGACCCCGACGCACTCAACGAATTGCACGCGCTGCACGAGCTGGAGCAGTCGGCCGCGCCACCGTTTGATACCACGTGGATGCAGAAGCTCACCGGCAAGTACAAGGCGGTGTTCGACACACCGGAGATCAACGGTGGCAGCGGCGTGTGGCGCGCCGGCATGTGGGCCACGCACTGTCGTGACTTGCTGAATGCGGAGCCGGCCGATCTCAGCGCGGCGATCGTGATTCGCCACGCCGCGATGCCATTGATCATGAATCATGAGTTCTGGGACACATACGATGTCGCCAAGACCTACAAGGTGTTGCACCCGCTCACCGACAAGAAAACGCGTCGCAACCCCGTGCTCATGACAGTGGACGAGGATCAGCTGCCGCCCACGTTTGCAAGCTACGCGCTGCACAAACAAATCGAGCGCGGGGTGGTCGTGCTGGGCTGCAACCTGGCGTTCAGCAGCATGGTCGCGCTGGTGAGGAAGCAGGACAAGCTGAGTGGCACCGCCGCACGTGAAAAAGCATTGGCGATGATGGTGCCCGGTGTACTCTTGCAGCCGAATGGAATTTTCCCGGTGACGATGGCGCAGCATCTGGGATGCTCGTTCGTCGCGGCCTCGTAGCGCTCGTCCCTCCAGCGGAAGCTACCGCTCGACCGGTCGAAGCGCGCCCGGCGTCAGGTAGCCCGACGTGCCGTCCTCGAACTGCACCCGGTACCATCGCTCACTCGCCCCCATGATCTGCATCGTGGTGGCGTTGGGGATCTCCCGCAGCGCCGAAGACGACGCGTGCGGCGCCTCTCGGAGTGTGACGTTGGCGACGCGCGTCACGCCCAGCTGACCCAGCCGAGCCGTGTCGGCCAGAATTGGTGGTGGGTCGGACGCAATCAGTCGCACGTGCGCCAGCGGATCGATGGGACCACGTCCACGGCGATAGATGCCGAAATGGAGATGTGGTGCGGTGGTTCTGGCATTGCCGGTATTGCCCACGAAGCCAAGCGTGTCGCCGACGCGCACACGTTGCCCTGCGTGCACCGCATGCGAATCGAGGTGGGCATAGTACAGTGACTGATTGCGGCGCTCGTCGTTCAGCCACACCACGTTCCCACCGAGGTTGTTCGGCGACACACTGCGCACGACGCCATCAGTTGCCGCGAGCACGGGCGTGCCGCGCGGCGCGAAGATATCAATGCCGTGATGCACACGACGTCCGCCGTCGCGGTCGACGCCGAAGAAGCTCCGTATGGCCCGATTGCCCCGCCCCTGCACCGGAAACATGAGCGACGGTTCCGCCTGCAGGGTGAGCTCAAACTTCCCACTTCGCAGCAGCTCCGGCTGCAGTCGTAGCACGAAGTCGGCGTCACGCGTTGCTTCATACGCCAGCGACACGCGCGTGCCCGCACTATCCGGCGTGATCGCTGTATCGGCCGTTGCACGGTGGACAAAGGGACGGGCCGTGTCGCCGGTGATTTCGTACAAATCGAGATACAGCAACGCAGGCAGCCCCTCAGTCTGCAGCGTGGTCACCAATCGCTGTCCATCCCGGAGCGAGACTCGGTAAGCGACGGCACGTGCTTCGGTCCGTGAATACACGCCAACTTCACGCGCGGGCAAGCGTGCCTCGAGCGGCACTCGAATGGCACTGTCGCTCGCCGCGAGCCACTCGCGACCAAGCGCCGTGGAATCGAGACCGGCGTCCATCAGCGCTTGTGCGTAACGCTCGTGCGCCGTGGCCGGTGCAGGACGTAACGAGCGAAGCATCTCCGTTGGCGAGCACGCGGCGACGACCAGCGTTGCTGACAAGACGAGTGCGCCACGCATCGCAATGGCGATTGCATGATGCGTGCGGTTGGGAACGGAAGGCGATCGCATACAGCGTTATACGCGTGAGCGCCGCGATTGTGTCCACCGCCGTGTGCAAAAACTCACGGCAACGGCGGCACCATGGCGTCGCGAGGCGACCACACGGAGATCTGCCCGTCGCCAATTGTTCCGGGGAACGTGGTATCGCGCTGCCAGCCGGCACGCACTCGACGGAAGAGCTCCGGGTGTTGGAGCGACGACCCGTACTCCAGTGTGGTCAGGACGAACGCCCGCCCGCCGCCGGGCGCGGCGAGGGCGGAATCGAGCGCTGCCACCGATCCCACAAACCGATAGTGCGAGGCAAGCGGGATGCGCAGGCGTTCCCCGTAGAAACGCACACCGCGCGTCGTGGGCGTGATGGCCAGCACAAGATCATCAGCACGGCGCACACGCTCGACATGTGCGATCGCCGCGACAAACGGCTGCTTGGGCACGGCGTAGTACCGCCGCAACGACAACAGCGAGACCAGGGCGAGTGCACCAAAGACGGCCGTCGCCACAGGCACCCGATACAACCGCGCCACCCGCAGTGCGAACGCCTCGATGGTGACCGCCGCCGTGAGCACGGCCAACAGCAGCCACAACAAAAAGAATCGCGGTGAAACGGTAAGTCCGCGCGTGACGAGCACGATCCCGGTGAGTACGCCGGGCAGCGTGAAGGCCAACGCCACCGCCCACTGCCGTCGCCACAGCACAGTCCAGCCGCCGGCAGCGAGCAGCAGAAATGGCGCGGCGGCGATTAGTCCGCGTGTCCCGAAGCCGTCGCTCACACCACGGGCTACATCGCGCACCAGCGCCATCGAGTTGGGCGCGAAGCCCGTGCCGGCCTTGTCATACGTACTCGTGATCACGAGGTACGCCTCGGGCAGTGGTACCGCGAAGACGATTGCACACGCGAAACCGGTGGCGGCGTACACGCCCACCACACGGCGCAGCAAGGCGGACGACTCACCCGAACGACGATGGACGCCGTAGAGCACGAGCACGGCGATCAGCAGTTGTGCGGCGATGACGAAGACGGTGTTGAGCAGCGCCATCGCGCTGAGCACCGTGGCAATCCCATAGCACGCCCAGTCCCGCCGCCGGTCATCGCGCAGGGCATCGAACAGCGCGCGCGTACTCACCAGCGCAAAGAACAGATACGCGATGTAGCCGCGCGCATTCTGTGAGAAGAACACGTGATGGTACGATACGGCCAGCAAGAGTGCCGCGCCGAGACTCGCCCAACGCGACATGGCGAGTCGCGCGACGCGATAGAGCGCCGGGATAGCGGCCACGCCAAACGACACCGCCGCCAGCCGCACCGACCACTCCGAGACACCACACAGCGCAATCGATGCCTTCATCAGCAGCGACATGAGCAGATGATTGTTCGAGGTGCGATAGCTCCCCGCAATCACGGACCATGGCTGCTGTGCGTAGTCGCTGAGTGAATAGAGTTCGTCAATCCACAGTTCAGCGTCTATGCGGTACACGCGGAGTACGAGCGCCAGCAGTGTGATGGCCAGCAGCCATCCGCGTGCACGGCCGCGTGTAAGATCATCCTGCAGCTGCCAGGTCCTGAACGCGGCTATGCGCGCTCCCGCCGGCAGCGGGATCCATCGCCATTCTGACAGCACAACCGCGGCCGTGGTGATCGCGGCCACCGCGAGGAGAAGCCGCAGCAACACAACGCCACTCACGGGCATCGTCTCGAGACCGGGCTGCCGAGGCAACGCGTCGTACCAGCCGGTGGGAAACAACAGCGCCAACAGCACGAGCAGCGCACTGAGGCTCAGCCCGATCGCTGTACGCCTTCCGTTCTTCACCACAGGTTCCTGATCAGACACCAGACATACCGCCAGCTCACACGCCACACCACGATATGCGACTGACCGGCACGCCGGCGATACTCGTGCGTCGGCACTTCCGTGACGCGATGACCGGCGCGAATCGCCTTGATCGCCATCTCCTGCTCGATCGTGAAGATTCGCTCGCGCGTACCAAGCGAGTTCATCACCTCTCGGCGGATCGCGCGGAATCCGTTCTGATAGTCGGTGAGCCGAAGACCAAATCGGTAGTTGATGGCAATCGTGATGATCGCGCTGCCGAACATGCGCACAAGCTCCCGCACCGAGGCGAACAACTCATCGCTGCCACCGCGCATGCGTGAACCCAGCACGAGATCGGCGTCGCCGTGCAGAATCGGCGTGACCAGTCGCGGAATGTCAGCGGCGTCGTGCGATCCATCGGCATCGATGTACACCACGATCTCACTGCGCGCCTCGAGGGCACCGCGGCGCAATGCATCCCCTTTGCCCGTACCATCGTCGGTGATCACGCGCCAGCCGGCGCGGCGCGCAATCGCGGCCGTGTCGTCGGTCGAGCGTCCGTCCACCAGCACACGATCGCCCTGGAACCAGTCGAGCCGTTCAAGGACCCACGGCAGATTCTGTGCTTCGTTGCGCGCCACCATCACAACGCTGATGCGCGCGTGATCTGCGGGTTGCAGGGAATCGAGTGGTGCGACTTCCGCCATCAATGCCGTACGACTATCGCTCGAGGCGGAATCCCGCATCGATCCCCGGTCGTGTTGGCGAGTTGGCCACCAACCATCCTGTTGTGTACAACCATTGCGTCATGCGCGTGAGTTTGGCGTAGTCGATGGTGGACGGTTCATCGCGTGGTGTGTGGTACTGCGGATGCAGATTGCTCGAGAAGAAGAGTGCCGGTACGTTCGCCCGCGCGTACGGCAAATGGTCTGAGCGAAAGTACCATCCTTCCGGATGCGTCGGCCGGTCCCATAACGAATCAATGGCAAACTTCGCCGTCAACTGATTTGCCTGCAGCGCCATGTTCACCAGCGCGGTGGAGTTCCGATGTGGAGGCTGACTACCGAGCAACGCCGCAGAATCGGGATGGTTGCGACCGAGCATATCGCCGTTGAGCACCGCGACAATTTGCGTGAGCGGCACGATGGGGTTCTGCACGTAGTAGTTGGAGCCGAGCAGTCCGCGTTCCTCGGCGCCGTGATACACAAACAGCGCTGACCGACGGCCGGGTTGCTGCTTGAACGCGCGAGCGATCGCCAAGAGCGCGACACTGGTGGTGCCGTTATCGTCGGCGCCGTTCCAGATGGAGTCGCCGTCGATATCGTAACGCACCCCATCGTGGTCCTGATGACTGCTGAAGAGCACATGTTCGTCACGCAGCACCGCATCGGCGCCACGGATGCGACCCACAATGTTGACGGATGGATACGTGAACGACTCTTGATGCAGCTGAATAGACGCGGGCTGTCCGGCCGCCGCACGGAGCGCGCTGGCGAAGGAGCGGTGCACGAGCAGCACCGGTGCCGTAGTACCCTGCGCGCGACCCGGTGCAGCCGATGGATTGTCCACGCGATACGTACCGCGCGACGCGATGTTGGACACACCGGCAAACGCGATCTGCGCCGTGGAGTCGGCGATCAACAGCACCGCGACCGCACCGCGTCGCGACAGCGCGAAGCCGAGCGACTGCATGGCGGAACGTGCATAGCGATACTCTGGCGAGTTCACACTCGTCTGGCGTCCGGCAGTTGGCGGCGCGACCAGTTGTGCAATGGCCACCTTGCCTCGCACATCGATGCTGGTGTCGCGCCCATCGCCGGCCCATATGGTGGCGGCATTCACGGTGGTGCCGGCGGTGCCGGTGCCGGCGACGTCGCGCCACATCATGAGAGACTGCTCACCAATGCGCACCATGCTCGACGCACCGATTCGCGTACGCCGGATATTCCACCACTGCAGGAATGAGCCATCGTCGCCCAGCGGCTCCACACCGATCACGCGCAACTGCTCTGCGAGCCACATGGACGCGCGCAACTCGTCGATGGTACCGGCCTCGCGTCCACGCATGGCGTCGCCGCTGAGCAGCGTCAGGTCTCGCGTGAGGTCGGCTTGGCGAATGGCCGCCATCGCGGCGGCGGGCGGTGCGGCGGCGGGCTGGGCCTCAGCAGAGGTGAGTGTAAAGAGTGCCGCAGAGGAAATCGCAAGCGCGTGCCAGCGTGATGCCATGAGCGTGGGACCGGATGAAGGCGTCGAGAGGTGGGGCTGGACAACGATAGTGTCGAAGCGTCGGGAATGCACGGGCCTGCTTGCCGCTCCCGCCGACGCGTCTCGCGAGTGCGTGGAGAGCCGCGTACCACCTACGTCGAAATAGGTGCG
>JBBRDP010000021.1:0-26681 GCA_038203795.1 Gemmatimonadales bacterium
GACGGCGGCACCGAGGGTCAGCGCCTGCGCGGCAATCAGTCGATCGAACGGATCCCGATGGTCGCCCGAAAGCTGTCCCGCGCGAATCGCCGACGTGACGTTGACGTCGAGCACTCGAAAACCATCCGCCTCAACCACATAGGCGAAATCGTGAAGTATCGCCGGCGGGACGCTGAGCTTGCCCAGTCGAACCTTCGTGGCGATCGCAAACGCGCTGGCCGCGCTCACGTACATGGCGCACTGCGGTGCCTCCAGCAGCGCCGCACGGGCCTTCATGGACAAGCGCGGACTGTCGGCGTGCCAGAAAATAAACGCGACGGTGTCGAGAAGCTTTGGCTGCGAGGCCGACGTCACACGCCCCGGCGTCCGCGTCAGTGAGCGGCGCGAACGCGTCGTCGGTGAAGCGGATGGTGTCTTTGAAGCGCCGTGGCGTGGGCACCGGCACGAATGCACGCAGCTCGGCCATGGGGTGGCCGTTTACACTGATCACGTAGCCTTTACCCGTCGCCGCGACTTCGCGCACAAGGGCGGCGAGCTTGGCCTTCACCTCATGGATGGGAATCGTTGGCACAATTGGTCGATTTATAGATACACCGGTTAAACCGGTCAACGATCGATCGCTTTGGCAAACGCTCTCGCCCGAGTGAGGGCGACGAACACGAAGGCCTTGCGTTCGGCATCCATTCCGAGCTTCTCGACCTGCTCGAACTGGATTTGACCCGTCTTCACGGACACCGAGATAACCCCGCATAGATTGGTGGAGTGGAGGTGTGACATAAAAAAATCGGTGACATCATCCTGTACAGTCCCCCGACGAACCGCACATGGTAGTAAAGACATGACGATCCGCTCGCCAGCCGTTCGACCGCGCAGTGCCTCATGAGCCTCCCACCCGCCTGGTCCCGCCGCGTTCGCATCGCGCTGCCAGTCGATGTAGATGTCCACTGGACGCTGCGCTATCTGGTAGTGCGCACAGTAGATTCGCTCGAACGCGTGCAGGGCCCGCGTTACCTGCGCAGTGTGCGCCTGCACGGTACCGGTGCGCATGTGCTGCTCGACCTCGAGTACGACGCCAGCGCGCACGTTCTCGTGGCGCGTACGCGGCCGGCGCTGCCATCGTCTCAGACTGTCGCGCTGGTGCGGCGTAGCTTCGACCTCGACACCGACCTCACGCCGTGGCGCGCACTGGCGAAACGCGACGCACTACTCAAACCGCTCGTCGCCGCCCGCCCTTACCTCCGACTCCCCCAACTGCTTGATCCGTTCGAAGGGCTGATTCGCACGGTGCTCGGTCAGCAGGTGAGCGTGGTGGGTGCGAGCACCATGACCGATCGCCTTGTCCGCATGTTCGGCGCACCGCTCGCCGACGTCGAGGGCGAGCCGCCGCTCTTCGGCTTTCCATCGCCGGAGCGTCTCGCCGATGCCGGTGCCGACACGCTGCGGACCATCGGACTCACCAACGCCAAGGCGGCCACGCTGCACACTGTGTCGCAGGCCGTCGCTACGGGGCGCGTGGATCTGGATGCATTGCGCGGCGTTCCCACCGAAGAAGCCGAGGCGACGCTGGTGGCGCTGCCGGGCATCGGGCCGTGGACGGCGCAGTACATGCGCATGCGTGCACTCGGTGATCGCGATGCCTTTCCGGCCGCAGACCTTGCTGTTCTCAAGGCGATGGCCGCCGCCGACGTGCCCCGTCGTGACATCGTGGCGCGGGCCGAGTCGTGGCGTCCGTGGCGCGCCTACGCCACGCTCCATCTCTGGGAATCGCTTGGTCAAGCGTGAGGGGGTGCCGGAGGCTGAGGTGAGCGGACGGCGGCGCTCATACGCGGCCCGGTGCGACGTTCTCTTCACGTGCAACAGCCAGGCGGGTGGCCGATGGCGGTCGACAAGAGAAACGGAATACCGTTGCGCGGCGTATCGTGCTACCATTACGCAAGATAATACGCTACTATTCCGCAGCGATTAGAGCTACGTTTTCGCAGGAGACCTGTCCGTCCCGACTTCACCGTCCTCGCCAACCCGCACCCTCGTGAAGCGCCCCTACGTAACCAGAATTATGGACGGCGAGCTCGACCGTTTATTGGCAGGAGTGGGGGCGGTCGCGATTGACGGGGCCAAGGCAGTGGGGAAGACCGCCACCGCTACACGACGGGCAGCGCGCACGGTCCGTCTTGATGACGCGGCGCGGGCGGCGGTCGTTCGGGCAGACCCCGACGCGGCGCTGCGCGCGCCGTTCCCGGTCTTCTTCGACGAATGGCAGCACGTGCCTGCTCTCTGGGACGCGGTTCGGCACCGGGTAGACGACGATTCGACGCCGGGGCTTGTTGTGCTGGCAGGCTCAGCGGCACCGCGCCGCCATGCGCAGCCCACCCACACTGGCGCTGGCCGCATCGTAACCCGTCGTATGCGCCCCCTGGCGATCAGCGAGCGCTTGGACGCGACCGGGCGGGACACCGTGAGCGTGGGGAGCCTGCTTACCCGAGGACCGCGGCCGCCACTTCAGGGCGACTCGCCGTGGACCCTCGTCGATTACGCGCGCGAGATTGTCGCGTCCGGATTCCCGGCGATACGGACCCTGCCTTCCGAGCTCCGGCACACACAGCTCGACGGATACGTCCAGCGCCTCACGACACGCGTCGTGCAGGAGTCGTCCGGAGCGGCGGCGAATCCGGCCGCTGTCCGACGGTGGTTGCAGGCCTACGCTGCGGCGACGAGCACAACCACGTCTCTCGAGAAGCTTCGCGACGTCGCGACCGCCGGCGACGGAAGTCCGCCAGCCAAGACGACGGTTTTGCGCTACCGGGACGCCTTGGAGCGGATCTACATCTACGACCCGGTCCCTGCGTGGAAGCCAGGGGGGACGGCGCTCAGTCGTCTCGGAGAAGCGCCGAAGATCCATCTTGTTGATCCCGGACTGAGCGCGTTTCTGCTCGGGATCGACGCGGCCGCCCTACTCGATGGTGCCTCGACGCCGCTGGTCGACGCCGTCCCTGCCGTCCGCGATGGGGGCTTATTCGGTGCGCTCTTCGAGTCGCTCGTCGCGCAGTCCATGCGCACCTATGCGCAGGCCCAACCCCTGCGCGTGGAGCATGCCTACGTGCGCACGCATGGCGGCGATCATGAAGTGGATGGCCTGCTGATTCGCAGCGACCAGCGCTGTGTCGCCTATGAAGTAAAACTTGCCGGCACGGTGGACGACGACGATGTCAGACATCTGCACTGGCTGAAGCAACGACTCGGCGACCAGTTGCTTGATGCGATCGTGGTCCATACCGGACCGGCTGCCTACCGCCGACCGGATGGAATCGGTGTCGTGCCGGCCGCCATGCTCGTGCCATGATGTCGCGCCTTTGTGGCGAGGGCGTCGTAGAAGGCTTTCTCGTCATCCGCGGGACCCATCTCCGCGCCAGCCTTGGGGGGCGGCGTCGAGGTCTGTGGCGAGTTTGATCAGCTCTTCGATGATCTGCATCGTGGAGACAGCGCGGTTGTGATACGCGTTGAGTGTATTCTTGAGCGTTTCGCTGAAGACTTGGCCGCAGGTCACCTTCAGGATCGCAATGGCGAACGAGTGGCAGAGCTTGAAAGCGCAAATTACGGCGAATGCGGCCGAGATCCTTGTGTCGGGTGATGACGCACCGCCCTGACTCACGCCCGGTGTCCGCCCTCCGCCGCGATGCGATCCAGCGCCTCAAACACCTCGCTCCGAAAGTCGACCAGATCGAGGGCGGCGTCTCTCGTCGCAGTTTCGGTCGATGCACCGAGGGCGATTCTGGCCGCTACTGGCGGCTCCTCAGCGCAAGTCCCGCCGGCATCGACGCACGCCCGCCAACCGGATAACTTGTCTGTCAATCATTCCTGACACTTTTCCCGCTCGTATGACTCACGTAGTCCGGATTGGAACTCGCTCGTCGGCACTGGCCTTGGCGCAGGCGCATCAGGTGGCGGCGCTCCTCGCGTCGCACGGCGTGGAATCCACGCTCACGGAATACACCACCATCGGTGACCGTATTCTCGACCGCCCGCTCTCGGCGATCGGCGAGAAGGGGCTGTTCACCGCCGAGCTCGAGGCCGATCTGCGGGCCAATCGCACCGATTGTGCCGTGCACTCCCTCAAGGATCTGCCCACCGCCGACCCGGACGGGCTCACGGTGGTGGCGCTGCTCGAACGCGAAGACCCGCGTGACGCCCTGGTGGTGACGCAGGGCTCCACGGTGCGCTCGCTGGCCGATCTGCCGCACGGTGCACGCATTGGCACGTCGAGCCTGCGCCGACGCGCCCAGTTGCTGGCGCTGCGTCCCGATCTCGATGTGGCGGAGCTGCGCGGCAACGTGGGCACCCGGCTGCGCAAGATCGACGAAGGACAGGTAGACGCTGCGCTGCTCGCTGCTGCGGGTCTCAAGCGGCTCGGACTCGGCGATCGCATTGTGAGCCTGCTCGACCCGCCCGAGTGGCTGAGCGCGCCAGGGCAGGGGGCGATTGCCATTCAGTCGCGCACCGACGACACACCCATGCGCGCGCTGCTCGAACAGCTCGATCACGCGCCCACGCGCCGGGCCATCACCGCCGAACGTGCGCTGCTCGCGGCGCTCGAAGGGGGATGTCAGGTGCCGATTGGTGCCGCCGTCGTGCGCGACGCCGATGGGCTCATGCTGCACGCTTGCATCGCCGATCTGGCCGGACGCACGGTGTTGCGCGGTATGCAACGGGTGAACGACAGTGCGCCCGCCGAGGCCGGCGTGACACTCGCGGAACAACTGCTCGCCGACGGCGCCGGAGAGATTCTGGATCAGCTCCGCGTTACCGGTGGAGGTCGGGCATGAGCACACCGCACGCGTTCGGAGCGCCGGGTGTACAGGATGGAGAACTCGCACCGCTGGGCGGTTTCCCGCGCGTTCGTCCACGTCGTTTACGTCGTACGGCCGCCATTCGCACACTGGTGCGCGAGACGCGATTGCATGAAGCACAGTTCATTCTTCCGCTCTTCGTGCGCAATGGTGTTGGGCTGCGCACACCGATTGGCTCCATGCCCGGCGTGTCGCAAACGTCCATCGATGAAATGCTGCGCGACGCGGAAGCAGCAGCGAAGGCCGGGATTGGCGGCGTCCTCTTGTTCGGCATCCCCGATTCCAAAGACGCCACTGGATCGAGCGGCTGGCATGAACACGGTCCCGTGCAGGAAGCGGTGCGCGCGATCAAACGCGAGTACCCCGACCTGCTCGTGATCACCGATGTGTGCATGTGCGAGTACACCGATCACGGGCACTGCGGTATTCTCACCGCCAGCGGTGAAGTGGACAACGACGCGACACTGGAACTGCTGTCGCGCGAAGCGCTGTCACACGCCGAAGCGGGTGCGGATATCGTGGCACCAAGCGACATGATGGACGGTCGCATTGGACACATGCGCGACGCGCTCGACGCGGCCGGTCACACGCAAACACCGATCATGAGCTACGCCGTGAAGTATGCGTCGGCGTTCTATGGTCCGTTCCGCGAAGCCGCCGAAAGCACACCCACCTTTGGCGACCGTCGTGCGTACCAGATGGATCCGGCCAACAGCGCCGAGGCGCTGAAGGAAGCGCGTCTTGACCTCGCCGAAGGTGCCGACATGCTCATGGTGAAGCCGGCTGGCGCCTATCTCGATGTGATCCAGGCCGTGAAGCGTGACACAGGTGTGCCACTGTGCGCCTATCAGGTGAGCGGTGAGTTCGCGATGATTCGGGCAGCTGCGGAACGTGGCTGGATCGATGGCGAGCGCGCGATGATGGAGTCGCTCACGGCGATCACACGCGCCGGCGCGGATATGGTGATTACGTACTTTGCGCTCGAAGCGGCGGCGGTACTGCAGCGCCGCTGAATCGAGCCGCGGGGCTGCGATTCGCGCGGCGTCGTTTTCTCTGATCGTTGATACGCATGTCCAACCTTTGGCACGACATTCCAGCGGGCCCGCAGCCGCCGGAGCAGATTACGGCGGTCATCGAGATTCCGTCGGGCAGCCGCAACAAGTACGAACTCGACAAGGTCACTGGCCTGCTCAAGCTCGATCGCGTGCTCTACTCGGCCGTGCAGTATCCGGGTGACTATGGCTTCATTCCGGGCACGCTCGCCGAAGACGGTGACCCGCTTGACGTGCTCGTGTTTATCAACGAACCCACGTTCCCCGGCTGTCTCATCACCGTGCGTCCGCTCGGCGTGCTCATGATGACCGACCGCGGCGACCCTGACGAAAAGATTCTCGCCGTGCCCAGCGAGGATCCCTACAATCAGGAGTATTTCGATATCGCCGACTTGCCGCAGCACTACCTCAAAGAGATCGAGCACTTTTTCAGAGTGTACAAGGATCTGGAAGGCAAGCGCGTGGAGATCGAGGGCTGGAAACAGCACGCGGTGGCCATGAGCACGATTCAGGACTGTATCAAACGCTACGACGACAAGTATCCGCGGTAATCGCGCCGCGAGGTCAAGCGCGCCGCGTTGTCCCATGAGACGTCAGTCGCGACTCGTGCGCTGCCTTGACCTCAAGCGCGCTTGAACACCAGACTGGCGTTGATGCCACCGAATCCAAACGAGTTGCTCAGCACCACGTCGGATGTAGCCTCTCGCCCGTGCTTCGGCACGTAGTCGAGATCGCACGCCGGATCCGGCGTCTCCAGATTCAGCGTGGGCGGAATCCACGCGCGATCAAGTGCAAGTGCGCTGATCGCCGCTTCGATGGCACCGGAGGCACCGAGCGCGTGGCCGTAGTATCCCTTGGTGCTCGACACCGGAATACGACCCGCATGTGCCCCGAGCGCACGCTTGATCGCCAGCGTTTCCGTGGGATCATTGAGCGGCGTGGCACTGCCGTGTGCGTTCACATAGCTCACGTCAGTGGGCGCGACATCGGCGTCGGCCAACGCAAGCGCAATGCAACGCGCCGCCTGCGTGCCGTCGGGGAGCGGCGCGGTCATGTGGTGCGCATCGTTGGTGGTACCGTAGCCCGCGAGCTCGGCGTAAATGTGCGCGCCGCGCGCCACCGCGTGCTCCCAGGCCTCAAGCACGAGCACCGACGCCCCTTCACCCATCACGAAGCCGTCGCGATCCTTGTCGAACGGACGTGACGCACGTTCGGGCTCATCGTTGCGTGTGCTCATGGCACGAATCAATGCAAACGCGCCAAAACAGAGCGTGGCCAGCGGCGCTTCCGCTCCACCGCCGAGCATGACATCAACTTCGCCATCACGCACACGACGGAACGCTTCGCCAATGGCGATCGTCCCCGAAGCACAGCTCATCGCATTGGTAGAGTTCGGCCCGGTTATGCCGAACTCAATCGCGATGTTACAACTCGATGCGCCGCCAAACACGGCCAAGGCAAGCGTCGCGTCCACCGCACGCAACCCACCCTGCATGAAACGAGCAGCCTGCTCCTCCGCATAGCCAACGCCGCCGAGCGCCGTGCCCATCATCGTGCCCACGCGATCACGGTCGATCGTATTGAGATCGAGCCCGGCGTCGCGCAACGCGAGCGTGGCCGACACCACGCTCAACGCGCCGAACCGATCGAGACGCTTGACGCGCTTTTCGTCGAGGTAGTGCGTGGGTTCGAAGTCGACCGATGCATTGCAGCGGCTGCGAAAGATCGACGCATCGAATCGACTGATGGCCGTGACCGCACTGCGCTCCGCGCGCAGCCCGTTCCAGAGTTCGTCAACACCGGTGCCGATGGGTGTGACACAACCAATACCGGTGATCGCGACGCGACGTCGCGTCCGGCTCATGAAGGCTTGCCGGTCGTCACGCGCGTGGCGTCAGCGGGAGCGACAGCGCGCAACGCCGGTGCCTCGCGGCCGGCGCCACGCTCACTGTCGCCACGCTCACCGTCGCCACGCTCACCGTCGCCACGCTCACCGGCGCCGCGCTCGGCGGCACGAGCGAGACCGGACAGTGTGCGCGAGGCAATGCCGTGCACAAACACCGGGCCAATAACGGCGGTCGCGGCGAACGGACCAATCAGCGGCCAGTTCGGACCGTCCCACGTGTGCACGATGCGCACGTGCGTTCCACCATCGACAGGGGTGAACTCCCACGCAACATCCATACGCGTCGTCACGCCACCAACGTGCCGGAAGCGAATGAGCGGCGTGTCGTGATCGACTGACATTTCCGACAGCCACCACGTAGGCCAGCCCACTGGTCCGAAGGGACGATTGGCCGACATCTCCACCAATCCGCCGCCGTCACTCGCGTGTTCACGAAATCGCACAAAACGATAGTGCGGCAGGTAGGCCGGCCAATGCTCCACCAATCGTGCGATCTCAAAGATATTGGCGACCGGTGCCCGGACGACCTGCTCGTCGATCGTGATCAGTCGTCGAGCCATGGGCACAGGGCCGAGTTCGTAAGGTGTGCGCATGAGGGGTCGGAATCGAGTGTGAAGCGAAGCGATGGTGGAATGCTACTGCGGGGACCACGCGGCCGTGATGCGCCAACCGAGACGGTTGCGAACGGCGGGCGTTCGGTCGACTGCGCGGCGCACAATATCGCCAAGTTCTGAAGCGGTGTACCCACGAAGAATGGACACGATCCCGTCATGACGACTGACGGGATGAAAGCCGAGCGGAAACGACGCCAGCCAAAGGAGCGACACCGCGAGCCAGCTCCGTCGCAGATCACTCACGACAACGAGTCGTTTGGCCACGCGTGTGAGTTCCTGAAGCAACGCATCTGCCTCAGGACCGTCAAAATGATGCAAAACCTGCGAACAGGTCACGACATCGATGCTTCCTGTGGCAAACGGGAGCATTCGCGCGTCGCCGCACAGCACATCGCGCGCGGCCGGACGAGCGGCAGCGGCGAGCGCGACTGTGAGCTCAAGCCCAACGGTCACCACATGCGCACCACGTCGTTCCGCGTGCGTGCGCACGGCGCGCGGGATATCGCCGAGCCCGGTTCCAACGTCGAGCAGCACCAACACCGCACCGGGCGAGGCCTGCTCAATCAGCGACGCAAGTGAAGCCAGCACTGCGCGCTGTCCACCGAACAAACGATTGCTGCGCACGACGTCGCGCAGTGAGCGGGTCGCGAGCGCGGGGTCCACCCCGGGATCGTCGAGCAACTCGACGCCCCGTTGACGCACGGGTGTCAGCACGCGCACACGAAACGCAACCGCAGCACGGCGTTCTGGTGCATCAGCGATTGAGGCGAGCGTACGCGCTACGGAAGTACAGCAGCGGATCGCCGTCGTCGGCCTGCGCGCGCTCCACTTCACCAACAACGATGGTGTGGTCGCCGGCGACGTGTCGCGCGGTGATCCGGCATTCGAGCAGCGCGAGCACGCCAGTGAGCTGCGCAATCCCGTTTGCATTGCGCGTGTGTGAAACATCGACAAAGCGGTCGGCACGATCGCTCGCGAAGCGTCGTGAGATGGGCTCCTGTTCAGCGCCCAGCACATGGACGTTGAAGTGCGTGGCACTGGGGAGCACCGCATGCCAAGTGGCCGACTGATCGATGCACACGAGCACCAGCGGTGGGTCAAGGCTGAGCGAACTGAAGGCGCTGACCGTCATGCCATAGTCCGTCCCATTCGCATCGCGCGACGTCACCACCGTAACGCCCGAGGCGAATCGGCTCAGCACACTGCGAAAAAGGGTCGGGTCAATCACGGCTGGTGCGGGAGATTCCAGAGAAGCAGAAGTCATGAACGAGCGGGTGGAACGAGCATACGCCACAGCGTACCAGGGCGAAGGATTTCGCGTGCCGGTACAAAATCACCGGTCACGCCAATGAGCAGGTCGGCGAGTTCTGAGCGCTGCGAGAGCACCCGCGCCGCGTGGTTCATGAGGAACGGGAACGCCACGGCCAACCCGATGAGTCGTTCCACGTGCCACTTCCCGGAGAAGGCACGCGTGCGTTCCCGGTCGTAGTCACGCAAGGCCGAGAGCGCACGCTTTGCCGTTGATGCGCGTACGGCCTCGGCGGCGAAGGGCGCGAGCAGTTCGCCACCTCGCAACGCGGAATAAATGCCTTCTCCCGTAAACGGGTCGAAAAAATCGGCCGCGTCACCAACGAGCGCCGCGTCGTGTGCGAAGGCACGTTTCGCATGCGTGGCAAATGGGCCGGTGGCCAGCACGGGTGAGATGCGCTCGGCGTGTACAAAACGCGAGGCAATGTGCGGATACTGCGCAATCCAACGGCGCACGTAGGCATCGGTGTCGCCGGCCGCTTCACGCCCACGAGACGCCGGCACCACGAGCGCCACATTGGTGATGCCGTCGCCTACGTCAGCCAGGCCGAGATAGCCGCCGTACTGCACGTGCATTTCGCCGCGCGCACCAATGCCTTCGACGCCGCGCCAATGCGCGACGAGCGCGAGGCGCTTCGGCCACCAGCGGCGCTTCGAGAGCCCGAGTTTCCGAGCCACCACCGAACGCAAACCATCGGCGCCAATCACAAGACCGGCCGAGAGCTGATGCAACGCGCCACCGGCGCGCACCCCAACCTCGTAACCGCGCGGCTGTGCGGACAGCGATTCCAGACGGGCGCCCTCAATCACGCGCACGCCCAACTCGCGCGCACGATCAAGCAACAGCGCATCGAGAAGTTCCCGTCGAAGCGCGAGTCCACGATCGCGAAACCCGCGAAATCCGTGCTTGGCGACAAACGCCCCTTCGATCTCGAACCCGTTGGGTGCGCGCACCACCATGCCCGTGAGCTGCGCGGCGCCGGCGGCCTCAACGCGTTCGAGCACGCCCATGGCATCGAGGACGCGTGAGGCCTCGGGGCTCAGATATTCGGCGCACGGCTTGGGGCGCGGAAACGTGGCCCGGTCTACGATCGTGACGTCGAGCCCCTGCGCCGCCAGAAAACACGCCGTCGATGACCCCGAGGGACCACCGCCAACGATGAGAATCTGCGTGGAACGGGGAAGCGTCATATTGGAGAGTAAATGGCTTCAGTTGGAGGACACGACAACGATTGGCGGCGAGGTTGAACCCCGCTCTCTCCTACCACACTGCGAAGAAGGAGTTTCGCGCTCAGGTTCCCGTCTGGCAACACCGACGGCTCCTTTGTCACCCAATCAGGCGGATAGGCCGCTCTGCAGCAACCACACCGCGACGACCGCGCCGAGCACCGTGGCCAGCGTGTTGACGAGGTCGTTATCGAACCCTCGTACGCCGCCAATCACGTCGGTGCGCGCGCCACAACGGTGACGCGCCTGCTCGGTGGGCCGATTGCATGATTGACACCAGCGGCGCTCCTGCGCCCAGGCACCCACCCAAGTATCCGCCGTCGCGCCGACAATTGCACCAATGATTACGGCGCCCCAGGCGTGAGGCGGAATGAGAGTCAGCACGGTCGCGAGTAGCGCATAGACGGCGGCACCAACGAGCATCGCCGTCGTGCCCAGCGTCGTCACGGCACCGGACGTGCCCGCCGTGACACGCTGAAACGTGCGAACGGACCACGCCTCCGATCGCAGCCATGTCCCGAGTTCGGTGGCCCAGGTGTCCGCGCCGGCGGCGGCGAGCGAGGCGGCGGCCGCGACCGGCCAACGCGCATCCGGCCAGCGGAGACTCGCCAGCGCACAGGCGGCAAACACGGCACCGTTGGCCAGCACTTGCCGGGCATCACGCGCACCGTGCTTGTCGACCATATCGTCAAGGTGCCGTGCTTTCCGTGATCGGCCGGCGCGGGAAAGTACTGACGCGGAGACAAACCAGAGCATGAGGAACGCGCCCCACGGCCAGCCCGCCGACAGTGTGAACCACCCGATCACAAACGCCGCCATGGCGCCCGATCGCGTCAGCGCGTGCGCACGGTAGGCGGACGTCGCGATGAGTGCGGAGGCGACGATTGCGGCGATCAGCGGCAGCACATGCACCGCTCGGGTCGACGCGGGCTAGCGGTCGCGCATTTCCTGCGCGTCAAACAACTGCGCAACGCGCAGCCGAAGGCGACGCGAGGCCAGCACAGAGAGCTGAGACTGCCGCAAGTTTTCGATGAGCGCTCGCAACGACGTCTCCGAACGACGGCACAGCGAGCAGCCCTGCAAATGGGCCGTAATGATGGCTGTTTTTGTGGCGCTCATTTGACCGTCTACGTATTCATCCAGACACGCACGAACAGCCAGACACACCGGAGCCACGCTCTCGGCGATGTCGTCTGACCGCTGCGGTTTGGAGATCGTTGCCATGACAATCCGGAGACTGGGACGGCCGCTGGAGCGGCACTGTGCGGCCCGTGCGATACCGTAAAAGACGATCAAACACGAACACTTCTACTAACACGATAACAAGCGAACCGAAAATCAAAAGGTTCCATCGGTGGTCGGACCCCGGCCGGTTCACCAGTCGGACCGGCTGTTCCACCCCGATGTGCGTCGCTAGGTTGATGAGGTGACGCACACGTTCCCCGAATCATCACATCGCCTGACGCCGCCCGCCGGCGTGACGCTCTTGACGCTCAGTGGTTCGGCGGTCCAGGCGGTGGTTCCGCTGATGCTGCTCGAATCGGTTCGGGCGCTCGATCTCCCGTCGGCCGATCTCGACACGGAACTGGTGCACGAGTTGCGCAACAAGCGCTTCGGGCTCAGCGACACGGTGTACATGCAGATCAGGCGATACAGCGACGCCGTCAAGCGAGAGCAACCTGTCGCGTTTGACGACGTCATCGCACTCGCGCGACTGGTCGGTCGACGCCCCGATGCCGACATCGTGTTCCTCGACGCTGGCCGCCGCGTGGCTCGTGCCGCGCTGAGTACCGTGTCATCCGCCACGCGTCGCGCCGCACGTTCGCTGCCCGGAGCCGTTGGCCGACCGTTGGCGCTCCGTCATCTGCGTGCGCTTTCGCATCGGTTTCTGGGCGGCACCATTGAGCGGCAGGGCAGTACTGTGGTCTTGAGCGTAGCCGCCCCCGTGAGTGCCGATGCCGCGCCCAATGGTAGTGGTTGTGGATTTTATGAGGCCGCCTTTCGCGAGTTGTTGCTTGAACTGACCGGTGTTGACCACGCCATCCAGCCGGTTGCTTGCCGCACGCGCGGCGACGCGGCCTGCCAGTGGCGCACTGACTGGAGACGATAAATGCTCACACCCGCCATGCTGCCGTCACTGCAGCGCGCCATTGCCGCGCTCGACGTTGACGGCTGGCTCTTGTACGACTTCCGTGGCACCAACGCGATCGCGTCGGGACTGCTCGGCTTTTCCGGACTCGTGTCGCGCCGCGTGTTTGCGTGGATTCCGCGCACGGGCACGCCGGTTGGCATCCAGCACGCGATCGAGCCCGGACCGTGGTCGCAGTGGCCCGCCGACTGGCCCCTCATCACGTACAGCGGCTGGCAAGCGCTCGAACACGAACTGGCCTCGCTGGTGGCTGGCAAACGTATCGCCATGGAATACTCGCCGGGTGACGCGATTCCGTATCTCGATCGAGTTCCCGCCGGCGTCCTCGACATGGTGCGGGCCACGGGAGCATCCGTCGTGAGTTCGGGAGAGTTGGTGAGCCGCGTCTACGCCATTTGGACTGCCGAGCATCGCGCCTCGCACGAGCGTGCGGCCGAGCAGATCAGGCGCATCGCGCATGACGCGTTTGCGTTGGCCGGCGAACGTGCGCGTTCGGCTGCACCGGCCGCCGAACACGAACTGCAAGCGTTTATTCTCGACGCCTTCGGGCGTGCGGGATTGATCACCGATCATGGTCCCGATGTCGCCGCGTCGGAAAACGCCGCGAATCCGCACTATGAACCGAGCGCAGCCTCGCCGCGTCTCGTGCGCGACGGTGATGTGTTGCTCATCGATCTGTGGGCGCGCGAACCGAACGGCGTCTACGCCGATCAGACATGGATGGCCACCATCGGCGCGCCATCGGCGAAGGCGTTGCGCGTGTGGGAAGCAGTACGCGATGCGCGCGACGCGGCACTCGCTCTGCTGCAGGCGCGGCTGAGCAGCGGCACCGATGTGCGCGGGGCCGAAGCCGATGATGCCGCGCGCGCGGTGATCACCGCCCGCGGTTTTGGTGAGTACTTCACGCATCGAACCGGACACTCCATCGATTCGCGCGAGCTGCACGGATCCGGTCCGCAAATCGACAACCTCGAGTCGCGTGATCAGCGTCTGCTGATCCCCGGCGTTGGTTTCTCGATTGAACCCGGGATCTACATTCCGGGAGAACTGGGAATGCGCACCGAAGTGAACGCGCTCGTGCTCGACGATGGCCTGCTGGTCACTCCGGGCGAGATCCAGCGCGACCTCATCGTGTTGTAGTGGGGGCGAACGTTCGTCGGCGACGCGGTGCCGTGCTCGCCGCAGTCTCCGTGCTTGTGGGCGCCGCCTTGGGGGCCTGTTCGGCCACCGATGAGGACACACCGCCCGTCGCTTCGAGTCCACTGCTCCTCACGCGCGTTGATTCGCTCCCGCTGACGCTCGCGAGCGCGAGAGCATATCGCGTGGACACGACGTCCGCTGCGCGTGTCGGGCGCATCATCGGACTGGTGCAATACGATGGCGCGCTACCCCCGGACACGCTGGTTCGCCCCACACACGACCTCACCATCTGCCGGGCGATCCCAGATGCACCAATGGTTGGTACGGCGGCGGGTGTCGGGGACGCCGTCGTCTGGCTGATAGGAGTGACCAGCGGCGCTGCCGATACCGCACCACGTCGTGTGCAACTCACCCTTGAAGGCTGCGCAATCCAGCCGCGCGTCCAGCGTGCCCCGGTGGGCGCCACCCTGCTCGTGCGCAGCGCCGACGCGATGGACGCACGCCTGCGTTTTCTGGATATCGAATCGGCGGTGTTGGCGTCGGCCGACTCATCGCGCGTGCAGACACCGCCTCGGGCGCTCGTTCCGTTGGGCAGCGCCGGCGCGGTAGTACCGCTGACCTCCATCCTGCAGACGCCCGGACTCGTGGAAGTACGCGACGATCGTCACCCGTGGATCAAGGGGTGGATCGCGGTGGCACCACATCCGTATGTGGCCATCACCGATGCCAACGGCCAGTTCTTCCTGGAAGCGGTGCCGCCCGGACACTATGTGCTGGTATCGTGGCATGAACGTCTGGGCCAACTCGCCACACCGGTGCATGTTGACGCCGGTATCGAAACACGCGTGCGGGTGCTGCTGCCGCAGCGCTGACTCTGTTACGACGAGAGCGAGGCGTCCGCGAACTGCCGGTTGTACAGTGAGAAGTACAGTCCGCCGAGCGAGAGGAGCGCGTCATGCGACCCTTGCTCGATAATGCGTCCCTGATCCATCACGATGACGCGATCGGCGCGTCGCACCGTGCTCAGTCGGTGCGCGATGATGATCGTCGTGCGGTGGTACAGCAGTTCGGTGAGTGCGGATTCCACGAGTTGCTCGCTTTCCGAGTCGAGACTCGACGTCGCTTCGTCGAGAATCACCACGGCGGGATTTTTGAGAAACATGCGCGCGATGGCGATGCGCTGCCGTTGGCCGCCGGAGAGCTTCACGCCGCGTTCACCAACGCGCGTATGCAATCCTTCCGGCAGACGCGCGATGAACTCCCACGCGTGCGCCGCGCGGGCGGCGGCTTCAACATCGGAGGCCGACGCGTCCGATCGGGCATACGCAATGTTTTCGCCCACACTCCCGCTGAACAGTGTCGGCTCCTGCGGCACGATGCCGATGGCGCCGCGCAAATCGGTGAGCGCGAGCGCGCGCACGTCGATGCCATCGAGCGTGATCTGACCCGACGACACGTCCCAGAACCTCGGCACCAGCGACGACAGCGTGGTCTTTCCCGCGCCGGAGCGACCCACCAGCGCAATCACTTCGCCGGGAGCAACCGAGAGTGACACGTCGTGCAACACGTCCGGTTGATCGTCGCCGTATCGGAACGACACCGCGTCGAGCACCACGGCGCCGCGCACCGGCTTCGCCAGCGCAATAGGACGCGCCGGATCGGCTACCGTGGCGCGCGTATCGAGCAGCTCGAAAATGCGTTGCGCTGCGCCAACCGCTTCCTGAAAGTTGCCGAAGAGCGAGGCCAGTGCACCAACCGCAGCAGCAACGGTGAGCGCGTAGAACAGGAAGGCCACCAGCGCACCGGCCGTGAGTCGGCCGGCGAGGACCTGTGCACCACCTTGCCACAGAACCGCCACCACCGACGCGAACGCCACAAATCCCACCACACCGAAAAATCCGGCGCGCAGCTTCGCCCGATGCACCGCCGCATTGACTACGCCGTCGAGCAATGTCCGAAAGCGCTGGGTTTCCACCGGCTCGCGCGTGAAACTCTGCACCGTGCGAATGGAGGCAAACGCTTCATCGGCCGTGCCCATGGCGTCCGCGATGCGATCCTGCACTCCGGTGCTCGCTTTGCGCAGTGCACGACCAAAGAGAATCGCCGCGGCAACCACGATCGGGACCACCGCCAGCGTCGTGAGGGTGAGCCCCGGGTTCGTGATGGTGAGCATCGCGATACCACCAGTCATGAACAATATCTGGCGCGACAATTCCGACACCCAGGTGCCGAGCAACGATTGCAGCAATGCGAGGTCGGACGACAAGCGGCTCGTGAGCTCGCCAGTGCGTCGCTCCGTAAAAAACGCCGGACTCAAATGGATGAGATGCGCAAAGGTGTCTTCGCGCAGTCGTGCAACAATTCGTTCGGTCGTGGAACTCAGCAGGTAGACTTGCACGAAGTTCATCAGGGCCTGCACGGCGAAAATGCCGAGCAACACCAACGCGATGCGATCAAGCGCGCCGCGATCTTTCAGCTCAAACGCGGCGTCAAGCAGGAAGCCGATGACGAGCGGGAAGACCAGCCCCGCCGCCGCTGCCACCACAAGACACACGAACGCCAGCAGGAGCTTGCCGCGATACGGGCGCAGCCGTGGCAACAAGCGGCCGAGTGGCCGCGGCGACACCAACGAGCGACTGGGGGCGGCCGTCACCGAGCGAGCGTCCGATCCACCGCCATGGCGACGAAGAGCAGCGCAAGATACAGCAGCGAGTACTTGTACACCCACCACGCCGGCCCACTCCATGGCCGTCCGGCGCGTGCCGCCAGCAACATCTTGATGATGCCGCCGAGCAACAACGCGCCCAGCACGATCGCACTGGCGAGATACAACCAACCGAACGCACCCACCCACCACGGCAGCACCGTGAGGCACAACAGGATCACCGTGTACCAGAGCATCTGGTGCATTGTCTCGCGCTCACCCCACACGAGCGGGGCCATGGGCACGCCCGCGCGCCCGTAGTCCACTTGCTTCATGAGCGCGAGTGCCCAGAAGTGCGGGGGCGTCCAGTAAAACACAATCAAGAACAGTGTGATCGCCACGATGTCGAGCGATCCGGTCACCGCCGCCCAACCAACCAGCGGCGGAAATGCACCGGCCGCACCACCAATCACGATATTCTGCGGCGACGATCGCTTGAGCCAGCGTGTGTAGATGAAAACGTAGAAATAAAATCCAGCAAGTGCGAGTCCAGCCGCAAGCACGTTCACAAAAAACGCCAGCATCCAGGTTGCGGCTGCGGCACAGGCCACACCAAACGCCAACACTTGTTGCGGTGTCATGCGGCCCGCCGGAATCGGACGCAAGCGCGTGCGGGCCATGACATCGTCGATATCGCGATCGAGATACATGTTGACTGCGTTTGCACCACCCGCCATCAGGTAGCCGCCGAGCATCACGAGCAAGACAGTCCAGATGGACGGCTCACCGGCCGCGTACATCGGCGCCGCGGTGGTCACGAGCAGCAGTGAGATGATGCGCGGCTTGGTGAGCGCCACGAGGTCGCGGCCCAACGACGGCACCGGTGCGGTCACGATCGGTGGAGCGCTCATCGCACGCCCCCACTCGACGCGACGGCGACAGGGCCCTCGGTGCGCACGAGCGCGTCGGGATGCTTCAGCTGCCAGGCCCACAGGAAGAGCAAGACCAGCCCAACGGCCGGCAGCACCACCCAGGCCATCTCGAGGGGACGAGACGCGGGCCGAAGTCGACCAGCGGCGCGACCGGCTTCGGCCGGGCCACCCATTGGCGGTGGCGCGGGAACAAACACGGCCTTGAGGATGAACAGCTGCGCCACCGAACAGAGCGCTACCGCCAGCCAGAAAAGTGTGTCGGAAACTGCAACGGACATGAGCATCAGGGCGCGTGAGCGCCGCCTCGGAAACTGGTAACAGGGATTCGAAGAAACTTCACCCCCGTGCGGTGGAGCGGCAAGCGCAGTAGTTTCGCCTGCGTATGCCCACCCAACCTACTCAGGCGCCCATCGCGCGCGCCCAGGAGCTGCCTCGTCAGCTCGGACTCTTCTCCGCCATTGCCGTCCTCGTGGGCTCCACGATCGGATCGGGCATCTTTCGTTCGCCGGCCGGAATCGCCGACAAGCTGCCCGGCCCGGCTCCTATGCTCATTGTGTGGTCGGTTGGCGGCCTCTTCGCCCTGTGCGGCGCGCTGACACTGGCCGAGCTGGCGGGCGCGCTGCCAAAAACGGGCGGCATGTATGCGTATATCCGCGAAGGGTGGGGCCGGCTTCCGGCCTTCCTCTTCGGCTGGACGGAGCTACTGCTGGTGCGGGCGGCGGCACTGGGCGCGATTTCGATCACCTTCGCCGAGTACTTCATGCGCGGCATCGGTTTCGACCCGGCGGCCGAGCCGTACGCGACGTACGCGCGCTTTCTGGCGGCCACGGCGCTGGCGCTGATGGCGACGATCAACATCGTCGGGCTGCGCTGGGGCTCGCTCGTGCAAAACATCACCACCATCGCGAAATACGGTGGTTTAATGATCATTATTCTGCTCGCCTTCGCGCTTGGTCTGCCGAAAACCGGCGGCCACTTCACCCCCGCCGTGCCGCCCGGCAGCTTCTCCATCAGCGCCTTCGGACTGGCCCTGGTGTCCGTGCTGTGGGCGTTTGACGGCTGGGCGGACCTGTCGAAGGTTGGCGGCGAAGTGAAAGACCCGCGACGGAACCTGCCACGTGGCATTGTGCTGGGTACGCTGGCCGTGATCGTGATTTACCTACTGGCCAATCTGGCGTATCTTTCAGTGTTGTCGATTGAAGAGATCCGTACCGCACGTCTCGTCGCTGCGGACGTCGCTGAACGGCTCGTCGGGCCGATCGGGGTGACGCTGGTCTCGCTCACGGTGCTGGTCAGCACCTTCGGCTCGATCAACGGCTCCATGCTCACCGGACCGCGGGTGTTCTTCGCGCTGGCCGAAGACAAACTGTTCTTCCCGCAGGTGGCCGCTGTGCACCCGAAGTATCAGACGCCCTACGTCGCGATTGGCCTCGCGGCGGTACTGGGCATCGCCTTCGTGTTGCTGCGCTCCTTCGAGCAACTCGCCGACATCTTTGTGACCGCGTCACTGGTGTTTTATATCCTCGGTGTGTCGGCCATTTTCCCGCTGCGTCGCCGGGCGGACTGGAATCCGTCGGTGCGGGTGCCGTTCTTTCCGATCGTGCCGCTGCTCTTTATCGCGGCCACGCTGTTTCTCATCGTGAATGCGGTCATGGACCCGGTGGCGCGCTTCGGTACGCTCGCTGTGCTCGGCGTGATCGCGGCGGGCATCCCGGTCTTCTATCTCACCGTGGGACGACGCGGACGCTAATAGCGCGGGCGCAGGCGGAAGGTGATTTCGCGTCGTGACGGCGTGGTTACATGGACTGCTTGCCGGGCTCTCAAGGCACTCCTAACTTTTGTTTGTTACAAACGGGCCGGCGCAACGGGTACCTGTACCCCTCTTCCGGCTAAGTGCTGTCCTATCTTCTACACGGTCACATGCGCATTCATCGTTGGTTAGGTGTCGCCGCCGCGACGGTTGCTCTGCTTGCAGGCAACGTCAGCGCCGCCGCCGCCCAGGGGCTCACGACGGGCGCTATCGGCGGTCTCGTCACAGACAACCTCGATCGCTCCGCCGAGGGCGTGCAAGTCCAGATTCGCAATCAGGCCACCGGCTTCACCGCAGGTGGCCTGACGCGTTCCAATGGTCGTTTTCTTGTGCAGGGACTCGCGGTTGGTTCGTACACGGTGACGATCCGTCGCATCGGGTTTGAGCCCATCATCCGCGACAACCAGCAGGTGGTGCTCGGCCAGACCACCGTGGTTGATGTGCAACTTCGCGAGGCCGCGACGCAGCTGGTCGGCGTGACGATTACCGGCGCTGGTACGGGCGCGGACTTTTCGCCCTCCAAGCAGGGTGTGGGTACGGTGCTCAACGATACCATCATTCGTCGGTTGCCCACGCTGAACCGCAACTTCACCGATCTGACGCGCGCGACGCCACAGGTGTCGCAGCCGCAGGGGGGTGGTGGTCCGTCGGCCGGTGGTGTGTACAACCGTTTCAATAACTACACGGTTGACGGTGTGAATCAGAACGATCGTTTCAGCCTCGGCTCGTCGGGCGGCACGCCCGGTGGCGCGACGAATGGTCGCATCATGTCGATCGAAGCGGTGAAAGAATTTCAGGTGTTGCTCAGCCCCACCGATGTGCGATACGGCAACTTTGCCGGCATGCTCGTGAACGCCGTCACCAAGAGCGGCACAAACCAGATGCAGGGCGGGGCGACCTATACCTTTCGCACACCGCAGATGGCGTTCGACACGGCGTTCATTCGCGGCGCCGATTTTGATGTCAAGCAGTACGGATTCTCGCTCGGTGGTCCGATCATCAAGAACAAGCTGCATTTCTTCGTGGCGCCGGAATGGCAGTCGCGCGTCGACCCGACCGCTGGTCCGTCGGCCGACCCCGGCACGGGGCTGATCGGCGATATCCGGCTCGACTCGGTGGCGCGCATCGCGGAGATCATGTCGGCGCGTGGCGTTGATATCGGCTCCACGGCACCGATTCGTCGCGCCAATCCGCTGGCCAACCTCTTTGGTCGTCTCGACTGGCAGATCAACGGCGCCAATCGCTTTGCCTTCCGCCAGCTCTACAATACGGCGGAACAGGACGAGTTTTCACGCAATCTCAACGCGTTCAACACGAACGTCGGGCAGCAAAACAGTGGCATTCGTCTCACGTCGAACTCGTTCTCGCGCAGGAACACGAATATCTCGTCGGTGGCGACGCTCTACACCACGGGCATGAGCGGATGGAGCAACGAACTGTCGGTGGGCTATAACACGATTGAAGACGAGCGTATCGTGCCGGTGAACACGCCGGAGATCTCGGTCGCCGTGACGCCGGTGGGTGGCACGAATCCAAACCGCCCCGTGACCTTTGGCACCGAGCGCTTCTCCCCCGACAACCTGCTGGAGCAGCGCATTCTTGAGGTGAGCAACAACTTCACCAAGACATTCGGTGATCATTCGCTCACCATCGGCGGCCGTTACGAACGCACGTACATCTACAACTACTTTCTGTCGGGCGCAGGCAACGGCGCGTACATCTTCCCGAGCATCGCGCGTCTCGCTGCGGGCACGCCGAGCGGCTATGCGTTCTCGTATGCGAACGGCGGTGATATTCAGGCGGAGTTCAGCGGCCAGCAGCTCACGGCATACGCACAGGATCTGTGGAACATCTCGCGCAACTTTGCCGTCACGTACGGCGTGCGCGTGGACCTGCCGAGCTATCTCGACTCGCCAGTTTTGAATCAGGACATCCTCACGCGCTCGACGGCGGCGGGTTCGCCGGTGCGCACCGATTGGACGCCCAAGGCCGCCCCGTTGTGGTCACCTCGCGTTGGATTCAACTGGAACGTGCGCGGTGAGTCGGTCACGCAGATTCGTGGTAACATCGGCGTGTTCACGGCGCCGGTGCCGTTCATCATGTCGGGTAACGCGTACTCGAACACCGGTCTTGGCGGCGTGACGGTCACGTGCACCGAAGCGCTTGGCAATGTGCCGGCGTTCGTCACCGATGTGTCGCAGCTTCCCACGGCCTGCGCGGGAACGGCTCCGCCGGTTCCCGGTGCTGCGGGCACCACGGGTATCAATGTGAACGATCCCAACTTCAAGAACCCGCAGAACCTCACGGCCTCGCTTGGCTTTGACCGCAAGCTGCCGGCCGGTTTTGTGTTCACGTTTGAAGGTTTGTACCGCAAGGCGGTCAACGGCATGTATCTCGAAGATCTGAACTTCCGCGGACCGCGGGAGGAGGGTGGGCAGCCGTACACCACAAACACCGGTCGCGTGCTCTACGCCGATACGATCACCACGAACGCCACGGGCGCGGTGACGGTGAACAACACCAGCCGTCGTCTGATCACGCGCACGGGCACAAACAACGTGAACTTCGGCGAGGGCATCGTATACCTCACGAATCAGTCGGCCGACTACAACTACACGTTGTCGGGGCAGCTGCGCCGCCGGTTTGCCCGTACGCTGGAGATGTCGGCCGCGTATACCTTCATGCAGTCGAAGGATGTGCAGTCGCTCACTTCCGACCGCGCGATCTCGAACCTTCGCAACGGCAGCCAGACGGGCGGCATCGTCAACGACAAGACAAATGTCGGCACGTCGTACTTCGAGCGTCCGCACAGCCTGCAGCTGTTCGGCACGTACACCGCGCCCTGGACGTCGGCGCAAACCGACATCACGTTCTTCTGGTCGGGCACGTCGGGCACGCCGTTCACGTACACGATCAACACCGATGTGAATGGCGATGCCATCGTGGGCAACGACCCGATCTACGTGCCGCGCAACGGCGCCGATCCGAGCGAGATTCGCATTGGTACGGGAGCCGGCAACGCCTACGCGCTCAACCCAATGGCTGCCGCCGATTTCGAGTCGTTCATCGCGCGGCAGGATTGCCTGAGTTCGCAGCGTGGGCAGATCATGGAGCGCAACTCGTGCCGCTCCCCGTGGCAGCACCGCATGGACGTGTCGATTCGTCAGTCACTGCCGCGCGTGCGTGGGCAGTCGGCCACGCTGCAGCTCGACATCTTCAACGCGGCGAACTTCGTCAATCGCAGCTGGGGCCGTATTGCGCTCCCCACCCTGTCGCCGAACTTCCCGCAGCAAGCGGTGTTGAACGTTCGCAATCGTCAGGGCGCGCCGCTGTCGAGCGAAACGGCCAATGGCTATGAGTTCGATAGCCGCGTGCGCGGCGGCACGTTGTTTCAGCCGGCGCTCAACTCGACGAATGACCTGTACCAGTTGCAGCTGACGTTGCGTTTGGCCTTCTAAGTCTCGGTCGCGCGGCCGCCGACGAACGCCGTCTGATATTGTGCACACGGGGGCCCCGGTTTTGGCGCCCCCGTGTCTCGTTATGCTCCGCCCTGCCGAGCTGATCCGTAACCAACACGCGATGTTAGCTTGCCATGGCACCTGCACATATGTTCGTTTGTAACGGACGTTACGCCCTCGTGACCACCATGCTTCACTATCGCTGTGGTCCCGGCGTTTTCTTCCGGTTGCGCGTCGCGCTACGGCGGCGTGCGTGACTTCTTGCTCGGATTCCCACTATTCGAATGCCTGCCACACACACATTCCGGGTCCGCAGGACTGGAGCTATGCCGCGCGCTGTCGCTCGCCTGCTTCAGGCCATGACGGCCACGGCCTTGCTCGCGCTCAGCGCCTGCGATGAAGCCACCGCCCCGCCGGGCGAGTCCGCTGCGGTCGACGTGCGCGTCTATCTCGATCGCGATGCCTCGGGCACGTTCTCGGTCGCCGACAGCGGTTTGGCCGGCGTGACGCTTTCGCTCACCAGCACGGATGCCAGCGCCGCGCCGGTGGAAGCGACGTCGGACAATCAGGGCATCGCCACATTCCCCGAGGTGGCGCCCGGTGCGTACACGGTCACGCTGCCTGCCGCGGCACCTTCAGGAACGGTGCTGTCGACATCAACGGCGCCGCGCCTCGTGGTGAGTGCGATCGGTCAGGTGCAGGCGCCGGAGATTCGCTACAGCTGGATTCCGGGGCGTATTACCGGTCGGGTGTTCCGGGACGATGACGCCAGTGGAGGCTTCAACGCGGGCGACACGCCCGGGGCTGGACTGTTCGTCGTGTTGTCTCGTGGTAGCGTACGTGTGGACTCGATCGTTACAGACGCTGACGGTGCCTACACGTTTCCGTTCGTCACACCGGGCAACTACGCGGTGCGAGTGGAGAACCCGGGGACGATCGCGTATCCCGATGGCGCCACACAGACCGTTACGGTCGCGGCCGGCGGCACGAACACCCTGCGCAGCGTGTTCACGGGTGCGCTTGTGATTCCGATTGCGGAAGCGAGAGCGCGGGCGAACGGCGCGACGGTGGCTGTGATCGGTAATCTGGTGGTACGTCCCGGTCGCTTCACGTCCGGTGCGAACTCCGAGCTGTGGGTGCAGGACGCCACGGGCGGCATCGCCGCGTTTTCAGTACCGACGTCAGATAGCGCACTGTATCAGCTCGGGGATCGTCTCGAAGTCAGCGGTACGCGGAGCACCTTCGCCGCGCAGTCACAGATATCCATCACGCGCATTGCCAATCTCGGCGCTGGCACTGTGCCTCAACCGGTGGTGCAAAGTGCCGCGCAAGCGGCTGCACTCACGCGCGATGGCCAGCTGGTGCGCGTCCCGAATCTCTCCATCGTCTCGGTGCCAACAGGCACGGGCGCGGCGTTCACGGTGGTCGCTGCCGACGCGGCGGGCGACATACTGCAGATTCGCGTTGCGGGGCTGGGCACTGGTCTTTCGCGGGCCAGCTTCGTCGTAGGGAATCGCTACAACGTCACCGGCGTGCTGACCCGATTCAACGCGAACGCACAGATCAAGATTCGCGATACGAACGATCTCGAACTTGGCGCGGCTATCACGCCGATCGCGACGGTGCGTACGGACGGTGTCAACGGGACGTCGTACACGATCGCTGGTCGCATTGCGGTACCGCCGGGCGCGATGACGAGCGGTGCAAATAGCGTCAACTCCGAGATCTGGGTGCAGGACGCCACGGGCGGCATCGCGGTGTTCTCGGTGCCCACCGCCGACACTGCCACCCTGATGCTCGGCAATACGGTGGAAGTGACAGGTGCGCGCGGTGCATTCGGTGGCCAGTTACAGCTCGCGTCCCCGGTGGTCGCGAGGACAGGCGCGGGGTCCGTGGTAGTGCCAGTCACGCAGACGATTGCCGAAGCGGTCGCCCGTACTCGCGAAGGGCAGCTCATCACCGTGAACGATTTCACCGTCACGGCTGTGGGCGGTGGTTCAGGCGCTGCCTTCAATGTGAGCGGCACGGTGGACGGTACGCCGCTTGTCGTGCGCGTCGCGGGTTCGCTACGCGGGCTGTCGCGCGCGAACTTCACCGTTGGTACTACGTACTCCGTGACCGGTATTCTCACCCAGTTCAACGGCACCGCGCAGGTCAAGGTGCGCTTTGCCAGTGACGTTACTCCATGAACCAGCCTATGACTCCGAGAGCGCGACACGCACGTCTGGTGTTGCTCGCCTTCGCGGCGATCAGTGCCTCCGCGTGCGCCGAAGATCCGGCGCCGGTGGTGCCCGTCGCGGAAACCGGTCGCGTGGCCGGCATCCTCTTTTTCGACCGGGACAACAACAACGTGTTCACGCCGACCGCGGGTGATTCCATCATGCCCGGCGTGACGATTCGCGTGCTCGATCGCGGCACAACGACAGTGCTGGCATCGGGTACAACGGGTGTGGACGGTCGGTATGCGCTTGATGTCCCCGTAGGCACGCATGATCTCGATGTGGTGCGGAGTTCCGACATCATTGCCAACCAGTTCATTTGGTGTGGTGCGCGGCCGAGCATCTACCGCAACGAAGAAACGTTTGTGGCCACCCCGCTCAAGTTTGGTTGCGTGGTGCGCATCAATATTGCAAAGCAGAATCCGGTCGGGACCACGGTGACCGTGGCCGGTATCGTCACGGCGCAACCGGGCCGATATCGGGCGGCGAACGACAACCTGTACATTCAGGATCCCAGCGGCGGTATTCAGCTGTTCGGTGTGCCAACGTCGTTGGCGTTGCTGGAAGGGGACAGCCTCCAGGTAACGGCGGAAATCGGCGCGTTCGGCACACAGTTGCAGTTGCTCTCGCCACGGGTTGCGCCCAACATTCGTCGTGGGGCCACGGTGCCGGATCCTGCATTGCTGACCACCGCGCAACTGGCCGCCACGACGAATCCACTGTCACCCAATGTTGGCCGACTGGTACGCGTGCAGCGTGCGACTGTTGGTGCGTTCGACCGCGGCAACGCGCCCGTGAATGATGGATCGGGGGCGGGCATCGTTCGCCTCGATGGAAACGCCAACACCACGATCGGTGTGGCTCGCTTTACCACCGGCACCTGCTATAACATCACCGGAATTCTTGGTTTCTTCAACAACGCGACGCAGCTGCAGCCGCGTGGCCCGCAGGACGTAACGGAGGTTTCGTGCTCGTAACTCAGGTTCGCTCGCTCGCCGCAGCGCGCACAAGAACACAGTTCGTCCGGTGGGTCGGCGCGGCGATGATGTGTGTCGCGTCGCTCGTGGGAACACGCTCGGTGGCGGCGCAGGAAACCACCGGCTCCGTTCGCGGTGTCGTCACGGCCGCCGACGCGACGCCACTCGTTGGCGCCGTTGTGACCGCGACGAATACGGAAACGGGACTGGTTCGCAACACGTCGGTCGCGACCGATGGTACGTACGTGATTCGCCTGCTTCCGTCGGGTGTGTACCGCGTGACGGTACGACGCATCGGCAGCCAGCAGCAGGAGCGCACCGGCATTCGCGTCACCGTTGGCGCGACCGCCTCGGTCAACTTCTCGCTCGCTGATGCCGCCGCGCAGCTTGGTGCCGTCACC
>JBBRDP010000022.1:0-26579 GCA_038203795.1 Gemmatimonadales bacterium
GTGGCGACGTAGCCGAAGTCGGTCGTAAAACTGGTGGCCGGGTCGGTGGCCGGGGCAACAATGACAGCGGCGGTTCGCGCCGTAGGCGCGGCCTGCGCTGCGAGCACGCCCACCAGACAGACGGGACTCGCGATCGCGACCAGCGCGACTCGCCGCGTACGGGGTGTCACATCAACCTCACAGGGTCAGGAAAAATTGAATACCAGTCTGTCAAACTAACGCGCGGACGTACGGTTCAAACGCGAAGCAGGCGTTCGAGTCGCCGCGGTTGCGCGAGGAAATCCTGCAGGGTGTACGCGTCCAGCACGGCAAGAAACGCTGCCAGCGCCTCGTCGAGCGCGCGCGCGAGACCACACACCGGAGCGATGGGACACTGATTCGTCTCCGCGTCGAAGCACTCCACCAGGTTCAGATTGTCCTCCGTTTCCCGGACCACCGTCCCAATGCAAATCTCGACCGGTGTCTGCGCCAGTCGCAGGCCGCCGTTGCGTCCGCGAATCGTCTGCACGTAGCCGAGCGAGGCGAGACGCTGCACCACTTTCACCAGATGATCCTCCGACATCGCCATGCGACGCGCCACATCGCCAACGGTTGCCGTCGTGTCGGGATGCAGCCCGAGATAAATCAGACATCGCAGCGCGTTGTCCGTGAAACGTGTGAGTCGCATGGAAAGACCATTGAGGGCCGGTGTCTGCCACCGTGCATCGCTGACACGTCGGCGTGTCCGCTGCCCTTGCAAACTGGCGACCTGTCACATGATATTCAATACCAATATGCTACTTACCTCTTTGCAGACGCTGCCGACCGGCGCGCGGTCGCCCGCTCCTGCGGACTCGACGGATCATCGCGCTCCCCTCGCCCATGGTCTGGTCGGCGTGATGGGTTTGACAGTCGGTGCGCTGCTGCTTGTGCGCGCCTCCGATGATCTGGCGCGCGGCGCGTGGGCCACACCGGCCGTCCTCGGCGCGGTCCATGCACTCACCCTCGGCTGGCTGCTCACGCTCGTTGTGGGCATGCTGTATCAGCTCGGCCCGGTCGCGCTGCGGGTAATGCCACGCGCTCCTCGCCTCTGGCGCGTCGTGCTGCCGCTGCATATCGGTGGTGTGGTGCTGGTGGTGTGGGGGGTGAGCGTGGGTCGCCTGCACACCGCCACCCACGGCTGGTCACTCCTCTTGATCGCCACGCTGTCGTCGGCGGTGATGTTGCTCGGCCCATGGAGAGCACCGCCGGACACGCGCGATCGCATGCGGCTTGTGACATGGGGATTCATCGCACTCGGCGTCACCTTGCTGCTGGGCGCGAGTCGGCTGCTCTGGGGCTGGCGAGGGTTTACACCCGATCTCGCAGGTCTTCGGCTGGCACACCTCGCATTCGGCCTCGGAGGATTCGGCACGCTGATTGGATGGGCGTTGGGCTCGCATGTTCTGCCAATGTTTCTCGGTACACGTGCGACGCCGCAGCGCTCGTCGCGATGGATTCCGTGGTTGTTGTTGGGTGGTGCGGCCGTATCGCTGCCAGCGCTGTTGCCTGAGTTCGCGGTGCTCCGATCCGTTTCGGTGCTCGTGATGGCGGCCGGACAAGCACTCATTGTGTGGCACGGACTGCAGTGGTTCCGAGGGCGAGCCAACCGCGTGCTCGACCCGGCATTGGCCGTGGTCGCACTTGCGTTCGTCGCGCTGTCACTGGCCACCCTGTTGCAGCTCGTTCTGGCCCTCGGTGCACTCTTCGGGACACCGTTTGCGAGCCACGTCGCGTGGCCGCGCGCCTTCGCGGTGTGGGGCGTGCTCTTCCTCGCGGGTTGGTTGGCCCTGCTTGTGGCCGGCGTCCTTCTCCGCGTGTTCGTGTTTCTGAGCTGGATGGTTCGCGCTGGACCGGGCACAGCGCGCGCCGCACGCGTCCCGGCACGCGTCAGCGAGTTCGCCCGACCACCCCTCGCTTGGGCCAGTGTCGCGCTGTTCGCGAGCGGGCTGCTGTTGCTCAGCGTGACGATCGCCGTGGGCAGCGAATCGGGTGCCCGGCTCGGGGCCATGCTCTACAGCGGCGCGGCGATCGCGATGTCGTTGCATCACGTCCTCGCGCTCTTCGCTTCTCCACGCAGCGCCGCGCCGGCGTCGCGTACACT
This sequence comes from Gemmatimonadales bacterium, assembly GCA_038203795.1. Lineage (GTDB taxonomy): Bacteria > Gemmatimonadota > Gemmatimonadetes > Gemmatimonadales > Gemmatimonadaceae > JAABRT01. Next base: position 2,123 of record JBBRDP010000022.1, read on the forward strand.
TACGCAACCACTCGTCCGGAGTCACCCATGATTGTTTCGTCGACGATAGTCCCAACGGTTTCGTTTGATGCCCGGCCCTGCATCGCGCAGGGTGAAGAACCACTCACCGACATCCTCGAACTGGCTGCCACACTCACGGACGGCGACGTGCTTGAAGTGCTGGCGCCCTTCGATCCGCTGCCACTTTACGAGGTGCTTCACGCGCGCGGTTTTCGCACGCCGACATGTGGCGCGGCACAGGAACCCGACGCCTGGCGTGCCCGCTTCACGCGTGTGGCGATATCGCCCACGCACACTGTGGCCAGTGTACAGTCACGGCATCCAACGACCATCTCAGTGCTGGCCGAGTTCGGACTCGATGCCTGCTGCGGTGGTGCACATACCCTCGAGTTTGCGTCGCTGGCGCACGGCGTCGACATGACGGAGTTGTTGACACGTCTGGAGGCAGCAGCGCTCGGCAGCGGTCGCGCCGACACGAAGTAACAGGGAATCCCTGACGACTTTGCGCGGACTCTGCCGACCTTGAAGTGGTATGTAACTCGCGACATTAAGTACGGCAGCCGTCAGCACTCCGCCGAGGTTATGCCATCATCATTCGCATCACGAGGCACTCCCTTATGACTCGCTCCCGTTCGACCGGCTGGATTGTGGCGACGGCAAGCCTCGCCGTCGTTGCCTTCTACGCCTACGGCTGCAGCCCCGCAGCACGAACAGGCGGCACGATCGGCGCCGTCGGCGACGCCGCGTCGCAGGTCTACGTCGCACCCGGCAGCTATGACGAGTTCTACGCGTTCCTGTCCGGCGGCTTCAATGGACAACTGTCCGTGGTTGGACTGCCATCAGGCCGAACGCTCAAGATCATTCCGGTATTTTCGCAGCATCCGGAGAACGGCTATGGCTACAACGAAGAAACGAAGCCGATGCTCGAGACAACCTTCGGCTTTGTCCCGTGGGACGATCTGCACCATACGGCGTTATCGCAGACCAACGGCGAGACGGACGGCCGCTGGTTGTTCGTGAACGGCGTCAACACGCCTCGCGTGGCGCGGATCGATCTCACGCACATGGAAACCTCGGAGATCCTGCAGATCCCGAATTCAGCGGGCAATCACGCGTCGCCGTTTCTTACCGGCAATACGGAGTACGTGCTCGCGGCCACGCGGTTCAGTGTGCCGATTCCGCAGGCCGATGTCCCCATCTCGTCGTACAAGGGCAACTTCAAAGGCACCGTGAGTTTCATCCGCGCCGACACGCCGGGCAAGATGGACATTGCGTTCCAGTTGCTCGTGCCGGGCTTCAACTACGATCTGGCACACGCTGGCAAGGGACCGTCGGAAGACTGGGTGTTCTTCACCTCATACAACACGGAAGAGGCGTATGAAAAGCTCGAGATCAACGCCTCAAAAAACGACAAGGATTTTGTGGCGGCGCTCAACTGGAAAGTGTTGGAAGGGTGCGTCGCGAACGGCACGTATCGGACGATGGACGCCGAGTACTACCATAATGTGATGGACGAGTTTTCGCGTGAAGGCAAGACCACCGTGAAGAAGGGTGTCAAGGTGCTGGAGCCGGGAGACTGCCCGGGTTCGCTATACTATTTGCCAACGCCCAAGTCTCCGCACGGCGCCGATGTTGATCCCACAGGCGAGTACATCGTTGCCGGTGGCAAGCTCGCCACGGTGATTCCTGTGCATTCCTTCTCGCGCATGATGCAGGCCATCAAGGACAAGGCGTTTGACGGTGACGCCTACGGCGTGCCAATCCTCAAATACGAAGCCACCATTGCGGGCGAAGTGCAGGATCCGGGACTCGGCCCACTGCATACCGAGTTTGACGGCAAAGGATACGCCTATACGTCGATCTTCATCTCGTCGGAAGTCGTGAAGTGGAAGCTTGGCACCTGGGAAGTGGTAGATCGTACGCCCACGTACTACTCGGTGGGCCATCTCATGATTCCCGGCGGCGATACCAAGAAGCCATACGGCAAATACGCGTTGGCCATGAACAAGATCACCAAAGATCGTTTCCTGCCAACCGGGCCGGAGCTCGCGCACTCGGCGCAGCTGTACGACATCAGCGGCGACCGCATGAAGCTGCTGCTCGACTTTCCCACCATCGGAGAGCCACACTACGCGGTGGCCTTGCCGGCTGCGCTGATCAAGGACAAGCAGACAAAGTTTTACTCGCTCGCGGAAAACACGCATCCCAAAGTAGCCCGCTCCGCACGCGAGACCGGTGTTGAGCGCAAAGGTAAAGTGGTGCATGTCCGCATGACAGCCATCCGCTCGAGTTTTGCGCCTGACAACATCGAAGGGGTACAAGCCGGCGACACGGTGCTGTTCCACGTCACGAACATCGAGCAGGATTGGGACGTGCCGCACGGCTTCGCGATCATGGGCGCCACCAACGCCGAGTTGCTGATCATGCCCGGAGAGACACGCACGTTGAAGTGGACTCCGAAAACCGCCGGCGTGTATCCGATGTACTGCACCGACTTCTGTTCGGCGCTGCACCAGGAAATGTCGGGCTACGTTCGCGTGGGCCCCTCGGGTTCAACGGTCGCGCTCAGTGCCACAACCACCCGTCGTGCGCAGCAGGCTGCACGCATGGCGGCCCGTGAAGGCAACGCCGCCGAACGACAGGCGCTCAACCAGATGCGGCCCTCGCAGGCGGCAACCGAAGCGGTGAAGAAACCAGCGGTTGATCCACACGCGGCGCACCGTGCGCCAGCGTCGCCGCCTGTTCCGAAGGAACGCTGAGTTTCCACGCGGTCGGCGGATGCACTCCGCATTCGTCGACCGCTGCAGACGGTGACACCCTCTTGCACCAGATACGACCATGCTTCGCACCCCGCACCGCCTTCTTCTGGCCCTCTCCGCTTTGCTGCTCCTGGCCGCGTTCGTATTTCCGCTCTGGCGGATCTCCCTTGTGGCGCCGCAATACCCGGAAGGTCTCGGCATGCTCATTCGCGTGAACACGGTCACGGGTGTCGAACCGCACCATCTCGAGAACATCAATGGACTGAATCACTACATCGGGATGAAGCGCATTGTGCCTGATGCTATCCCGGAACTCCGCATCATGCCGTGGGCGCTCGGTGCCCTGCTCTTAACTGGCCTCGGCGTAGCGGCGCTCGGCAATCGGCGCCTGGCGCGCGCGTGGACGGTGCTGTTTCTGGTGGGCTCCATCGCCGGTGTCGCGGACTTCTGGCGCTGGCAATACGACTACGGTCATAACCTCGATTGGGAGAACGCACCCATCAAGATCCCCGGCATGTCGTATCAACCGCCGCTCATCGGGAGCAAGCAGCTCCTCAACTTCACGGCGACGTCGTGGCCGGGACTCGGAGGGCTCGCGGCGTTTGCTTCCCTGGGGCTGGCCATCGGCGTGCTCGTGCACGACGGGCGCACGCGAACGCGCCGTGCCGTTGCGCTCGGGCTCACGCTCGCCGTTGCGACGGCCTGCGACGGTGGAACGCCACGCGCACTCGTGGAAGGGCAGGACAGTTGCGACTACTGTCGAATGAGTATCAGCGATGTTCGTTTCGGTGCGCAGCTGATTACCTCCACGGGGAAGGTGCATACCTTTGACTCGATTGAATGTCTGGCCGGATTCGCGTCCTCGCTGCCCGCCACAACGAGCGTCTCCGGCATCTACGTGACAGACTTTCGCGAAGCCGGGTCGTTTATTCCTGCGGACGAGGCGATTTTTCTGGCTGACGGTCGGATCGAGAGCCCCATGGGTCGCCGCCTCGTCGCCTTCTCTGCGGCCTCAGGAAGCGATGCCCTCATCGCCACGTATGGTGGGGTGCTGAAAACGTGGGACGAGGTCAAACAACTGGTCGCCTCGGACAGTAGCGCGCACTCACCGCCGCTTGATCACACGCACGAGCCGGCATCCCAATGACGACCCTTCGCGCTCGATCTATCGCACGCGCCTTGCGCTGCGGCGCCGCGCTTGCGGGTGTCTTGCTGGCGACGCACGCGCCGCTGTCAACGCTTTCGGCGCAGCCCGGTGACTCACTCATTCATGTGGGGCGCGGCGCGCCACTCCCGTCGGTGCCCACGATCACCGCCGCATTGGCACGGGTGCAGCGCCATGGACGGATCGTTGTGTATCCCGGGATTTACCGCGAATCCACGCTCGTCATCGAGCGCCCCGTCAGCGTGGATGGAATGCCGGGTGCCGTGCTCGATGGCGAGGGCACGCGTGGGCTGGTAGTCGTGAATGCCGACTCGGTGCGGCTGCGTGGTCTCACCTTCCGCAACACCGGTGCAAGCCACGTCGAAGACCGGGCGGCCGTTCGCATTTTTGAGTCCTTCGCCTGCGAGATTGCCGACAGCCACTTCGAGGCCACGTTCTTCGCGATGCACCTGCAGCGCGTTGACGGCTGCGTTGTGCGCGGCAATACGTTGCAGGGGTTGATCGGTTCCCAGAGCACCACGGGCAACGGCGTGCACGTGTGGTCGAGTCGCAACGTGATGGTGCGCGACAACCGGATCACGGGACACCGCGACGGCATCTACTTCGAATTCACGCGGCAAGCGACCGCGCGTGATAATGTCGTGACGAAGAGCCTGCGATACGGACTGCACTTCATGTTCTCCGACAGCTGCGCATACGAATCCAATCGGTTTGTCGACAATCGTTCAGGGGTCGCCGTCATGTACGCGAAGCACGTGCGCATCGCCGACAATCTGTTCAGTGACGCACGCAACAGTTCCGCGTATGGACTGCTGCTCAAGGAAATCAACGACAGTCACGTCACGGGTAATCACTTCCTCAACAACACGATTGCAGTGCACCTGGAGGGCTCGAACCGGAACGAGCTGTCACGCAACCGATTCGAGGCCAACGGGTGGGCGCTCCGTCTCCTGGCCGATGCGCAGGACAATCAGGTGCGTGACAACAGCTTCTTCCGCAACATGTTCGATGTCGGTACCAACAGCCAATCGCACTTCAGCACGGTCCGAGGGAACTACTGGGATCGTTATCGCGGCTACGATCTGGATCGTGATGGCGTCGGCGATGTGCCACACGCACCGGTCCGTCTGTTTGCGCTTGTCGTGGAACGTGCGCCGGCGGCCCTGCTGCTGGTGCGCAGCGTGATCGCCGACGCGCTTGATCTGCTCGAGCGCATCGCGCCCGAACTGACACCAGCCACGCTGGTGGACGACGCGCCGCGTATGCGCGAACCGAGCCGAACGTCGCGTGACCTGTCGTTTGAACGGCCACGCAAACGGGGCATCGAACCAACTCGAGGAGCGCCATGACCACTGTTCCAACTTTCCAAGCCCTTGATGTCTCCAAGTCGTTCGGTCGTACGAACGTCTTGCGGGAGGTAAGCGTGTCAATCCCGGCGGGCCGCGTCACCGCTGTGCTCGGACCCAACGGGTCGGGAAAGACGACCCTGAACAAGATCCTTCTCGGGCTCGTGCGTCCGAACAGCGGGCATGTGCTGCTTCACGGGGCGCAGGTCACCGGCGGTGACGCATATCGCGCCCGCATTGGATACATGCCGCAGTCGCCGCGGTTCCCCGAGCACCTCGCCGCGAAGGACGTCCTGCAGCTCGTGGCGTCCCTGCGGCCCAATACGCCGCACCTGTCGTTCGATCAGCTCGTCGAAGCGTTTGACATGGCGTCGTTCCTCAGTCGTCCGCTTGGCGTATGCTCAGGTGGACAGCGCCAGCGGGTCAACGCCGCGGTGGCGCTGCTCTTCGAGCCCGATGTGCTCATTCTTGACGAACCAACGGCCGGACTGGATCCGGTGTCCAGCGCCGCACTCAAGGACCGCATCTTCGCCGAGCGGGAACGCGGACGCGCCGTGCTCATCACGTCCCACGTGCTCAGTGAACTGGAAGAGCTGGCCGATGACATTGTCTTTCTGCTTGACGGAAGTGTTCGCTATTGCGGTACGCTGACTGCGCTTCGCGCATCCACCGGCGGACTCTCGCTCGAGCGTTCGATCGGTGCGCTGATGCAGTCCGCGTCGCTCGCCGGCGCACCCGTCGACGCACAACCGAACACACGCGCCACCGGAACGCTGGCATGAACCCCAACCGTCGCCCGCAGTTGGTGCTCGACCTTCCATCACGCGAGACCGTCACGCCGATCACGAACGCCGCGCAGCCGGTGGCCAGTAACGCGTCCCTGATTTTTGCGGTGCTTCGTGCACAAGTGGCCGAGATTGCGCGCAATCGTTGGGTGCTCGCGTACGCGGTCGTGCTGGCCGTGCTCACCGAGGCGCTTTATCAGCTGGGCGGCAGTGCGCCGCGCGCGCTCAGCGGATTGCTGAATGTGGTGTTGCTCCTGGTGCCGCTGGTGACGACCGTGTTTGGTGTCGTGTACTGGCACAGTTCCCGCGAGTTCACCGAATTGTTGCTGGCGCAGCCCGTGCCGCGACGGGCGCTGTGGTGCGGACTCTATCTCGGGCTGGTCATCCCGCTCGTCGCGGCGTTCGCCTTGGGCATCGCGGTGCCACTCGTGCTGCATCGCGCGATCACGGCGGACGTGCTCCCGCTACTGATTTCGTATCTGTTTACCGGTGCCGCCCTGACCATGAGCTTTGCCGCCATCGCGCTGTGGATCGGTGCGAGACAAGATGATCGTCTCAAAGCGCTTGGTCTCGCCCTCGCCATCTGGTTCATCACGACCGTAGTGTACGACGGGATCGTCGTCTGGTTCGCGACCGTCTACTCCGACTGGCCGCTCGAACGGCCCATGCTCGGACTCATGTTCGCCAATCCGGTGGATCTGGCCCGAACGGTGTTGATGTTGCGCCTCGACAGTGCGGCGCTGATGGGATATACGGGTGCCGTCTTGTCACAGCTACTCGGCGGCACCCGCGGCGTGTTGTTCACCGGCACCGCGCTGGTGCTCTGGATCGTGCTTCCTGCGGTTGCAGCAGCACGTGCTTTTTCCCGCAAAGACTTCTGAACGCCAACTGTCCGTTCTCCCGCTTAACCTACCCGGATCCTGTCATGCGAAACTTTTCAGCGCTTCTGATTGCCCCGCTTCTGTTGCTCACTGCGTGTGGAGGCGACGCACCACCGTCGGACCGTGCGACTCTGTCGCCGCCGGCGACTGCGGCCCCGAGCGACCTCCCGCCGCGAACCGGCACCGTACACACGATCGAAATGATCATGGACGACGACGGGAACTACTTCAAACCGGCCGAGGTGACGGCCAAGCCGGGCGACGTGCTGCGCTATGTGTTGGTCAGCGGCGTGCACAACGTGCACTTCGTCGCCGACTCAAACCCCGGCGTGCGTGGACTGCCGCCAGCTGGCCCCATGCTGCAGCTCCCCGGCCAAACCGACGACGTGGTGGTACCCGACGCCGTCGGCAAGCGGCTCTTTTTGCAATGTGATCCTCACGCGCTGCTCGGCATGATCGGATATGTCAACGTGGTGGCCCCATAGTCCAACGGCGTAGGTCGCGGCGTAGGTCGCAGCGTAATGCGCGCAACTGGTCGCCCGCGACCGCCGGAACCGCTATCCTTCCCGTACGCGTCCTGCCCTCGGGTGGGACGTTTGCGTTTTCCCCGCTGCGCCACGAGGCGCTGCACGTGATCGGCGCTCCCTCGCCTCGCTTCCGATGCCACAGAATTCGATCTTTCACGAAACGCCGCTGTTCCCACAAGGCTTCCGCTGCGCCAGCCGCAATGTGGGGCTCAAGCCAAGCGCGAAAGACCTGACGCTGTTTGTCAGCGACGTAGACGCGGCCGCAGCGGCGGTGTTCACACGCAATCATTTTCCGGGCGCACCAATCATTCTGGGTCGCGAAACCATGCGCGGTGGAGTGCTGCGCGCGATCGTGGCCAACAGTAAGGTCAGTAACGTCGCGACGGGCGAGATTGGCGTGGAGCACGCACGTCGCATGGCGCAGGCCGCCGCCGCCGAACTCGGCACCGTGGCAGATCGGGTGCTGGTCAGTTCTACCGGTGTCATTGGCGTGCCGCTGCCCATCAAGATGATCGAGGCCGGTATTCCGGGCATTGCCGCCGAGTTGCAGCACGATCCGATGGTCGGTGCCGAGGGCATCATGACCACCGATTCGCATCCCAAGGCGATTTCGCTCAGCGTGGAGAACGCCACGATCACGGTGGTCGCGAAAGGCTCCGGCATGATCGAACCGAACATGGCCACGATGCTCGCCTACATCTTCACCGATGCCGCGTTCGACGCCGCCACGCTCGACGCCATGCTGCGCGACGCCGTGGCCGACTCGTTCAACATGCTGTCGGTGGACAGTGATACGAGCACGTCGGATACGTGCGTGATCATGGCCAATGGACAGGCCGGCGCGGTGTCGGAGCCAGCGTTTCGCGAAGCGCTTCGTGCCGCGTGTGTTGGCATGACGAAGATTCTGGCGCGCGACGGCGAAGGCGCCGAACACTTGTTGTGCGTGCAGGTGCGCGGCGCGCTCAACGCTGCCGAAGCGCGCGTCGTGGCCAAGAGCATTGTCAACTCACCACTCGTGAAAACGATGGTGCACGGCGCCGATCCCAATGTGGGGCGACTGCTCATGGCTGTGGGCAAGTGCTTTGACTGCACCGTACGTCCGGAGAGTACCGACGCGTGGATCAACCGGTTTCCGGTGGTGCGCGGCGGCCAGCGACTGCCCTTCGACGATGGGACCGTGCGCGAGGCGCTCAGTCACGATCTCGTCGAGCTCGAAGTGGATCTGGGTGTGGGAGAGGGTCAGGCGACGGCCTACGGCTGCGATCTCACGCGCGCATATATCGACGAGAACGCGGCGTACTATTCAAGCTGAGCGTCTCGTGCTGAGCGGTTCAGCCGCGCACTACCCGCGCGGCTGCCTCAGCGGCCTGCACGCCATGCCACTGCGCCTCTTCAAAAAGTGAGAAGCCACTCAGGTCGGCATGCGCGAGAAAAACGCGAGGTGCTGGACGCCACGTGGAGAGTGTGCGATTGCGCGCGATCAATCCCGGCACAGGTTTCGCCATGGCGTGTCCCCAGCGCTTGATATCGATGCGCGTGACGCAGTCGGCGATGTCGGGATGCGCACGCGACAGATCGGCGAGGATCTCATCGCACCACTCCCCCCATGGTCGCTGTTCCATCCACGTGCGCGCTGCGGCCGCTGGCCGGTCTACAATCGCGTGATACCATGTCCACACCGTGTCCGGACCGGGGCGACCGAGGTATTGATGCGTTGCCGACACATAGCCCAATGAGCGACTGCCGTACATCACGTTGTCCCACGCGAGCGGTGCACCGTGCTCGACGGGACGTTTATCAAGCACAAGATTCGCCACGATCCACGGCGAGTATTCTGTTCGCACGGGCACCGTGGCCGCAGGCAAGACACGCGGCAACACGAACAACGGGGCTGCCCAGATCACGACGTCGCACTCCACCTCGAGCGCCGGCGTGCGCACAAGCCACCGCGAACCGTTCTGCTCAATCGCAGAGGTTGGTGCGTTGGTGCGGATGCGATCGCCAGCTCGCTGCGCAAGATGTCGGACAAGAAATGCATTGCCCTCCGGCCACGTAAGCGGCCCTGCTTCTTCGGGCTCGCGCGCCGCGAAATAGTGCGCGGCGGCCCACGCGCTCACCTGATCGAGCGACGCGCCATAGTCATCACGTGTGCCGTACTCGATCCACCAGCGCAGCGTCGGCGACACGTAGCGCTGTGCATCGAGCCATGCGCGTGCGGTGAGCCGATCGAGCGAATGTGTAGCTGCGGCGTTTGCGCCCGGCACTGAAATCGGCGCGCCTGCCAGCGGGACGCGAAAGGCACCGGAGGCACGCCACTCGGCGACCTGTGCATCCCAGCGCACCCATTCGGTGCGTTCCGACCGCGGTGCTGCGTCGAGCGGCTCCAGCCCTTCCTGCCACCGCCCGTGCTGCCACAGTCGTTCCTGCGGCGAATGGCACAGCGTGCGTTCATCCCACGTGCCGTCGGCGGCGAGTACGCCCACTTCACGAAGCAGCGCGCGCACATGCACCGCATCGACGCTCGGCACCGGCACGTAGTGGGCGCCCCATGGGAATCGCGTTGTGCTGTTCTCGCCAGCCCGCGAGTTTCCTCCGACACTGTCGGCCAACTCAAGCAGCATCCAATCGCGAACGCCAAGCGCGTCGAGATGCCAACCGGCGGAAAGACCAGCCATGCCGCCACCCACAATCACGACGCTCGCGCGTCGCTGCTCACGCGCACCGGCTCGGCTCGCCAGGGTTCCATCGCGCAGTGCGTGACCAACGCGCGCGTCGTCTTCCACGAAACCGCCGGCAATCGGGCGACCAGCCTTGCGCGTGAGGCCGTGCAGCGCCGGTGCACCGAGCAGTGGCGACGCAGCCGGCCCGACCGGCAGCGCGCACAGCGGCGACAACGGAGACGCCACCGCGAGTCCGGCTGCCAACCGCGCGAGAAATGCGCGACGCGACGAACCACCGTCAGACGTCTGCATCAGCGGTTGATCGCCTCCCACTCCTGTTCGTAGTAGCGCACCAGCACCTGATTGTTCAGTCGGTTGGGCAACGCGTCAACGCGAGCCATGTCCACCGGAAAATCAAAGAGCGCCGGGATCGCATTGGCGGTGAGATAGCGCAGCCCATCCGGCAGTGAATGCGGCGGTTGATACGGCACCGCACCGGCGATCACAAATCCCCACTCGCCGAAACTGGGCACGTACACATGGTACGGATACGTACGCAGCCCGGCACCGTCGAGCGTGGCCACAATGCTCCAGAACGACTGCCGCGCAAAAAGCGGCGACGTCGACTGCACGGCGATAAATCCGTCTTCCGCGAGATGTTGTCGCGCCAGTCGGTAGAACGCGCTGGTGTACAACTTTCCCACGTGATAGTTCGACGGGTCCGGAAAATCGATCACAATAAAGTCGAAGGTACCGTTGTGCTGATCGAGCCACACGAAGGCGTCGGCGTTCACTACGGTCACGCGCGCGTCGCGCAGCGCACCATTGTTCAATGCCGTGAGCCGATCGTGCGTGGCGAAGAGTGACGTCATGCCTTCATCGAGATCCACGAGCGTGACACGTTCCACCTGCGGATACTTGAGGACCTCACGCACGGCGAGCCCGTCGCCGCCGCCCAGCACGAGCACACGTGTCGCCTGCGGTAGCGCCGCCAGCCCCGGATGCACCAGCGCCTCGTGATACCGGTATTCATCGCGCGACGCGAACTGGAGATGTCCGTTCAGATACAGGCGGAGATCATCCTTCCAGTTCGTGAGAATGATGCGCTGGTAGCGCGTGTCCTTGGCGAGAATCACGGGGTCGGCGTACATCCCCTCTTCGGCGAACGTGGTAATCGCCTGCCCTTTCCACAGGCCGGCGCCGAGCACGCACGCCGACACCAGGCACATCAGCTGCAGCGTGCGCCGCTGCGGAAGCTCATCACGGAACAGCCATGTGCTCCACAGTGCCACGAGCACGTTCACCAGGCCAAACAGCAGCGCTGAGCGAATCAGCCCGAGACGCGGCACGAGCAGCAACGGAAACAGCAGCGACGCCGCGAGCGCACCCACGTAGTCGAACGTGAGCACGTTCGCGACCACGTCCTTGAATGAAAACCGCTGTCGCATGATGCGCATGAGCAGCGGGATTTCGAGGCCAACCAGCGTCCCGATCAACGTCACCGTGGCGTACAGCACCGGACGGAACGCGTCGGTCCACGTGAAGGAGAGGAACAGCACCAGCGCCGAGAATCCGCCAACGATGCCGACCAGTAGCTCGATGAGTACGAATCGTACGACGACACCACGCACAATGAAGCGCGAGAGCCAGCTGCCAATGCCCATCGCGAACAGATACGTGCCGATGATCGTGGAGAATTGCGTGACGCTGTCACCGAGGAGGTATGACGCCAGCGCACCGGCCACGAGCTCATAAATGAGCCCGCACGCTGCGATCAGACAGACGGTCGCAAACAGGGCCGCATTCATGCGCTATACCTCCGTGCCACGCCCCAACCGCGGTGTGTCAATGAATCGCGGCCGCGACGATAATGCCCAGCGCCAGCGCCGCCGAGCCCATCAGGATCGCGGCCGCCACATTGCGTTTTTCGCCGATCTCTTCCCACAGTTTTCCCGGTGTGAGCAGATCGAGAATGATGAACGCGACAACGAACAACACGACACCGAGACCGGCGAAGACCGCCGCTGTGGTCACGTTCTGCATGAGGTTGTATTCCACTGTGGACTTCTCCTCTACTTGCCGCGGAGCGTACGCCCCGGAATGTAGTACGGGGATCGATAGGCACCGGGATTGGCGCGCACCGACTGTGGATCAACCGTCGCCTTGTCACCGCTCGTAAAGCTCCAGCCACGATACTGGGCCGTGCCGAGCAGGCCCAAGACCGCGACTCCGTACACCGCGTACATCACGGTACGAATCATGTCGTCGCCTCATCAGGTGGGAAGGACAGCATCGTTCCCTCGTGATCGCTCTCCATCCAGCGCCGGTTCTCGAAACCAATGGCGGGAAACCACGCGATCACCATCGGCGCCACGAGCGCCGCCAGCGCGAGGAAATACAGCAGGTATGACGGTACGTCATGTTTCACGCGCACACTGTACCGCACCAGATTACCCACCGACTCGCCACCCTCCGGCGCAATGCGCAGCAGGTACTGGCCTGCGGGAACGCTGGCCAGCGTCACGCCGGATGTACGAGAGCCTTCACTCCAGCTCCCATCGCTGTCGGTCCCCGAGTAAAAACTCGCCTGCGTTCCGAAGTCGCGCGATTGTCCGGTCTCATTGTTGATGAGCGCCAGAGCGAAATACACCCAATCGTTCTTCAGATCCGTCTGAAACTCAAGTTGCACATTTGCACTGCGTCCGGTGAGTTCAAACGGTTCCGTCACGAGCGCATTCGTTTCGCCGAGCGTGCGATCGTAGGTAAAACTGCCGTCGAACACGGATTCGTTTCGTGCCATCAGCACACCGCCCACGAGCATCAGCAGCCACACGCCCAGCAGTGCGACGCCAGCTCGGCGTATCAGCCGTGCGCCGCGCACATGCGAGTTGGGCTGATTCGCGAACACACCGGTTGGACTCTTGCCGAGCGATGGCAGGCCGAACATGCGGGCGATCTCCGCCGGCTCGGTGTAGGTGCCGAGCGACCAGGTGGTCTCGAGGTCCGTGCCTTCGGCGGACAACAGAAACGGCGGCGAGGTAAAGTCGCGTGCGTTGACCGTGTCTCCAACGCGCAGCTCCCACGGGAACTCGCCCAGGGCGAACGCGGTGCGCGCCTGCGCACTCTGGAAATGATGGAAGGTGCGATCGTTGAGCTTGACCACCGCCCGACCAATGCGTGACGGCTCCTCAGGACGCTGGCGTAACTTCTCGATCACATTCCAGTGTCCCTCGTATTCGGAGAGGTACATGAAGCCGTGATACGGATTAAAGCAGACGTACTCGCTCCATGAATAGTCCACACCTTCCACCGTGATCGTCACGCGCTGGCAACCGATCGCCTCGTACGGCACACCGCGAATCGTACCGCGTGTGCCGAGCGGAATTTTGGGCGTGAAGGTGATGCGTTCGGCGTGTCGCTGCAGAATCCGCAAGTTGGGATCGAGCGCGTCGAGCACCGAACCGCAGGTCGCGCAGGCCACGGTGACGGCCCATCCTTCCGCGTGCAACGTGATGGACGCACCGCAGCTTGGACAGGACAGCGCCGACGCCTTCACCATCCGGCGAACTCGCGCGCACCGGTGGCCTGCAATGCACCCCACGAGATGTAGTCTCCGGCGAACAACAACGGTGGCGTCTCGCTGCCGTCGAGCGTCGCAAAGCGGCCGTCCTCAGCGATGAGATCGGCGAACCAGCAGAGCGAACGATCGCTTGTGGTGAACGGCAGCTCGCCCTCGGTACCCACGTACGCCGCCTGCGAGAGACTGGCCACGGTGTACCGCGCCTGATCGGTGATCACCCGATCCCCCTCGCTCAGCGTCGACGGATCGGGGAGCGGCCGACCGGGGGCCACCTCCACGGTCATCGCGTACTCCAGCTGCGCATCGGAAAGCCAGGCGCTGCTGCCGTCACTCACGCGACAGTACCACTCGTTCCACCGCCCGCGCGACCACTCGTACGTGAGTCGACCAACAACGACAAACGAACGCGCACCCCAGCGCCCTTCGAGACCAAGTTGAATCGGAGAACCAGTCACTGGAAACTCCGCTTGCTGACCAACGCGCTCGAGATCGAGCCCCTGTCGCACGAGCACCGACTTGCAAAAATCACACGTGGTCTGCACGGCCTGCGCCCAGCGAAAGCGGATCGGCGCGCCACAGTTCGGGCAACCTGTGGCGTGTGGGGCCGGAGCGGTCATGCGGCGCGGCTCACGCGTGCACCGGCGAGGGCGCCGGGCTCACCGCGCCATAGGCGCGCTCGACCACCCGCACCGTGACCCGTGATGCGCCAAGCAGCGTGGCGAGTCGCGCATTCCAGTCCCACGCGTCACGCGGCGTGCAACAGAACAGGTTGAGGCACACCGACGCGTACTCGGGGAACGTGTGCACGGTGAGATGCGATTCCGCGAGCAGCCACATGCCCGTAATGCCTCCGGGCGTTGGAAACTGATGCCAGTGCGCACTGCCAACCGGATGCAGTGTCAGTTCGTGCACCACGGCATCGAACACGTGCTGCAACGCGACGACACTGGTGAGGCGCTCGGTGTCACAACCGAACGCCTCAACAATCCACTCGGAACCGGTCATGCCGTGCAGGGCATCAGCGCGACGTGCGTGCGAAATCAGGACTGCGCACCGCCGCAGATGGCGCAGAACTTCGCCACTGCCGGGATCGACTTGCCGCAGTGAATGCAGAACTTCGTCTCGCCGCTGACCGCAGCGGCGGCCCCTGCAGCTGCGGCGATCGGCGGCACGCCAGCGGGAGCGGCCGGTGCGGCGGGAGAAGCCGGAGCCGCCAGTCCAGTGGCCGAACGCATGGCATCGGCCATGATCGCACCCATGCCAACACCTGCGCCGAGACCAACGCCCATCCCGGCGATACCACCTTCATTGGCGGCCGCGATCGGGATCGCCTGCGCGGCCTGGAACTGCGCATACTGCCGCAGGTCGCCCACCATGTTCATGGAGATGCGCTCGTCCAAACGCTTCTGCAACTCGTCGGGCAGCGACAGGTTCTCGACCGTGAAGCTGGCGAGTTCGAGGCCGTACGCTGCAAACTGCGGCGCGAGTTCGGCAGCGATGATCGTGGCCACCGCCGCCTGATTGGCCGCCATATCCAGAAACGGCACCTGCGACTTCGCGAACGCAGTGGTGAACGACGTGATCACCGCGTTGCGCAACTGCGGTTCCAGTTCACTCGCCGAGTACTGGGCCTGCGTGCCCGCGATGTTGGTGTGGAACGCCAACGGATTCACCAGGCGGTAGCTGTACACACCAAACCCGCGCAGACGCACCGCGCCAAACTCGGCGTCACGAATCGTGATGGGCTGCTGTGTGCCCCAACGCTGATTGGTTTGCAATCGCGTGGAGAAAAAGTACAGATCACTCTTGAACGGCGACTGAAACAGCTTGTCCCAGTTCTTGAGATTCGTGAGCAGCGGCAGCGTGTTGGTGTCGAGCTTGTACAACCCAGGCGCAAACGCATCGGCCGCTTTGCCTTCGTTCACGAACAGCGCCATCTGCGACTCGCGCACCGTGAGCGAGGCGCCATTCTGGATTTCCATGTCGCGCATGGGGAAGCGCTCCATGAGCACACCCGGACCATCCTCGGTCCAATGAATGACGTCGATGAATTGCTTCTTCAGGAAGTCACCAAAAGACATGACCGGCCTCCAGGGCGGGCGGGGGTACAGGAACGCGCCAGAGCGGCGCACCGCCTGAAAGCTACGGACTTTCGCGGCGTGAGGCAAAAAAGATCGTCATCGATTGATCTCAAACACGAATGATTGCTCGACCAGCTGGGCCACCGGCCGGCCACCCACCGCAGCGGGCACGTAGCGCATTTTGCGGAGCGCCACCTTCACCGCCCGCGTGAACAGCTCGTGATCACTCTGCACAATCGTCAGGCGCGTAAAGTCCACGCGACCCGTGGAATCCACCACAAAGCGCGCTCGCACCGAGCCCGGGACCGAGCCACTGCGCAGCACCTCGGGATACAGGGGCGTGGGCGATCCGGGGCGAACCGCGACCGCTTTGTCGACCTGCAGTGCCGTCCACACGCCATCGCCGCTCCCCAGCGCACCCAGCGCGGAGCCGTCACCGCTGCCGGCCGATGCGGCGGGGGCGCGTCGCGACGAGAAATCGTTCGCATCGGTGACGGCCCGCGACAGATTGATGTCCGGGATGGACAGCGGTACGAAGTCTGGTGCGACAAACACCGGCGCCGTTGGAGTCGCCGGCGAGGGAGGCGCTGCGGCGCTTGATGCGTCCGCGCTGGCCGGCGTTGGCGCGACCGGTGTTGGCGCGACGGGCGTTGGCGGCGTGAGCTCGGGAGGCGGTGCCATGTACACGATGGCCTCCGCCGGTTCGTGGGCCGGCAGTTCCGTGGCGCGACTGGATGCCACCACGATCGCGGCACCCACTCCCACGTGCAGCACCAGTGAGACGATGGAACTGACGCGACGACGCGGGGCAACAGCAGACGATTCGAGCAGCGTATTCAGCATGCGAGCCTCCGAAGTGTGACGCGCCATCGGCCTCTCCGATCGCGCGCTACACCAATGCCACCACTTCGTGAGGCGCTCATGACGCGCGCGTGAGCGAACGGTGAACCGTCGATGACGAGTTGATGAAGGCTGAATGAAAAAACGATGACGTCCGCTGTACCGCCGGAGTGCACCGTGTGACAACCGTCACCTGGCTCGCCTCCCGTAGGCGGTATGCTCCTCGCATGTCCATCTCCCCGCACTTTGCAACCGACACCGGTCTTCCGAAAATCATTCAGGGCGGCATGGGCGTCGGTGTTTCGAACTGGCAGCTCGCCCGCGCGGTGTCCATGGCGGGCCAACTCGGCGTTGTCTCCGGCACCGCGATCGACACCATGCTCGTGCGTCGACTACAAGACGGTGATGCAGGTGGTCATGTTCGACGGGCGATGGCGCAGTTTCCGATGCCCGCCGCGTCGAACGATGCGCTGGATCGTTTCCATCTGGCCGGCGGCCGGCCCGAGGGCACACCCTACGTGACGCTGCCGATGTACAAGCAACACATGAGCGTGCGCCGACAGCAGCTGACGATGCTGGCGAACTTTGTTGAGGTCTATCTCGCCAAGGAGAATCATCCGGGTGTGGTGGGCATCAATCTGCTCACCAAGATTCAGATGCCGAATCTTGCGTCGCTCTACGGCGCGATGCTGGCCAACGTGGACTATGTGTTCATGGGAGCCGGAATTCCGGGCGAGATGCCGGGCGCGCTCGATGCATTCGCCGAGCATCGTTCGGCCACTGTGCGTTTCGATGTCGACGGTCTGGCTCGAGGTGAGATGGAGCAGCTCACGTTCGATCCGGCCGTACACTGGACGACGCTTCCCGCGCCCATGCGTCGCCCGCAATTTGTGCCGATCGTCTCGGCGAACTCACTCGCCACCACGCTCGCACGCAAAGCGAACGGACGTGTCGACGGCTTCATCGTGGAGGGACCGACTGCCGGTGGGCACAACGCGCCACCGCGCGGGCCAATGCAACTCAACAACGCGGGCGAGCCGATCTACGGCGAGCGCGATGTGGTGGACCTCGTCAAGCTGCGTGCACTCGGCTTGCCGTTCTGGGTGGCCGGCGGCGCTGGATCGCCCAAAGGGCTGCAGCACGCCCTCGACGCGGGCGCGGCCGGCATTCAGGTGGGGACGCTGTTTGCCTACGCCGATGAGTCGGGCATCACCGCGACGCTCAAGGCGCAGGTGCTCACGGCGCTGGCGCGTGATGAAGTGCACATTCTCACCGATCCGCGCGCGTCCCCAACCGGATATCCGTTCAAACTCGTGGATGTGGACAGCATTGATTCGCAAGACGACGATCGTGAGCGGGTGTGCGATCTGGGCTATCTGCGCAGTGCGTATCGTACAGCGAGTGGTGGCGTCGGATATCGCTGCGCTGCGGAGCCGGTTGACACCTACGTCGCCAAAGGTGGTGACTTGGCCGACACTGTGGGTCGACGCTGTTTGTGCAACGGGCTGGTGGCTGATGTGGGGCACCCGCAGCTGCGCACCGACGGACGCGTGGAGCTGCCACTGCTCACCAGCGGTGACACACTCCTGGCAATGCGCGAGTTTGTGAACGGTCGGACGAGCTATCGCGCGATTGATGTGATCGACTATGTGCTCAGCTCAACCACCGCGCGCCATGGCACGGAGCCGCTCGAGGTCGGGAATGCGTAGGCGATGATCACTCAGCATTTCGATCATGCCGCGATCGCGCAGCTGCCGGTATGCGCGCGATACTGATTCGCGCGCGGCACCGATCTCAAGCGACAGCTCGGCCTGTGTGCGATGCAAGGTGAGCACCATGCCTTCCATCGTGGGCACACCGATGCGATCGGCGTAACTGGAGAGCAACATCGCCAGCCGCGCCGCGACATCGCGAAACGCGAGTGTCTCGGTGACATTCACGAGATGTCGCAACTGACGACCGAGCGACTGAATGACGGCGTGCGCTACGGTAGGCTGCGTCCGACAGAGTTCGTCAAAATCTTCGCGCGGCAAAAACACGAGCCGCGTCTCCTCAAGCGTGATCGCCGAGGCCGGATGCGTGCCGCCGTCGAACAAGGGCAACTCGCCGACCGAACGCCCCGGCCCCTCGATCTGCAACACCTGTTCACGACCATCGGGACTTAAACGGTACACCCGGACACGTCCCGACTCCACCACATGGAGACCGCGACAGACATCATCGGTAGCGAACAACACCTGTCCGGCACCCACCGTGCGCGTGACACAGCGCGTGGCGAGGTGGCCAAGGTCCGGAGCGCTCAGTTCGGAAAAAATCGGGAGCGCACGAAGCAGCGAAGAAACGTTCATCCTGCAATCTCGCACGAACCGCCTCCGTTTCTCCGTCGGGGCGATTCAGCCACCTTGTGCGGGAAACGCTGACAAACGGTCTCGCGCACCGCAGTCAACGGGCGCGCAGCTCTTCGCTGGCGTCGTCAGCTGGCCCAACACGCACGCGCCCCGCGTCGATGTAGACCACCGAATCGGCGATCCGGCTCGCCTCGTCCGGGTCGTGCGTCACCAGCACCATGGGCACCCCGGTCCGTTCATGGATCGCGCGCAGCTCGGCACCGAGTCGCTGGCGAAGTGGGGCATCGAGCGCGGCGAGGGGTTCATCGAGCAGCAGCAGTGACGGCTTGGGCGCGAGCGATCTCGCCAGCGCCACGCGTTGTTGCTGCCCACCACTCAACGCGCGCGGGAGACGTGCACCGAAGTCGATCAGGCCAACCAGCGAGAGCATCTCATCGACGCGTGCCGCGCGTTCCGCCTGTGGTTGGCCGTGCAATCCGTACGCGATGTTCTCAGCAACGGTGAGATGCGGGAACAGCGCGTACTGCTGAAACACAAAGCCTACCCGTCGATCTCGCGACGGCACATGGATGTTATGCGCGGCATCAAACAGCACGTGATTGTGCAGGACAATGCGGCCACCGGTGGGTCGAAGCAACCCGGCGATCGCACGCAAGGTCAGCGTCTTCCCTGCCCCGGACGGGCCGAGCAGTGCCGTGACACCGCGCGTGGCGCTGAAGGCAACGTCGAGTGTGTAGCCTGGAAACTCCCGTCGAATCGCTACGGAAAGCGTGCCGGGGTTATTCGGTGTGGCGCTCAATGCGCTCTCCGAGGCTTCACTTGATGTGGCGCGCGAGACATGGCTCGATGGATTGCGCGACCCGTCGCTCATTGCGCTGCTCCGTCATGCTGGCGCGTGCGCGTTCGGCCGACGCGCGTCAGCAGCAGCAACGCACCGCCCGTCACGGCCGTGAGTAGCAACGACAGCGCCAGCGCACGCTCCACATTCCCTGCCTGCACCGCATCGTACACGGCGAGACTGGCCGTTTGTGTGCGGCCCGGAATGTTGCCGGCGAGCATCAGCGTCGCGCCGAACTCGCCCATGGCGCGCGCGAAACACAGCGTGGTCCCGGCCAGAATGCCCCGCCACGCCAGTGGCATCGTCACCGTGAAGAAGACCGCAATTTCGGAGCGACCAAGTGTGCGGGCCGCGTCTTCATATACCGGGTCGACCTGTTCAAAGCCGCCCTGCGCCGCGCGTACAAGAAACGGTGCCGCCGCCACGAACGTGGCGAGTACCGCAGCCGTCGCGGTGAACACAATCGGCGCGCCGAACAGTGATTCGATCGCACGACCAGGCAGACTCTCGCGGCCAACGGTGAGCAGCAGATAGTAGCCGATCACCGTAGGCGGCAGCACCATGGGCAGCAGCACCAGCACTTCGAGCAGCGAGCGTCCGACGAATCGTTTTCGTGACAACCACCACGCGACGGGTACGCCCAGCAGCAACGCGAGCAACGTGGCTGATAGCGCCACGATCAGCGAGAGACGAATCGGAAACAGATCGATCGAGTCCACGTCAGTCAACCGGTGCGTGCGTACGCACAACGAATCATGCACGCCACGGGAACGAGGGGATGCGCCCAAATCACACGCGGCACCGGCATGGGGGCGTGATCACGAATCATGCGACGCACCGGCAGGGGGCGGTGGCGAAAATCCGTAGCGATCCATGACCGCTCGACCCACTGCGCTCTGCATGTACGTCACGAATGCGCGAGCGGCGCTCTGACGCGTACTCCGGGAAACAATCGCGACCGTCTGCATCAACGGGGCATGCAGCGAACTATCAACAGGCGAGTACACGCGCTGAACGCCACGCTTCAACAGCGACAACGCGACGATCCCTGCATCGGCGTTGCCACTCGTGACAAAAATCTCGGCCTGGGAAATATTTGCACCGAGGATCAATTTCGACTTCACACCCTCCCATACGCCGGCAGCTTCGAGTGCCTGCTGCGCGGCCCGTCCGTATGGCGCGTGCGCCGGATCGGCGATGGCGATGGTGCGCAGGCTATCGGATAACAGATCGGTCAACGAGAGGCGCGGGCACACACCGCTGGGGCCGTCGCTCGCTGCGCCCGTTGCGCGATCGCGACTGGTGTCCGCACTCGTGCACCGGGCAATCACGGCCAGACGACCGATGGCATACACCTCGCGCGTACTGTCCACGATACTGCCACGCTCCGCGAGCGCATCGACCGCCTCGGCATTGGCCGCAAAGAACAGATCGGCAGGCGCGCCGTTTGCGATTTGTGTGGCCAGATCACCGGTGGATCCAAAGACCAACACCGCACTGTCGCCTCCAGCCTCACGATAGTCGCGCGCGACTTCCGAGAGCGCATCGCGCAGATCGGACGCGGCGAAGACGAGCAGCGGCTCCACGTTCGAGGTATCACCGCGCGCGCACGACGAGAGCACGACCGACATCGCGAGCAGCGACAACACAGAACACGCCAGCGCGCGACCGCGCTGGAACGCCGTCGTGGTGGATGATGCGGTGGCCGCCGGGCGCGTCGTGATCATGGTGCGCGAAGTATGGGCCGTGGGCACGAGCACATCAACATGCCGACTACGTCGGGAACTCCGTCAGAAAATGCAATCCACGCACCTCAGCGATCAGCGTGAAGTCGCGCCGGTTCGCGGTGATGAGCGTCGCTCCCACGCGACGGCAGCTCGCGGCGATGAGGATGTCATGTCGAAAGCTCGCAGACTTGAGCATTTCGTTGTGCCCCTTGTTCGCCGCGATCGCTCGCGTGATGAGCGCCGCCTCGCGCCAGACCAGCGCATCGGTACCAATACAGCGCAGGAACCGCTGAAACGGCGCGGCCACGTCGCGCTCGACGGCGTCCTGCGCCGCTTTCGTGTTGGCGCCCACCAGCAACTCGTGAATGACCACGGTGCTGGCCAACACGTGCGGTCCGGCGCGGACAAGAAAGGCGCGCAACGCCGCGCGGAACGAGTGGCTCCGCGCGGCCTCGACGTACAGGTTGGTGTCGAGGATGTACACGCCGCGCCCCGAGACTAGCGAGCGCCCGACGCCGAGACGAAACCCGAGAAGTCGCGCTCCTCGTCGGTGTCGTGCTGGAAACCACCGCTCGCCATGAGGCGGTCGAACCCGTCGAGCATGTCCCGATGGAACTCTACCAGCTCGATCACCGCGCCGAGCCCCAGCTCGACCGCTTCGGTTTCGGTGCGCACACCCAGCACACGGCGCGCCTGGTCGAGCAGGCCCTGATCGATGTTCAGGTTCTTGCGGCGCACCTCACCGCTACCGCGCCCCTCGGCAATCTCGCCGTAGTGCCCGGGCAAGTGCACCACCTGATCAGCCGACGCAAGCGCGCCGTCAGCCACGCGTGCGGGGCGCTTCGCCGAGGTGGGATACGGCGATTTCTGTGTTGACGCTGGGACGGCACCCCCAATGGCCGCAGCTTTTGCGGCGCGTTTGGGGCTGAGCTTGCGGGCGGCCATAGGAATCCTCCGATCTGTATGTTTGTACAATAGTTCTGTATCTGGGCGGGCGCAAGGGCGCCACACCCGACATGAAGCGAAGCTACCGGGCGAACGCACATGCCCGTCACCGTGCGTAGGCATGACACCCGTGGCGGGCTCCGCCTTCCGTTGACGCCCGAACAGGTGGTGGGAGGCGAGCCGTCCGGTCGTCTCCGTCGCAGCCCTTGGCCTCCCGTCCCCAACCTTCCCTGATATGCCTTCTACGATGACGCTGCTCCGTCGCGGCTCCCGCGGCGCCGAGGTGACCGAGCTCCAGACGCAGCTCAACGCGCTACCGGCCTCGTGGCGCACGCCATCCATGCCTGTGCTGGCGGTGGACGGCGCGTTCGGGCGCCTCACAGCCGAGGCGGTGCGCGGCTTTCAGGAACGCGCCCGCATCACGGTGGATGGTGTTGTCGGCGACGCTACCCGCGGCAAGCTGCGCGACGCGCTCGCTTCCACACCCAAGCCCACGGCGCCCGTCGTTCCGGTAGCCGCTCCGTCGGTGCCCGCTGCGACTCCGGTCAAGGGCGAACTGCCTCCCGAGCATCGCGGCTCGCCGCACGAACCGCGCGAGATTCCCCCGGCCGAATACCACCTCATTCAGTTCGGTACGCAGAATTTATGGGGCGTGGATGGCCAGCGCGACGATGAACCGGTGCGCGCGGGGCAGCAGTGGTCACTCGGTCGCGACGATGTGCGTCTCATCTACGAAGTGCTGGCGCAAGCCGTGGTATACCTGCAACTCGAGGGACCGCGCCGCAACGCCTTTTTCGCGCAGACGCGCACGGGATTCCGGGAAACGGTGCGCTACTCCGGCTACATCGAGGGTGCGAAGGGCGCGCGCGGCACAGTGCTGCTGGCTGAACATGAAGCGGCCGTCATTATGGGCATCGCGTCGATGGTCGGGCCGGCGAGGTATGTGTTCAAGGGATTGAACCTGCTCAAGCTGTACGTGGACAATCAGCACACGGTCCACGCGGTGCTCGAAGTGCTGTCGGTAGCGCTCGAGGTGCGCACGGTGCTGAAGCGCTGCGCCCCGACCCTGTGGCGGGTGATCGTGGAGGTGCTGCTGTTCCATCCGAACGAGGTGTTGGGCTTCGAACCGGACGCAGTGTCTATGCAGTCGGTCAGGAAATCGCGGTTGGCCGGCCAGATCGTGGGGTGCGTACTCAGCCAGAAGCCTGGACGCTACTTCTCGTTCCGAACAGCGATCGCACTGCTCGTCACGATCACCATCGCCGGCATTCCTGGTGCGGCGAAAGCCATCCGACTCGAGACCGATGCGCGCAAGCTGGAGCAGGCGCTGCTGGCGCGTGGCGAACTCATCTCGAAAGCCGACGCACGGCAGATCATCCGAGAGGTGTACGAGAACGAGGCCGAGATTCGGCCCGTGCTACAGAAGCTCAATCGGGCGGTGCAGGCGGTGCGGCCGTAGTGCGCCCGCCGCCGGACGGCGCTTCATTCCCGCACACCATCGTCCGCCGCAATCGTCGAGAATCGGGCCAGTACGGCCTGCACGGCGTCCGCACCGACGGGCTTCGTCAGATGGCAGTCGAATCCGGCGGCGGCGCTCTTTCGCTTGTCGTCCTCGCTCCCCCAACCCGTTAACGCCACAAGCACCGTGGCGGCGGTGTGCGGGTCAGCCCGCAGCCGCCGCGCCACCTCGTACCCGTCCATTCCGGCTGGCAACCCGATGTCGAGAAAGACGATGTCCGGCCTGAACACCAGAGCGGTTTTCAGCGCCTCCGGCCCGCTGTGCGCGGTTTCGGTCTTATACCCCGAGATCTGCAGCACTATGGCCAGGCTCTCCGCCCCATCGACGTTGTCATCCACGACGAGCACGCGCCGACCAGCCGGATGGGCTGCGGCCGGCCCCCCCTGATCAGCAGACGATGCGGCCGACTGGTCGATAGTCGTCGCCGCGAGCGGCAGTCGAATTGTGAACGTGCTG